>JBKGHI010000272.1:0-11010 GCA_046520405.1 Myxococcus sp. 1LA
GGTGTCTAACCATGTCCCGTCAGCCGGGATTGGGACACTGTCTGGTGGGTAGTTTGACTGGGGCGGTCGCCTCCCAAAAAGTAACGGAGGCGCGCGATGGTTCCCTCAGCCCGATTGGAAACCGGGCGTCGAGTGCAATGGCATAAGGGAGCTTGACTGCGAGACGGACACGTCGAGCAGGTGCGAAAGCAGGTCATAGTGATCCGGTGGTCCTGAATGGAAGGGCCATCGCTCAACGGATAAAAGGTACTCCGGGGATAACAGGCTTATCTCCCCCAAGAGTTCACATCGACGGGGAGGTTTGGCACCTCGATGTCGGCTCATCGCATCCTGGGGCTGGAGCAGGTCCCAAGGGTTTGGCTGTTCGCCAATTAAAGCGGTACGCGAGCTGGGTTCAAAACGTCGTGAGACAGTTTGGTCCCTATCTGCTGTGGGCGTAGGATACTTGAGAGGCTCTGACCTTAGTACGAGAGGACCGGGTTGGAGGCACCGCTGGTGTACCAGTTGTCTCGCCAGAGGCATCGCTGGGTAGCCATGTGCCGATTGGATAACCGCTGAAAGCATCTAAGCGGGAAACCGACCTCAAGACCAGGTATCCCGGGCGCAAGCCCCTGAAGACCCGTCGAAGACTACGACGTTGATAGGCCGGGTGTGTAAGCGTGGTAACACGTTCAGCTAACCGGTACTAATTGGTCGTGAGGCTTACTTTCCCCATTCTCTTGCATGCCCCCTCGCGGGGAGTAAGGGACTCGGGGCCAAGGCCGAGGCTCGAGTGCGACTCGCACTCGCCTGGAAGACTGAAAATACGCACAGCGAGACTTTCGCTCAGCAATGAATTGAAACTTACCCTTTGTATGCACTGTCGCTGATTTTCCGGTGGCTATGTCGGAGGGGTCCCACCCGTTCCCATCCCGAACACGGAAGTTAAGCCCTCCAGAGCCGATGGTACTTCGCGGGAAACCGCGCGGGAGAGTAGGTCGCTGCCGGATTCTTTTTGAGAAACCCCCGGTGTCCCTCGTGGACACCGGGGGTTTTCGCTTTTGGGGGCCCTTGAGGCCGCGCGGGGCGCCCTTACCCAGGGCCGTCAGCGCTGGCGCCGGGCCCGCAGCCGCCGCACGGCGCCAATCCCCCGCAGCGCCGCGCCCACCGCCAGCGCCAGTCGCGGATGTGTTCGAGTGCACGCACTCCGTCCGCTGTGAGTCACTGACTTCCGTTGAGACTGCCTTTGGCGATTTGATTCGCCGAGTGACTGGCTTCATCTCGCTCGGCTTGGTTGAGTGAGGTTTCCCCCGCTTTGTTGAGAGGAGCCTCTCGAATGAATCTGCTTCGTCCTTGCCTTGGCGCGCTGCTCGCGGCCGGCCTCTTCCTCGTGCCTACGAAGTCCGAGGCTGCGGTCCGTGTCGGGCTTGGGGCTGACTACTGGATTGATGAGAGCGCGGCCTTCAACTTCACGCTCGGCGTCGAGACTCCGCTCGTGGGGCCTCTGTCGATCGGTGCCCGTTTTGGCGCGATGCTCATCACGGATGGCAACGACATCGGTGTGCCGCTGGACCTCGTCCTGCGCGCGAACCTCTCCAAGTCGGGTGTCTACATCGAAGGCATGGCCGGTCCCTGGCTCGTCTTCGGCCGCGGAGACACCTTCCGGGCGCACGCCGCGTTTGGCTTTGGCATTCAGGGCAAGGCCGCGAGCATCGGCCTTGAGGTGGGTTACCTGGAGCCCAACCCCACCATTGGCCTGCGCGTCGGCTACAAGTTCTGAGCTTCAGTAATGCGGTGGGCGCTCGTCCTGACGGGCGTCCACCAGGCCGGGCTCGGCTTCCAGCTTCTGCTTGAGCCGATCCACTTCCGCCCTCAGTTGGTCGATGACCTTCTGCTGCTCGTACAGCACGCCACTGAGCTCCTGCAGCAGCTCCTGCTGGTGCATGTAGCGGATTTCCAGCTCGGCGATTCGCTTTTCGTCCATGGGGCCGCCACCCATATCCCGGCGCGGAGGCCCGCGTCCCCACCTCGTTGTGCCTTGCGTCCGCTCTCATGAACGTCGACGAACACATCCAGCGGGCCCGCGAGCTGCTCGCCCGGAACCAGCACGAGATGGCTGAGTCCGCCCTCAGCGACGCCATTGATGCCGCCGTCGCCGCAGAGGACATCGTCCTGCTCACCCGGGCGCGATTTGCCCTGGGGGCGCTGCTCTTCCATCAGGAGCGCGACGCGGAGGCCGTTCCCTATCTCCAGGCGGTGGTCCGCACCGAACGGGTCGACGGGGCCGTGGACACGGAGGTCAAGGCCTCTGCCCGCATGCTCCGGCAGATACGCGGCATCGAGCCTCGCGAGTAGGCAGTCGCTCCACTCGCTTCAGGGGATGCTGCACGCCTGGCGGATCAACTCCGGTTGGCCCGAGAAGCGGCGCTCCAGGTCCATTCGAGTCAGCCGTGCGTCGTCGATGCGCCGCTCCTTGAGCTGAATGGCGCAGAGGGCCGCGAGCGCCTTCGGGTTCGCCCGGTCCAGCAGGTCCGCCTGCCGCAAGGCGTCTTCCGCCGTGTCCGCCTTGCCCAGCCGGTGCCACGCGAGCCCCAGCTCGAAGTAGCCCATGCTGAGCTTGGGATCTTCCGTCACCGCCGCCCGGAACAGCTTCACCGCCTCCGCATCGTGCCCCTCGCGGCTGTGCACCCGGCCCTGTTCCACCAAGAGCCTGGCGTGTGGAATCCGCCCTTCAAGCTTCCGAAGCACAGCCAACGCCTCATCGCCTCGATTCGCCGCACTCAGCAGGTGCACATAGCGCAGTCCCACGAGTGGGTCGTCGGGGGCTTTGCCGTGGGCTCGCTCCATCGATTCGGCCGCACCGTCGACATTCCCATCCTTCTCCAGGAGTTCGGCTCGGAGCAGGTCCGGGCGTGCGTCCCCTGGTGCCAGCGTCTCCGCTCGTGCCAGGGAGGTGCTCACACACCGGCTCATCCGCTCCACATCGCAGATTCTCGCCAGCAGGAGCTGGGTCTCCACGTCCTGGGGCCCGCGGCGCTCGGCTTCCAGGGCCAGCGCATGCGCGTCATCCGGCGCCCCGTCCAGCAGCAGCAGCGCGGCCTCTCGCAACTCGGCTGGAGTGGCCGTCGAATCGTCCTTGAGAGGGCGTAGGAACGGGACTCGCTGCGTCACGTTCGACATGGCGCGCGCGATGGAGAGCTGCTGCTCGGGCATGTTCCTGGGGAGCAGCAGCGGAATGAGGTGGATGAGCGTCGCCACGATGCACACGAGCACCAGGCTGCGTGTTCCCCGGCTCCACAGGCGGCGACGCACTCCCTCTGCTTCCTGCACTTCCACATCTCCCCGAGAGGCGCTCCACCCCTCCGCGTGTCCAGCTACTACACCGCCCGCAGTATGGGACGTAGCCCCGAGGGCAACTCCAAGCCACAGCTCCAACACAGCTCGAAGTTGCCAGGGTTCTCTTCGCGGCACCGGGGGCACTCCACCGACCGCTCGGCCTGCTCTTGATTCTCCCGGAGCTCCGCCAGGAGGCCCTTCGCGTGTTCGAGCTCGCGCGGTTCCACCCACAGCTCTATCCAGGTCTCCGCGCTCGGAATCTCGCCGCTCAGAGGGGCCAGGGCTTCCCCACGCACCTCCACGGACACGCCCATGGCTTCCAGCGCACCCGCCAGCAGCCGCGCTTCTCCCACCGTGCGATGCACGGACAACTGCACGCGCTTCATGCCTCTCTCTTCACAGAAGCGGCGCTCGCCAGCAACTCCGGCCGGCCCCCCACCTTCGCCCGCCCGATGAGCGGCCCACCAGCAGGTCTTATCGAGCGGCGACTGAGGTCAGGCGGCTACTGCTCCTCTTCTCGCAGTTGGTGGGGCAACACCGCGTGCGCGTGCCGGGGCGCTCGGGCGTGGAGCTCGGCGGTCAACAAGCGGTCCAGCTCTCCGAGCAGGGCGTCATAGAGGGGATCCGCTCCCTGGGCCGGAAGTCGCTCGGCGGCCACACGCACTCGGGCCGATTCCTCGTCCTCGAAGGCGAGCGTCACCGTCAGCCCCTCCGGTCCGCCAGCCTGGGGCGCCATGACCACGGCGGCGGGGGCCCGGCTGGCTTGCTCGAAGAGCGGGCCCAGCCGCTGGATTTCGGCTCCCGTCAGGGCTCGCTCGCTGACGACTTCGCCCTGCTCCAGCACCTTCAGGTGCTTCATGCCTTCCAACCGGAGCGCCTGAGCGCCCGTGTTGGTTCTCCCACTACGCTCGTATGTGACGGTTCTCACCCCGGAGTCACCTCCTGGGGCAGGAGGTAGGCACCCTGGTGCGCAGACGCATCCGGCAACGCCGTGACTCCCGCTGTTCGTGCAGGCCCATGGACGATGTCGTGTGCTTCCCGACACCGGACGAACACCGCCGCACGAGTGTTCCCACCTCCGCCGCTCCCTAGTTTCGAGCCTCCCCGGCACTTTCGCTTGGGGACTCCCGAGGTAGGTCCATGAGCAAGGACAGCGGCAAGAACCAGAACGACCAGCGCGCCAACACCAAGAATCCGAACAACCCCGCGCACAAGGCGTCGCAGGACAACCGCTCCAACCAAATGAACCCGAACAGCCCTCGGCACCCGGGCAACAACCCGAATGGCGGGAGCAACAACGGCGGGAACAACCCGGCCGGCGGCAACTCCGCGGCGAACTCGTCCGGCTCCTCGCACAACAAGAGCTGAGCTTTTGAAGGCTCCAGGCCTGGGGAGGGTCGGCCCCGGGCCTGGGGGCGCATGCTGGCGCGGTGGCCGGCCCTTCGTGCCGTGCCACCGCGTCAGCATCCCACTGTGTGGTCAGCGCGCTCGGGGCTCGCACTCACCTTCGCCGCGGTAGTGCCCCAGGTTGCGCGTCAGCGCCGTGATGAAGTCGCGCAGCGTCCGGACGTTGCCCACGCCGCGCGTGCCGTACTGGCCCGAAGGCAGCTCCGTCAGGTCCACCACCGCCAGCTCCTCGAGTGTCACCTCGCCGTCAGGGCCCGCGATGCCCAGGCTGTCCGCGGCCGCCAGCGCGTCGAAGCGCATCTGCGCGTCCGGCGACTGCAGGTCGTCGAAGAGGAGGTGGTCACCGTGGATGGTGAGCTGCACCGTCTCCTCGCCGTCCTTGGGCACCGTCACGCCCGCGCCCAGGCCCGGGCTCTCGCAGTGCTCGTAGACGGTGTTGGTGTTGAAGCCCCAGGCGAAGCGCTTGGTCTCCGCGCCCTTGGTCGCCGTGCCCTCCAGATAGACGGAGTAGCCGCCGTCCTTCATCCGCGTGACGTCCGCGGCGTCCGCGTTGCCCGCGACGGCGTTGGCGTTGGGCGCGATGGCGAAGCTGACGTGGTCCCACTCCTGGGCCGGCACGTCGCGGAACGTCTCCACCACCACCGGGCCGGGCTTGTGGACGTCGAACACCCGAGCCTGCGTCATCTCGACGGCCGTCTCATCGTGGTTGCCGACCTTCACTTCACCGAGCACCACGAGGAACTTGCTGAAGCGGACCGTCCAGCCGTCCACGATGCCGTCCTCGCCACCCACGGCGGCGGGAATCTCCTTCTCGATGTAGTCCTCGCCGTAGGTGGTGAACGTCACCGTGCCCGCGCCATCGCTGCACGCCATCAGTCCCACGCAGGAAAGCCCCAGCATCCACTTCTTCATTGCGCAGCTCCTTCCACCCACGTCACGACGTAGGCAGTGGTGTCTTCCACGCCGCGCATCAGCGCGTTCTGCGCCTGGCTGTCGGCGGGGAAGGTGTAGACGCCATCCGCGTCCGAATCGGTCGCGGTGGCGAAGTCGATGCGGCCCAGCCATGTCCCCATGCTCACCGCGATGCGCACCCGGCCCGCCTCCATCCCCAGGGCCTTCTCGAAGCGCACGCCCTGGATGGGCTTGGACAGGCTGGCCTCTGCGACGAAGGGCCGCTCGACGCCCTCCGCGTCGCGCGCCGTGCCCCGCACGCGCATCGCATGGCCCCCCAGCACGCCCTGGGCATCGGTGGTGGACGTGGGCGCCGTCAGCGTGAGTTCCAGGGAGCCGTAGTCCCCCGTTACCGCGCTCGCGTCGCCCAGCGTGGCACCGGTGAGCAGATCCACGGTGTGGGTTGTCAGCACTTCGGCCAGCGCGTCGCCCGGCGCGTAGTGGCCCGGGTGTGCGTGGGCCGTGCCACCGATGAGCGAGTACCAATCGAAGCGGTGGGCCGTCAGCGCGCGGCCGTCGAAGAAGCGCACGGGGCCCACGGAGAGGTGCGCGGACTCCACCGTCACCGTCCAGCCTCGCTCGTTGGCGCCGGACATGGGGGTGGACGTCACCTCCACGGGGAAGGTGCGCCGCTCCGCCTCGCTGCCACAGCCGCTCAGTGCCGTGGACGCGGCGGCCAGGGCCAGCGCGCTGGTGAGGATGTGTCTGCGATTCATAGGTGGACCTCCAGGGAGAGCGAGGCCATCCGAGGCGACCCCGCGGTGAAATGTCGTGCTGGGACGAGGCTCGCCGCGGCGCCAGGGTCGAAGCGCGAGCCGTAGACGAACTCGCCGTCCCTCCAGCGCGCGTCGAGCAGGTTCGAGACCTCCAGCCGCAGTCCCAGCTCGCCCCGCCGGATGGCGACGTGCGCGTCCGCGAGGAACACGGGAGCGCTGCGCTCACTGAAGGGCAGCGGGCGCGGGCCGATGAAGGTGAGCCCCGTGCCCACGGACAGCGTGCTGCCACCGAGCCACGCCCATGACAGCGGGCCATCCCAGCCCACGTCGGCGCGCGCGACGAAGGGCGCGAAGTAGGGCAGCAGCGCGTCCGAGGCCCGCACGTAGGCATGGGCGAACGTGGCGCTCACCGACGTGACGAGTCCCGGCAGCGGGCGGGCCTGGAGCGCGGCGGAGATGCCCGAGCGCAACGTTTCGCCCGTGTACACGGTGGTGCCTACCGTGTGGTCGAAGAAGAAGTCGTTGTCCACCTGCGAGCCGAAGAGGCTGAGCTGCAGGGCCCAGTGTTCGCCGTCCTTGCGTGATCCGAGCTCGGCGCCTCGGATGGAGACGAAGGGGGCGCGCTCGCCTTCCGAGACGCTGCGTGCCTGGGGCGAGCGGAAGCCGTCACCGTAGCTGGCGAACAGTCGCCACGCGTCCGCGTCGTCTCCCAGCGCGTACTCCACGCCTGCCTTCGCGCCCAGGTGGACGCCGAAGGCGCTGCGTGAGTAACCCTGGCCGTCGTAGTAGCGCGGGTCCCTGAACGCGAGCGCGTCGAAGACCTCCACGCCCAACGCGTCCGCGCGCCCGCCCAGGCGGAAGGACCAGCGGCCCAGGGGCATGCGTGCCTCGGCCCAGCCCCAGACGTCCGTCTGGGTGAAGGCCGCGTCAATCTCGTCGGAGAAGAAGGTGCCGTCGGACTCGCGGTAGCGCCGCTGCGTCTGCTCCACGCTGTCCCGCCTCGCGCCCAGTCCGAGTTCCAGCGCCACCGGGCGGCCGAAGGCACTCACGGACCTCCGATGTTCGGCTCGCGCGCCCAGCGTGGTGGCGTTGTTCGTCTGCTCCAGGCCGTCACCGCGCTCGTCGACCCGGAAGCCGGTGAAGTTGTTGCGCAGCCGCAGGTCCGAAAGGATGCCGAAGACCTCCAGCTTCGTGCGTCCGTTCCCCGTGCGCGGCAGGTCCACGCCGAGCAGCAACTGGTGCCGCGACACCGAGCCACCCTGCCGGCCCAGCTCGGCGGAGAAGAAGTCGCTCCGGCCCGAGAGCAGGTCGTCCTCGCGCACCACACCCGGTGAATCGAAGCGGGTGACGTAGCTGCCTCCGAGCGCTCGGACTGTCAGCCCGTCTCCGAATGTCGTGGTGGCCTGCGCGAGGAGGGAGGCGCGGCCGTAGCCTCGCTGGGGGCCAAAGCCCCTCCCTTCCCCCATCTCCACCGCGGCGAAGGTCCCCGCGTCCTCTCCCGGCCGCACCGTGGCCACGAGCCGGCGCTGGCCGTACTGGCCCAACGTGCCCAGGAGATGGACGCCGGGCTCAGCGACCCCCAGGTCCATGCGCACCGTCCCCGCGACGGCGAAGTCTCCCTGGGCCGCGCGGTAGGAGCCCTCCGTTACTTCAATCGCCTGGACCACCTCCGGGATGACGAAGTTGATGTCCGCGTAGCCCAGCGCGTGGATGTGGCTCACCTCGTTCACCGGCAGGCCGCCAACGTCGAGCTCCACGTCCTGCCCGTGGAGCGCGTCGAAGCCTCGGAGGAAGAGCTGTTGGGCCTTGCCTTCACCGCTGTGCTGCGAGGCCACGAGGCCGGGGACGGCGCGCAGGAGGTCCACCGCGTTCCGGCGCGGCGCCGCGTCCAGGATGTCCCGGCCCAGCGTCACCTCGGAGGCGCTTTGGGCGGGGCGCGCGCCGCGCACCACGGTGGCTTTCGGCGGTGGGGCCTCGGACTCATGGTCGGAGGCCACGGTGGTTGGAGCAGTGACTGCTGGAGGTGCTTCGCCGCCTGTCAGCTCAGTGGGGTGTTGTCCGGGCTTGTTGGTCCCAGCCTCCGCGTTGCCTGTCCTGCTGAAGGGGCGCTGTGTAGGCTCGTTGGCCTCTGTCGGTTCGGCCCCAACTGCCGCGTCGCGTGTCTGCGCGGTGGGGCTCAGTGCTGGCTCACTGGCTTCGGGCGTGTCGGCCCCAGCCGCCGCGTCGCGTGCCTGCGCGGTGGAGCTCAGTGCTGGCTCGTTGGCTTCGGGCGTGGCTGCTCCGGCCATCGTGCCGGATGTTTGTCCCAGGGGCTGTTGCGCGGGACGCTGTGTAGGCCCGCTAAGCTCGGGCGTGTCCGCTCCATCCGCTGCGTCCCCCGGCCGTGCGATGGCGCGTGGCGCGGAGGGGTCCTCGGACAACGCCGACACGGAAGCCACATCCCGTGCCGCTTCTCGCGGACGGTCCGGGGGCGACAAGGCGAGGACACACGACGACAGCGCGGTAACGAGGAGCACGGGCACGTACGCACACACGGCGGCGAGGGCCCGTCACTCCGGCGTCGCACGCACGCGCGAGACTTCACGCGGCACACGACGCCGCAGGGAGCGGGCCTCACCGAGACGGGTTCAGGACTGAATGGACAAGGCACACGGACCCAGGCGTGCTCCGCACGCGTGGCTCCTGGTGCTGGCCTCAGGCGGCGGATGCTGGCTATGGGCCCTGCGGCATCGCCGTCGGACGCAGCGCGGAGCCGGGGGCCCACGTAGGGCCACGCCGGACTTCCGCCAGCCACGACACCTCCCGCACGTGCGGCAGCTTCATCACCGCCCAGGCCAACGCCACCGCCTGCAGGTGCTCCACGGAGCCGGCTGGGTGCTCGTGGCCGCGCTGCTGCTCACCGCCCGGCGCTGGCGCCTCCGCCCCATCGTCATCACGGTGCGAGTGATCGCCGTGCGCGTGGGCGCGTCCGTGTGGGTGTGAATGGGCGTGGGGGTGGTGATGACCGCCGCCGCCATGCGCCACCACCGCGTGCAGCACCGGCGCCACGACGAGCCCGTACACCAGGACCATCAGTCCCAGGCTGGCCAGGTCTCGTCGGTCGTGGGGGTTCAACAAGGCCGTGAGCCCGGGGCAAGGGGAGGGGTCGGCCGCCTCCTATCTGTCTTCATCCGGACGCGCAAGGCGCCGGTCCCCCTCGGATGGACGGCTCTCCAACACCTTCGGGCGTCCTCCGTGTAGCGCGCTTGACGCAGCGCATTGGTTTCCGCTGCCCTCGCCGGCCAACGTCGCTACACTTATGCCGTGCGTTCCGAATCCGTCGCGCTCAGCCGTGTTGCTTCCGAAGCCGTAGCGCCCCCACCGCCGTCCCGTGCCGAGCGCCTGCGCGCCCTGGCCACGGACTCCTTCGACGTCCTCATCATCGGAGGTGGTGTCACCGGTGCGGGCTCCGCGCGCGATGCCGCGCTCCGGGGCCTGAAGGTGGCGCTCGTCGAGCGTGAGGACTTCGCCAGTGGCACCTCCAGCCGCTCGTCCCGGCTCATCCATGGCGGCCTCCGTTACCTGGAGCATGGCCACCTGGGGCTCGTCTTCGAGTCCAGCATCGAGCGCCAGCGCCTGCTGCGGCTCGCTCCGCACCTGGTGCGGCCGCTCGCCTTCATCTGGCCCGTGTACGCGGGCGCGCGTGCCTCGCTGGAAGCTCAACGCGGGCCTCATGCTGTACGACGCCCTGTCCCTCTTCCGGAACGTGAAGGGCTACCGCCGGCTCAACGCGCGGCAGGTGCACGCGGCCGAGCCCGGCCTGCGCACGGACCACCTCAAGGGCGGCGCGCGCTACTACGACGCCGCCACCGACGACGCGCGCCTCACCCTGGCCAATGCCGTGGGCGCCTCCGAGGCGGGGGCCGTCGTCCTCAACCACGCCTCCGTGAAGGGGCTGGTCCTGGAGCAGGGGCAGGCGCGCGCCGCGACGGTGGTGGACCACCTCACTGGCGAGGAGGTCACCGTGCGCGCCCGGGTCATCGTCAACGCCACGGCCGTGGAGCGATGAAATCCGCCGGCTGGATGCGCCGAATGGGACGAGTCCGGCGGTGCGTGGCAGCAAGGGCGTCCACCTCGCCGTGCCGCGCGAGCGCATGAACCACCGCGACGCCTTCACGCTGCTGTCCCCCAAGGACGGCCGGGTGATGTTCGTGCTGCCCGCCGACAACTTCACCATCATCGGCACCACGGAGACGGCCACGCGCGCGCACCCCGCGGAGGTCCGCGCCAGCGAAGCCGATGTGGCCTACCTGCTGGAGTCCGCCAACGCCTTCTTCCCCGAGGCGCGCCTCACTCGCGCCGACGTGGTGAGCGCGTGGGCTGGCATCCGGCCCCTGGTGGCCAGCGGCTACCACGGCACGCAGGCCGACGCGGGCAGCGCCAGCCGGGAGCACGCCATCGACGTGAGCCCGTCCGGGGTGCTCGCCATCAGCGGTGGCAAGCTCACCACCTACCGCGTCATGGCGCGCGACGTGGTGGACGCGGTGGAGCGCCGCCTTGGCCAGCCGCGCCGCCGTTCGCCCACGGACACGCTGCCCCTCCCCGGCGGCGACATCCGCTCGCTGGACGCCGAGTTCGCCGC
>JBKGHI010000273.1:0-11010 GCA_046520405.1 Myxococcus sp. 1LA
CATTGCGCCGGGAGGCCCTGGGGAACGCGGCGCGGGCCTGCGCGTGAAGACGCTGCTGCTGCGATGCCTGGACGCGCTGGGGAAGGTCGGACAGGTGCCGGTGCTGCTCAAGGGGTACGGGCTGGCGCTGCGGCTGTATCCAGACCCGTTGCAGCGAGCCACCACGGACGTGGACCTGCTGGTGGCGCGCGCGGACGTGGGCGCCGCGGTCCAGGCGCTTGCCCTCGTGGGGCTCTCGGTGCGGCGGGACGACGGCGCCCGGCACGGGGAGGAGGACTCTCATCACCTGGAGTTGGCGGGGCCGGCCGGGCTGGTGGAGCTGCACTACCGCGCGCTCGCGGGGTGGGGTGAGGCGCTGGAGGGGGATGCGCTGCTGTCGCGGGCGGAGACGGGTGCTGTGGACGGTCGGTCCGTGCGATGGCTGCGGCCCGAGGATGAGGCTGTGTACCTGGCGCTACATGCGAGCAACCACGCGTTGCAACGGCTGGCGTGGCTCTTCGACTTGAAGTTGCTGGCGCTGTCGGATGCACGGCTGGATTGGATGACGGTGGTGGAGCAGGCACGGGGCACGGCCTTTCCTCATGCGGCCTGGTACGCGTGGGACGCGGCGCGGCGGCTCCTGGCGGCGCCGGTGCCGGAAGAGGTGCTGTCGGCGCTGGCCCCTCCGCGCTGGCAGCAGGTGCTGGCGCGGCGCTTCTTCTCAGACGCGAGGCTGTTGGGGGCGTCGTTGCTGGACAGTCGCGCTGGGTGGATGGCGGCGAAGGTGCTCCTGGCGCCACGAATGGATTCCGTGGCGCGGTATGGCATGCGCCGGGTTCGCAACGCATTACGCGCCAGGCTTCGCGGTCCGGGCTGAGCCGCGCCTCGGCGTTGCCCGAGTGAGAGTGTATTTGTCGCCGTGGTCCGACGAATAGCGCGTGGCGTGCCAACGGAATCAGGCCCCGGGCGATGCCCCAGCCACAACCGGCGCATGCTGGTTGTCATAATGGACTGTCGGCACCGCGCACTATGGTGCAGACCATGAAAGCCATCAGCGCGGGTCCATTCAGGCGCCCATGGAACCCCCTGTTGCTGCTTCTGCTCCTCGCCGCTTGCACAGATGGCCCAATGGCCAGGCCTGACGCATCTGTCCGGAAAGGGGTTGGTCCGGTGGTGACGCTACCGAGCGGAGGCCAATTCCGAACGGTCATCTTCTAC
Organism: Myxococcus sp. 1LA; assembly: GCA_046520405.1. Classification (GTDB taxonomy): domain Bacteria; phylum Myxococcota; class Myxococcia; order Myxococcales; family Myxococcaceae; genus Myxococcus. Next base: position 1,198 of record JBKGHI010000273.1, read on the forward strand.
GGTCCTTGGCAGTGCAGCAGCCAACTCATGGACTACTGCCGCTCGAAGTGCTCGGGAAGCGGCCATGCACTCCAAGGCTGCATGTGGCTTGCGGACGTGAAGATGGACTTCCAGGGAACCGTGATACGAGCAGGGAGCCGCTACGGGATGACGCACTGTTGCTGCAACTACGCGACGATTGCCCCTGCCCAGACCAACGCAGCGCGGGGGCAATGGAACAGCATGCGTCCCGACTTCCGGAGCCAGTGGGCAAATCGATTCGGCGCGTGGCCCGCCGACGCCAATGGGACGCCCTACGAGGGGCATCACGTTCGGGACCTCTGGCACGGAGGTAATCCCACCGACTGGGACAACATCATCCCGTTTCCGCAGGACCTGCACCAGCAGCTCCCGTCCGCGTACAAGCAGTGCTACGCGAACAACCCGCCGTGGACTAGGACCGGGGTGGACTATCCCTATGGAGAATGAGCCTTCCATGAAGGACCTTCTTGCGGAGGTGTCGCGACTCCACTTCCCGAATCCTCCTGCGACGCCCGAACAAATCGAAGCGTTCGAGCGCACCGCAGGTTGGCGTCTGGACCCGGACCTGCGCGCCTTCTACCTGTCTTGCAACGGTGCGCGCCTCTTCGACCGCGTTGACCCTGCGTTCGCCTTTGTTCCGTTGACGGACCTCCGTCGTGCCCGGCTCGTCATGCGCAACGACGACAGCGAAGAGGCCGGGCCCGCATCTTGGTATGCCCTCTGCCGTGTGCGGGACAGCAACTTCATCCTGCTTGACGTGAGCGAGCAGCACGATGGCCGCTACCCTCTCCGTGACGGTTACAACGAGGCGTTCCCAGACCCGGATTACTGCCCCAAGATTGCGAAGTCCTTTCGGGACTTCTTGATGGGCGCGCTCAGGTCGGAAGAGCGGTGGTTCTGGCTGTCAAACGACTAGAAGTTCGTTGGTTTAAAGATGCTGGCGCCGCTGTTGGACCGCCGGACCGGACGGATGGCGGCGAACTGCTGCTGGCGCCACGCATGGGCTCCGTGGCGCGGTATGGCGTCCCGCGAGTACGGAGCGCCGTGCGGGCGAAGCTGCGCAGTCCAGGCTGAGCCGGGTGAAGCGGTCCGGGCCTGCTCGAACCGTGAGCGGTGGAGCGGCCAGGCGGTCTCAGGCAGAGGGTTTTTACTCCGTTCCGTAAGTGCCTGATTTTTCTTGGCTTTCCCCCTCGCGCGGACGCCAGGTCGATTTTCTCGGGGCCGTGTCGATCCGCTTCTCGCTGATTCGTCGCCATTTCAGAACGGGGCGAAGGCCCCCAACCGAAAGGACGATGCGATGAAGGTCATGGTGCTCGTGAAGGCGACGAAGAACTCCGAGGCCGGGGTGATGCCCAAAGAGCAGGATTTCGCGGCCATGGGCAAGTTCAACGAGGAGCTGGTGAAGGCCGGGGTGCTGCTCGACGGAGATGGCCTCAAGCCGAGCAGCGCGGGCAAGCGCCTCCGGTTCTCGAACGGAACCAAGCGCGTCATCGACGGTCCCTTCACCGAGACGAAGGAGCTCGTGGCTGGCTATTGGATCTGGCAGGTGAAGTCGATGGAGGAGGCGATGGAGTGGGCGCGCCGTTGCCCGGACCCGATGCCCGGCGAGGAGTCGGACCTGGAGATCCGCCCCTTCTACGAGTTGGCCGACTTCGGCGCCGAGCTCTCGCCGGAGCTGCGCGCGCAGGAGGAGAAGCTGCGCGCCGAGCTGGACCAGCGTCGCGGCTCCTGATGCGAGGGGCGGAAGCGGGGCGGTGGAGCGACACCGCTCCACGCCCCTGCCTCGCTCACCTCACGGGCACAGCGGGCTGCCGCCCAGGCCCGGCGCGCAGCCCTGGCCCACGCAGTACTTCGGCCCGCTGTCGATGACGTGCTGGCCGGCCGAATCGCGCGGCACCTCCACGGTGCAGCGTCCGTCGGCGCGGTTCCCGGACGGGTCCTCCACCACGTAGTGCACCGTGTAGACGCGGCCGTCCCCGGTGTCGTCACGTTCGGCGCGGAGCTGGACGGAGTTGGCGTTCACCCGCACGTCGATGTCGTCGCAGGTGGTGCCGTCGCAGATGCCCGCGACGTCCTCGGACTCGTCCGACGTCACCCGGATGATGCGGCCGTACCGCTCCAGTGACAGGTCACCCATGCACGCGTCCTTCGCGGGCGCCGCGCACTCGGCCAGCGTCACCGTGCGGTACTGGTGGTCCGCCGGCCACAGCCGCTTGCCCAGGGACGCGCTAGGGATGGGGGCCCGCGTGTCCCGCACCGTCACGGAGAAGGCGCAGCCGCACGCGTTGCCGGAGCCATCCACCGCGTTGCAGTCCATCACCGACCGGCCCAGCGGGAACCGGGACCCATCCGGCGGCGTGCACGTCACCGACACCGGCCCGCAGTTGTCCGCCGCCTGCGCGGTGTAGGTGGCCTCCGCGCCTCCCGCCACGCACTCCAGCACCTGCGGCGCCGGGCAGACGATGGTGGGCAGCGTCGTGTCCACCACCTTCACCGTGGCCTGGCACACGTCGCTGTCCTCACCGTCATGGGCCGTCAGCGTCACGGTGTGCTGTCCCAGGCCGAAGGGGCCGGGCGCCGACTGCGTCAGCGTGAGCGGCCCGGGCTGGCCGTCCGGGTCATGGCTGCCGTTGTCCACGTTGGCCGACGCCCGGCACTGCGCGTCCGCCTCCACGACGACGTTCTGGCACAGCGCCACCGGCGGCTCGTTGGGCGCGCATCCCAGCTTCAACTGCGCCGACGTGACGTTGTTGTCCTCGCGGCACTCCAGCTCGCGCCCGGTACCGGTGCCGTCGTCGTCCACCACCGCGTAGATGAGCACCCAGCCCGTGTCGGAGGTGTGGATGGGCAGCTCCACCGACGCCTCCGCGCCCGCCTCCAGCGTGTGCGCCACGGTGGCCACGCCCAGCAGCGTGCCGCCTTCACCCACCGCGTCCTGGTAGAAGGCCACCTGGACGCCCGCCGACGCCGCGGAGTCTCCCTGGTTGCGCACCCGCGCGCCGAGCGTCACCTCACCCTCGCCCGCGCAGGCGGACGTCACCTGTCCGACGGCGAGGTCCGGCGCCGCGAAGGGCCGCACGGTGCCCGTTCCCTGGCTGTTGGTGCGGAAGGTGTTGAGCCGCGGCGCCAGCCAGTTGCTCACGGGGCGCGCGGGCAGGGTGCCGTCGTCATTCACGTTGGTGACGGAGTAGGCGTGCTGGTTCCAGATGCGCCGCGTGTTCACCCAGCCGTCCTTGCGGTCCCGGTACACGCGGATGCCGTTGAAGCCGCCGTAGCCACAGGCCGTGTTCTGCGCGACGACGATTTCGGCGTTGCCGTCACCATCCACGTCCGCGACCACCGGATTCTCATACGCGGTGCACGAGCTGTGCGGCGCCTCGAAGCGGACCTGTCCCGTCACGCCGTCGTAGATGCGCAGCGCCGTCTCGTCCGCGTAGACGACCTCGGCGCGGCCGTCGCCCTCGAAGTCGAAGGTGGAGGAGCCCGTGCGGTTGGAGCTGTGGTCCTGCGTGGGGCTCAGCCACTTCACCGTGCCGTTCGCTTCGAACACCGCGTAGTGGGACGCGCCCGCCACGCCAATCTCCGGCTGGCCGTCGCCGTCGAAGTCCGCGATGTTGGGCGGTCCGCCCACGCCGCCGCCCAGGTGCCGCACGGTCCACTTCACCTTGCAGTCGGCGTCCATCAGGGACACGTGGCCGTCCCACACCACGACGACCTCGCCTCGCGGGTCCGCGTCGAAGTTGCCCACGCCCGAAAGGCCGTGGCCCAGCTCCGCCGCCTTGCACTTGAGCGTGCCGTCATGCCGGTAGATGGCGCGGCCGTTCACCACCTCCTGGAGTCCGTCTCCATCCAAATCCAACGCGAACGCCAGCGGGCCCGTGTCGTTGGCCGGGCTGCCCACGCCGTCGCTGCCCGTCCACTTGAGCTTCCCGTCGCGGTCATAGACGTGGTTGCCGGCGATGATTTCCACCGAGCCATCCCCGTCCAGGTCGGCCAGGGACACGCCGCCCCAGTCGAGCGGCGGCCCGTCCGCGCGGAACTTGAAGGCGCCGGTGTGCTCGAAGCAGATGATGCCCTGGGCGCTCTCCGGCACGGTGCACAGCTCCACCTTGCCGTCCCCGTCGATGTCTCCCGCGGCGATGCTGGCCGAGCCCCGGGTGCGGTACGCCGGGTCCGTCACCGCCCACAGGTCCGAGCCGTCCGCGCCGCTGATGGCGCGCAGCACGCCGTTCGTCTTGAAGTTCCAGCCCTCGAAGCTGTTGAACACCACGTCGGGGACGCCGTCCTGGTTGACGTCCACCACCACGGGCGTGGCCTGCGCGTTGGTGTGCGTGGGCATCAGGGGGCTGGCCGTCCAGGCCCACTCCACCTCGGGCTCGAAGTGGGGCTCGAAGGGCGGGCGCACCTCGCACCGGGCCTCGGATTCCACCGCCGTGGTGTTGTCGAATGCCGGGGGTTCCTCGGGTGTCGTGCCCGTGCACGCCACCCATCCGAGCGCTCCGAGCGTGAGCCATCGGCCCGGACGCCCGTTCGACCATCCCTGCTGCGACATGCCGCCTCCAAGAAAGCCTGCCCGGCCCGCGACGTACCGGGCGGCCCAGGTATTCACTCGGACCCGCTTTCGGACCCACCCTGAAAGGCCGGCCAATGTCCGCTGTTCACCCCTGGCGCCCGGGAGTGACGGCTGCTTCACAAAGGGCGTGACGTCATCCGGGCGTTGCAGGCCATGCGTCCGGACCGTTAAAGGGGGGCCCATGTCCGCCGGTCTTCTCGACACCTTCCGAGTGCTCTCTTCGTTTGATCCGCCCCGTGGCGCGCTGCAAGGGGCGCCATGGGAGGAGTACGTGGACTGGGCCATCATGCAGGGCCTGGCGCCCCTGGCGGCCTACAACCTGGAGTACCGGCTGGGCGCGGGCAACGCGCCGGAGTGGGCGCGGGACAAGCTGCTCGCCATCTACCAGGGCTCCGTCAACGACAACGTGATGAAGCTCGTGAACTTCAAGCGCATCGTGAACGCGCTGGAAGGCCGCAAGCTGCTGCTGATGGGCGCCGCGTCCTTCGCGGACTCGCTCTATCCGCACGTGGGCTTCCGCCCCGTGCCGGAGCTGCAGTTGCTGATGAAGCGCCTGGACGTGGACGGCTTCTCGGGTTTCCTCGCGAACCACGAGTTCGCTCCGGAGCCCGACACGGAGAACAGCGGCGCCACGAAGGTGGTGTCCGACGGGCGCACCGTCATCCTGCTCTATTCGGACGTGCTGGGGCCCAGCGCCGCGAGCAGACGGCGGGCATCCTGGAGCGCGCGAAGCCCATGCGGGTGTATGGCCCCTCCCTCTACCGCCCGGACCTGGAGGACGCGGTGCTGCTGGTGGCGCTGGAGCACGCGCGCCATGGGTACGCGGTGCCGTGGCTGTCCTTCATCGACATGCGCGAGCTCGTCACCGGCGCGAAGTGGATGGGCGGCGTGTACTCGCGCTCGCTGGACGTGCCGGTGCTGCTGGCCCGGGCCAAGGAGTGGCGCCTGGAGCGGGCCCTCTACACGTCCCTGTCGATTGTCACGCGCCTGTTTCCGGAGGCCGCCGCGGACGCCACCGCCGCGCTGCCGCCGCTGCGCCGGGCGACGCGGGAGCTGCTGGACAGGACGGTGGTGGGTCCTGTCTGCACCCCCGGCCGGACCTCGGCGCTCAAGGGGATGGAGCGGGTTCGCCGCCTGCTCACGGGCCAGTAAGCCTGGCTGCCCGCAGGGCGGCCCCAGAGCGGGGGATGGGCTTCCTTTCGGACTCCCTCCCGGCGTATGAGTCTTCCAAGAGACATTCACTGGGGCTCCCTCAATGCGTATTGCCATCATCGGAACCGGCTACGTCGGCCTGGTCGCGGGCACCTGCTTCGCGGACTCGGGCAACGACGTGACGTGCGTGGACATTGACGAGCGGAAGATCCGCATGCTCCAGGCGGGCGAGGTGCCCATCTACGAGCCGGGCCTGGAAGAGCTCATCAAGAAGAACGTGCGCGAGAAGCGCCTGTCCTTCACCCGGGACCTGGCCGAGGCCGTCATCAACGCGCAGGTCGTCTTCATCGCCGTGGGCACGCCGGAAGGTGAGAGCGGCGACGCGGACCTCCAGTACGTGCTGGCCGCCGCCGAGCAGATTGGCAAGGCGATGAAGCAGTACACGGTGGTGGTGGACAAGAGCACCGTGCCGGTGGGCACCGCGGACAAGGTGCGCGAGGCCATCCGTGGCGTGACGAACGTGGAGTTCGACGTCGTCTCCAACCCGGAGTTCCTCAAGGAAGGCGCCGCGCTGGACGACTTCCTCAAGCCCGACCGCGTCGTCATCGGCGTGGACTCCGAGCGCGCGCGCAAGGTGATGGGGGACCTGTACTCGCCCTTCGTGCGCACCGAGAACCCGATTCTCTTCATGGACACGCGTTCGGCGGAGCTGACGAAGTACGCGGCCAACGCGATGCTGGCCACGCGCATCTCCTTCATGAACGACGTCGCCGCGCTCTGCGAGAAGGTGGGCGCGGACGTGGACTTCGTGCGCAAGGGCCTGGGCTCGGACAAGCGCATTGGCTACCCGTTCCTCTTCCCGGGCGTGGGCTACGGCGGCTCCTGCTTCCCCAAGGACGTGAAGGCGCTGGTGGCCACCGCGCGTGAGTACGGCCTGGAGTTGGATTTGCTGCGCGCCGTGGAGCGCACCAACGAGCGCCAGAAGAAGCTGCTGGTGAACAAGGCCACCAAGCACTACGGCTCGCTGGAGGGCCGCAAGTTCGGCGTGTGGGGCCTGGCCTTCAAGCCGAAGACGGACGACATGCGCGAGGCGCCGTCCATCGAGGTCATCGAGGGCCTCATCGGCAAGGGCGCCCAGGTGATTGCGCACGACCCGGTGTCTCCGCACACGGCCAAGCGCGTCTTCGGCGAGCGCATCCGCTATGCCTCCGTGCCCTACGAGGCGCTGGAGGGCGTGGACGGCCTCTTCGTGGTGACGGAGTGGAACGAGTTCCGCCACCCGGACTTCGAGCGCATGAAGTCGCTGATGAAGTCCCCCGTCGTGTTCGACGGCCGCAACGTGTACGACCCCACGCGCATGCGTGAGCTGGGCTTCACGTACTACGGCATCGGCCGGCGGTAGCGGTGAGCGGGAGCAGGGCCCTCGACGCGCTGACGGGGCTGCGCTTCGTCGCGGCCCTGCACGTCGTGTTGTTCCACTTCGCGGCGCCGTGCCTGGGCACGGCGCCCGAAGCGCTGCGGAACTGGGTGGGCGCGGGCCATGCCGCGGTGGGCGTCTTCTTCGTCCTGTCCGGCTTCGTGCTCGCCTGGAACTACCTGGACGCGGATGGGCGCATGGAGACGTCGCCCCGGGCCTTCTGGGCCGCGCGCGTCGCCCGGGTGTATCCCGTCTACGTGCTGACGTTCCTCCTGTCCGCGCCCACCACCATCGCCCCGTCCGTGGCGGACAACGGCTGGAAGGTGGCCGCCGTGAAGCTGGCGGTGGGCGGCGCGGTGACACTGGCGCTGCTCCAGGCCTGGGTGCCCCGGCTGGCGCTGTACTGGAACCCGCCGGGTTGGTCCGTGGCGGTGGAGGCGTGCTTCTACGGCCTCTTCCCTCGGCTGGCGAAGGCGCTGCCCCGGCTCAAGCCCGCGTGGCTCCCCGTGGCCCTGGGCGGCGCGTGGGGGCTGGGGCTGGCGCCGCCGCTGCTGTACCTGGCGCTGCTCCCGGATGGCCCCGGCCCCGTGGACGTGCAGGCGTCGGGGTTCTGGTTGATGGCGCTCAAGTTCAACCCGCTGGCGCGGCTGCCGGAGTTCCTCATCGGCGTGCTGCTGGGCTGGTGCTTCGTGCGCGAGCGCGCGGCGGGAGAGGTGAAGGGCTCCGGCGCGGTGTTGGCGGCGCTGGGCACCGCGCTGCTGGTGGCGGCGGGCGCGGCGGGGGAGCGGGTGCCCTATCCGCTGATGCACAACGCCCTGCTGGCGCCCGCGTCGGGGCTGCTGGTGTACGGGCTGGCGCGCGGTGGCGGTGCCCTGGGCTGGCTGCTGTCACGCCCCGCGCTGGTGAAGCTGGGTGGGCCAGCTACGCGCTCTACCTCCTCCAATACCCGGTGTCGGAGGCGGCCAAGAGCCTGGGGACGGCGCTGGCGCCCTGGGTGGAGCTGCGCACGCCCGAAGGGCTGCTGGCCTCCGTGCTGGTGCTGGGCGTGCCCGCGTCGTTGTGGGTGCACCGCTTCGTGGAGACGCCGCTGCGCACCCGCGTCCGCGCCGCGCTGGCGCCCTGGGTGGAGGGGCCGCGGCGGGAAGAGGCGAAGCCGGTGGTGTCCGGGACCTGAGTGGCGGCGGGCCATCTCTGGCGAACCGGGTGGTGCCAGGGGACTGAGGGGCGGTTTCCGCCTCAGTCGAAACGGGTCGTGTCCGGGACCTGAGCAGCGGTGGGTCAGCTCAGGCGAAACGGGCGGCGTCCGGCGCGGGAGCGCCCAGTCGGGTGGGGCGCCTCAGCGGGAGAGGCCGCAGGCGCGCTTGCCTTCCTCGGTTTCGATGGCGCGGCAGTCGCAGCCGTCCAGGCGCTCCTCGCACACGGCCTCGTCCTCCGCGGTGGGCTCCACGCGGTTCTCCTCCTGGGAGGCGCGGCGCAGGCACAGCTCCTTCTCCACCGAGTTGATGGAGCAGTCGCACAGCTTCTCGGACAGCTCGCGGCAGGCACCTTTGCAGCCGGTGAGGCCGGACAGGGCGGAACAGAGGAGGGCGGCGGTGACAATGAAGCGGCGCATGGCTGCGGCGAACATGCCAGAAGGTCCCCTGGATGCAAGCTGGCTTCGAGCCCTTCGTGCCTGGGCGGATGCTAGGGTCGCCCGGCTGCTCCACACCTGGGGGAAACGCCACATATGTTGTCACTCGTCGCCGCCGCGCTGCTGGCCACCGCATCCTCGCCGACGTCCCACTCCCTGCTGACGCCTTCGCTCGACCGGCCCGTGTCCGTCCGTCTGCTGCTGGCCCAGGCCCCGACGGAGGTGTCCCCGGACGACTCTGGGACGCCCGCGCCGCCGCCTCTCTCCGAGGACCTGGACGCCCGCGCCCGCGAGCTGACGCAGCAGATCGCGATGCTCCAGAGCGAGATTCGCGCCGTCGACACCAACTGGCCCGCGGGGTCGCTGGTGATGGCGTATTCCGGCTACGTGCTGTCGCCGCTGCTGCTGCTGGGCATCCCGCTCATCATCGTCGGGATGAGCACGTCGAACGAGGACGACGCCGGCACCTTGCTGGGCCTGGGGGTGGGCATGACGGTCGGCGGTGTCGCGGGGGTGGGGTTGCTCATCGCGGGCATCGTCACCGGCTCCAGGGAGGCGAGCGTCAACCGGACCCGCCGGGAGGAGATGGTCCGCGAGCGCATCCGTCTGGAGGACGAGCTGCGGGACGTGAAGGCCCGGCGGGACGCGCGGGGCGCCATGCAGACGCGGACCTGGACGCCGCGTCCGGGCATCCCGCTGGTGGCCTTCGCCTTCTGATGTCTGCTTCCGGGCACGTCCGCTCGTCTGACGGCTCGTACTGAGGGAGGGGGGACGGGCCAGGGAACTGGGTGCTGTGATACTCCCCCACCCATCCCCCGCATGCCCCGCACCTCTCGCAGCGCCTCCCGCTTCACCCTGTTCGCCGAGGCGGCGCTGGCGGCGCTCGTCGTGGTGTGCCCGCTGGCGTTGGGCGGCGCCGCGGGGTGGCTGCTGGCGCCGCTGGTGCTGCTGTCCGGCGCGGCGGCGGTGCTTGCGGCCATCGGCGCGAAGCGGCAGGGCCAGTCGTTGCGCGTTCCCCTG
>JBKGHI010000274.1:0-11002 GCA_046520405.1 Myxococcus sp. 1LA
CGGCTGGCGCCCGGGGCGACGCCGCCCTCGCGCTGCCACCCGGCCGTCAGCTCCAGCCGCACGTCCCAGAGCTGGCGGAACAGCGGCAGCGTCATCCGCCCCGCGAGCACCTGCGTGGGCAGGCCGTCCAGCGCCTTCACCGAGCGGTCCACGCCGATGGTGCGGGCGCACCAGCTGGAAGTGGGCGTGGAGCCAGCCCTGGAAGGCCTCGTCCATGCCAGCTGGAAGTGGGCGTGGAGCCAGCCCTGGAAGGCCTCGTCCATGTCCACGAGCTGCTCGCAGATGCGCTTCAAGTCGTCCGGGCCGCCCGAGGTGTACACGGACGTCAGCGTCTGGCCGCGCCGCGCCAGCAGCCGCTCCAGGGCGCCTTCCAGCCCCTGCGCCACCCGCCGCAGCATGTTGTAGCCGGGGGACTCCTGGCCGCTGCCGTTGCCCAGGCTGCGCCGGATGACCTGGTAGGTGTCCGGCGTCATCGTCTCCAGGATGGCCAGCTCCTGCTTCACCGCCTGGAGCACCCGGCAGATGCGCTCCAGCCGCGCCGAGGCCGCCCACAGGGCGTCCCGATCCAACTCCGCCACGACCTCCACCGCCTCGCGAGAGGCCAGCTTCAGCCACAGCTCCTGCGCCTGGTGGACGACCTGGAACATCAGCTCGTCGTGGGCAACGCGCTCGCCGTCCGCCGCCTGCAGCGACAGCAGCGTGGGCGTCTTCAGATAGACCTCGTAATCGAGCTCGCCCTTGCCGACCCATTTCTTCAAGAGGGGGTTGAAGAGGGGTTCAGCCAGTTCGAGTCGTAACCTTTCAGCGTAACTGTAATTGATGGACGCGCTCATGCGGCCCTCCTGAGTGGGGGGTAGCTCGGAAGGTGTGGAATCGCGGGTACCGTACCAACGGTACCCGCGGGCATGTCACCCGGCTTTCAGGTCGCGGGGGCGGGCGTCGGTGTAGGCGGCCGGGGCTTCAGGTGGAAGGCGCGCAGGCGCTGGGCCAGCTCCTCGCCTTGCACGCTTTTGGAGATATATCCGTCCGCACCGGACGCGAGCGCCAGTGAGCGCAGCTTTGATTCGTCGGATGCTGAATAAAGGATGAACTTCGTCTTCGGCAGCGCGTACTGGCGCGCCAGGTTGACCACCTTGTCGCCCTTGAGGGCGGGGAAGTTCACGTCGATGAGGACGAAGTCCGGCTCCACCGAGCGGACGAGGTTGGAGACACCCAGCGCGGAGGTGTGCGTGAGCACCTCGAAGCCGTAGGCGCTCAGCGAGCGCTGTACGAGGTCGAGCAGGTCCGGGTCGTCGTCCACCACCAGGACGCGCGCTTTTTCTTCAGACATGGGTTCTCCCTAGATGCTTGCGAATCATCTCGAGCAACTGGTCACGATCAAGGGGCTTGGTGAGGTACGCGGTGCAACCGGCCGCGTGCGCCTTGTCCTGGTACTCCCGCCCCGCGTGTGCCGTCACCGCGATGACGGGAACATTGGCCGCTGCGGGGAGGGCTCGCAACCTGCGGGTGACCTCCCAGCCGTCCAGGCGGGGGAGCGACAGGTCCATCAGGATGAGGTCGGGCGCGTCGCGGATGGCGCGCTCCAGGCCGTGCTCCCCGTCCTCCGCTTCAATGACCTCGAAGTGGCCGTTGAGGTAGCGGCGGACGATGTCCCGGTTCTGCGCGCTGTCCTCCACATAGAGGATGCGGGGCCGCTTGCCGGCGCTGGCGGCGCGCTGGGACAGGAGCAGCCCCTTGGCCTGGGCGATGACGTCCTCCAGCGCGTGGCCGCCCTTCTTCACGAAGCCGGCGAAGCCGTCGCGCAAGAGGGCTTCTTCCTCGGCGGAGAGCGTCTTGCCGGTGAGCACCACCACGGGCACCTGGAGCTTCTCCGCGCGCAGCCGGCGAAGCACTTCGAAGCCGTCCAGGTTGGGCATCATCAAATCCAGCACCACCAGGGCGGGCGGGGAGACGCGCGCCTTGAGCAGGGCGTCCTCGCCGCTGCGGGCCTCGGAGGTGGAGAAGCCGGCGCGGCGCAGGTTGCGGCTGACCAGCTCGCGGGTGGCCGAGTCGTCGTCCACCACCAGCACCTCGCCCACGCTGGTGGAGCTGCCGGAGGTCTGGTGGAGGCTGCGCTGCACCACCTCCACCAGCCGCTCGGGCTCCACCGGCTTGACCAGGTACTCGCACGCGCCCAGGGAGAAGCCGCGCGCGCGCTGCTCCTCCACGGAGATGAGGATGACGGGGATGCCCGCCAGCGAGGGCTCGCTCTTGAGCTGGCTGAGCACCGACCAGCCGTCCAGCTTGGGCAGGTGGATGTCCAGGAGGATGGCCTGGGGCCGCAGCTCGCGCGCCCGCTTGAGCGCGGCGATGCCGTCCTCGGCCACCACCACCTTGAAGCCCGCGGGCTCCAACTGCCCGGCGACGAGCTGCTGGATGAGCGGGTCGTCATCCACCACCAGCACCGTGCTGCCTGGCTGGGCCATGGTGCCCACGTGCTGGGCCACTTCCGACACGGGCACGCCGCGCTCCAGGTGCGGCCCGCCGCCATTGTCCGGCGCCTCCAGGGTGGTGGGCAGGCGCACCGTGAAGGTGGTGCCGCGGCCCAGCGTGGACGTCACGGACACGGTGCCGCCCAACACGCGGGACAGCTCCCGGACGATGGCCAGCCCCAGGCCGGTGCCGCCCACCTTGCGCGTGGTGGAGCCGTCCACCTGGCGGAACTTCTCGAAGATGAAGGGCAGCTGGTCGGAGGGGATGCCGACGCCGGTGTCCTCCACCGTCATGATGACTTCGCTGCCCGCGGGCACCAGGTTCAGCGACACCTCGCCCGCGTCGGTGAACTTGGCGGCGTTGCTGAGCAGGTTCAGCATGATCTGCCGCAGCTTCAGCGCGTCCGAGCGGAGCATCCGGGCGGACGGGTCGATGTTGGTGGTGAGGGATACGTCCTTGCCCTTGAGGTACTCCTTCACCGTGGCCAGGCACTCCTCGGCCAGCTCCTGCACGTCCACCTGCTCGGTGACGACCTCCACGCGGCCGGACTCAATCTTGGACAGGTCCAGGATGTCGTTGATGAGCGCCAGGAGCGTCTTGGCGTTCGTCTTGACGACGTTGAGGTCGCGGCGGCCGTGCGCGGTGAGCCGCTGGCCCTCCTCGCGCATCAGCAGGTCGCAGTAGCCGATGATGCCGTTGAGCGGGGTGCGGATTTCGTGGCTGAAGTTGGCCAGGAACTCGCTCTTGAGGCGGGCGGCGGCCTCGGCCTCGCGGGCGCGCTCCTCCTCGTTGCGCTTGGCCACCGCCAGCTCCTGGGCCAGCCGGTCCAGGTCCTCGTTCTGCTGGCGGATGATTTCCATCTGCAGCGCGCGCTGCTGGTAGGACGCCAGCGAGCGGGCGGACACGGCGCGGGTGCGCTTGATTTCCTCCAGGCTGGCGGCGAGCTGCTTGTTGGCCGCCTCCAGCTCCGCCTTGGACGCGCGCAGCATCTCCTCATGCTGCTTGCGCTCGGTGATGTCCTCGGTGACGCCCATCACGTAGCGGGCCACGCCGTGCTCGTCGAGCAGGGGCAGCTTGCGCGTGGAGAAGATGCGGTCCACGCCGTCGGCGCGGGCCACCTCCTCGAAGGACTTCATCTGCCGGGTTTCGAGAATCTCCGTGTCGATGGCGATGAACGACTCGGCCTGCTCCTTGGGGAAGTAGTCGTGGTCCAGCTTCCCCAGGAGCCACTGCTTGGTGACGCGGAAGGCGTCCGCGAACGTCTTGTTCGCCACCACCAACCGGCGCGTCTGTGCGTCCTTCACGAAGAGGACGAACGGAATCGCGTCGATGATGTTCTCCATCAGGTAGTTGGTGCGCTCCAACTGCACCGCGGTGGCGGTGTGGCGGCGGCGGTCCGCCGTCATCCGCAGCTCGCGCTGCACCACGGGCGCCAGGCGGCTGAAGCGGTCCTCGGTGATGTAGTCGAGCGCGCCGGCGCGCACGCTGGCCTCCAGCGTGTCCTCGCTCCAGTCGCGGGACAGCACCACGAAGGGCAGCTCCTTGCCGTACTTGCTCCACAGCGCCCGCACCTCGGCGAAGCCCATGTCGGGCACCTCCGAGCCGCACAGCACCAGGCCCCAGGTCCGCGACAGCGCGGCCTCCGCCGCGGCTGGCGTGGTGGCGCGCTCCGTCACCACCTGCACGCCCGCGCGGGTGAGGGCTTCCTCCACGCGCTGGCACTCGCGCTCGCCGGCCACGAGCAGGAGGGACGCATTGTCCGCCGGAGACTCAGAGGGAGGCTGCGAGGAGGCCATGGCTCAGTTCGCCCCGAAGACCAGCGCGGTCAGCGTGGTGTTGATGTGGAACCCCGAATAGATTTCGAAGTGCACGTTCATACCAGCGGCGGTGGGTGCGGCCTTCAGCGTTTCCGCCAGTTGCTGCGCGGTGTTGGTGGCGCTGGCGTACCACATGCGTCCGCCACAGTGAAAAAGCAGGGCGGCTTGGGGGTTCTGGACCCTGCGGGGTACCTCGTCGGTGAAGAAGCTGCGCGTCATGCCGGCCATGTCGCCCAGCTTCATCAGCTCCAGCTCGGTGCCCTCCTCCAGCAGGTTGGCGAAGAGGATGGAGCCGTCCTCCTGCGGGCTCCAGGCGGCGCGGATGAAGTACTCGCGGCCCACGCGCAGGGCGGTGGGCCGCACGGCGAAGCCGCGGGGCGTGCCGAACTCCAGCTCGTCCACGCCCACGCCCAGGATTTCCGCGTAGCGCTTCGCCGCCGGGTGCCCGTCGATTTCGAGCGCGCGGGTGTGGCTTTCGTCCACCTTGGTGATGGTGAGCTTCTCGCCGGTGGGCACGTACCAGTGGGAGCGCAGCGCGGCCCAGGGCGCGTTCGTCTTGAAGAGGGCCACCAGCACCGCGTCGGTGGCGACCTCGCCGTCCACGTGGACCATGGCGGACTGCTTGGCCGGGTCGCGGTTGGTGTCGCTGGCGCCGCCGCCCACCAGCACCAGCGTCTGGCACTTCTCCAGGATGCCGAGCAGCAGCTCTTCCTTCTTGTAACGGAAGCCGTCGTCAATCACGAGGCCCACGTAGCGGCGCGGGTCCAGGTCCTGCTGCCGCACGCCCAGGTTCTCGCAGGCGCGCTTGATGGCGGCGCGCCCGCGCTGATGGCGTCCACGGACAGGCCGGTGCCCAGGCCCAGGCCCACCTCGAAGTCACCGGAGAGGGCGCTCAGCACCACGCTGCCCTCGTAGATGCCGGTGTTGTCCAGCTCGCCCGCGGTGGTGGCGCCAATCAGGCGCGTGCTCGCCGGCAGCCGCTGACGCACCGCGCGGTTGAGCGCCTGCTGGTCACGCTCCCGCGAGGCGAACATCGTCACCAGGCGGGGCGTGTCACTGCCCAGCTGACTCAGGAGGTCCTCCGCGGCGGCGTCTGGCTCTTTCAGCGTGGTGCGAGCCGTCTGCATCTTCACTTGAGCCATGGAGCCACTCCGGGAGGTGTGCGAGCGGGGGTTAAAGGCCGCTGCCGGGGTGCCGAGTATGACAGGCGCCGGTGCACTGCTGGAAAGACTCCGCGCCCCCTCCCACATACATGCTCTCGGTGGGTCCAAACTGCGCCACGTGGCTGTCGGGGTAGCTCTTGTGGCAGGAGAGGCAGGCGGCCTTGCTGGTGCGCTGGATGCTCTCCTTCGTCAGGTGGCAGGACGAGCACTGTTGGAGCGGTGCGTCAAAGCGGTTGGACCGCGAGTGGATGAAGTGGGTGCGCACGAAGATGGGCCCCTCCAGCTCGAAGGCGAGCGGGGCGTGGCACCCAGCGCACGCGGCGCGGTTGTCGTTGGCGTGGAGGACGACGCCCAGCTCGCCGCCCTTGCTGTGACAGGACGTGCAGGGGCCCGTGGTGAGCTTTGGCTGGGTGCGCTGCTTGCTCCCCACCTGGATTTCAATCGTCGTGGTGCCCGGGATGTCCTCGCCCAGCCAGGTGCGGCGGCCCTTCACCGTCACCAGGTAGGTGCCGGGCTGGGCGTTGTCGGGCAGCTTGAACTGCCAGGTGTCCGTGTTGGGCCGGTCCCACAGGTTCGGGTCCACGAAGGCGCCGCCGAACAGGACGTTGGCGAAGGGCAGGGTGGCGAACTGGGCGAAGACGCCGTCGCGCTCGGGCGTGGCGATGACCTGTTCGTCCACGGCGGGGTCCAGGAAGGCCTCCAGCGGGACGATGGAGCGGATGGGCTGGATGTGCTGCGCCGGCCCGATGATTTGCGTCATCAGCATGCGCTCGCGGTGCTTGCGCCGGTAGTACGTGGCCGTCGCGTCGAAGAAGGCCCGGTAGTACTGGACGCCGGAGTCGGTGCCGTCGGGCGCCACCAGGTTGTAGGGCGGCAGGTAGCCCTTGGGGTGGAGCCGGTTGCCCGCGCCATCCCGCAGGGTGAGCTGGAAGGAGATTTCCGTGCCCGGGGCGTAGGTGCCGTCGGGGCGCGGCGGGGTGAGGGCCTCCACGCCAATGCGGAAGCCGTAGGTGTAGCGGCCGTCCACCACCTGCTCCACCGGGATTTCGTACGGGGCCGCCGGGCGCAGGCTCCAGCGCAGGCGCAGCGCGCGCGTGTCGGAGCGCATCGTGAGCGTGTGGCGCTGGGCGTGCTCGTACGCGTTGCGCAGCTCCAGGATGGCCTCCTCCTCGAAGGACGTGGAGGCCGAGCAGTCGTCGGGCGTGGCGCAGCCGGTGGCCGTCTGGATGCCGCGGAAGCGGCGGATGAAGAAGTCATCCAGGCCCGCACGGCGCTCATGCTCGGTGCCCGCGTTGAGGATGATGGGGAGGCCGGTGAGCCGGCCGCGCGAGTCCACCGGCTCCACGATGAAGTGGCTGGGCAGGTTCATCCACGCCGCGTCCCGGAAGTAGCGGCGGCGGGTGTAGGGGCCCGGCGCGCCCACGGACTCCTGGTCCACCTGGCGCACGCCCAGCCAGCCCAGGCCGCCGAAGTCGCTCTGCGCGATGATGTTGCGCAGTCCCTGGTCCCGGGTGGCGGTGACGAAGGAGCGGATATCAATCTGGTTGATGAAGAAGGTGGCGCCCTGCTGCACGCGCAGCGGCTTGCCCACGCCGTTCTCCACCTCCAGCGCCAGCCCCACCGCGGGCGTCTTGCCAGGCCAGGGCCACCCGCCGAACAGCAGCTGGGTGTCCGCGTCGCCCTGCGTCTTGTCCGCGTCCCTCGCGTCGGTGTGCGGCGAGCCCGTGTCCAGCGCGGGCGCGTCCAGTGAGGTCAGCTCCGGCGACTGCGTGTCCAGCACGGCGTCGTCCGGGGTCTCCTGTCCGCCGCAGGCGAGCATCAGCCCCGCGAGCGACGCGAGCAGGGCCCGGGGGGCTCCAAGTCCACCCATGGTGCAGCTCCTCGTACGTGTAAAAGCCGACGCCGCCATGGCGCCGTGGGCCAGTGGGCCGTGTAACCCGTCGCCTGTGGGGCGGTGTGGGCCGGGCCTCTCCCGTTTCCGGGTTTCCCCGGTTCGAGCCTTTTTAGCCGCACGAAGATTATCTGCAAGGAGCAGATTTGTTCAACTTCTGGGAAAACAATCCACCCAGAGTCGAACGCCCTGTGTTTTCAAAGAGATGAAGGGCTGCCCTGGGGGGCAACCCCACCTACAGCGTCACACCTGTGCTTCATCCGCCGAGCAGGATTCCTTGTTGGTCCTGCGAGGAAGTTCAATTGTGAATTCCGCGCCTTCTCCGGACCTGCTTTGGACACGGATGGTGCCCCCGTGGGCTTCGACGAGCTGACGGACGATGTAGAGGCCCAGGCCGGTGCCGGGGTGCTGGCCGCCGGAGTGGACGCGCTGGAAGCGGTGGAACAGGCGCTGCTGCGCCTCCGCGCCAATCCCGATGCCGCGGTCGCGGACGGCGAGGCGGACGCAGTGGGCGTCCGTCTGCACGCGCAGCTCCACGGGTTGGCCGCGGCCGAACTTGAGGGCGTTGCTCAGCAGGTTGGTGACCACGCGGTCCAGGCGCTGGCGGTCCCACTGGCCGGTGGCGCCTTCGTCCACGCGGATGCTGAGGGCGCAGCCGGCGGCGTGGGCCTGGTCTCCGTGGCGCTCCACCACCTCGCGCACCAGGTGCGCCAGGTCCAACGGCTCGGTGTCCAGCACCATGCGGCCAGCGGACAGGCGGGACAGGTCCAGGAGGTTGTGCACCAGCCGGCCCAGGCGCCGCGTCTCGCCCTCGGCCCCGGCCAGGCCCTCGCGCAGCCGCGTGTCGGCTGTGCCGGCGCTCTGCATGGACAGGCGTCGCAGCCGCAGTTGCAGAGAGCTGAGGGGGTTGCCCAAATCATGCGCGGCGATGCCGATGAGCTCCAGCGCGTCCTGCGCCTGCGCCAGCAGCCGGGCGTTATCGAGCGCGAGCGCGGCGCGCGCCGCCAGCTCCTCCATGAAGGCCCGGTCCACCTCGCCGAAGCGGCGGTGCGTGCCGGTGGACAGCAGGCACAGCGCGCCCGCACGCGCGAGCCCACCGCCAGCGGCACCGTGAGGGCGGACGTCACGCCCAGCGCGCAGAGCAATTCGCCGTGCGCGCTGCCCACCAGCGCCTGGGGGAGGCGGGCGCCGTCCAGCTCTGGCACGAGCTCGCTGCGGCCCGTGCGCACCACGCGGGAGGGCCCACCTCGCCGTCTCCGGGGCAGCGCAGCAGCGGCTCCCACATGCGGTTGGTGGCGGCGGTGTCCGCGCAGGCCACCGCGTGCGGCCGCACCGAGCCATCCCCGGTGGGCAGGAAGAGGATGCAGGCGTCGGCCACCTCGGGCACGCACAGCCGGGTGAGGGCCTCGCCCACCTCGCGGGCGCCCGACAGCGGCTGGAGCACGCGGCCGGCCTCCGCGAAGAGCGCCTGGGCCCGTTCAATCCGGCGGCGCTCGGTGATGTCGCGCGTCACCTTCACGAAGCCGCGCAGGCACCCGTGCGCGTCGTACAGCGCGGTGAGCAGCGTCTCCGCCCAGAAGCGGTTGCCGTCGCGGCGCACCCGCCAGCCCTCCGCCAACAGGCGCCCCTCGCGCGCGGCCCGCTCGCGGTGGGCGCGTGGCACGCCGGCCGCCACCTGGTCCTCCGGGTAGATGCGGTCCGTGTCGCGCCCGGCGATTTCCCGCTCCGCCATCCCGTGAGGCGCTCGGCGCCCGCGTTCCACGCCGTCACCCGGCCGTGGCAGTCCAGGAAGCACAGCGCGTAGTCCGTCACCCCGTCCATGAGGAGCTGGAGGTGCTGCTCGCTGGATTCGTGGCGCGCGTGCAGGGGCGCCAGCGCGCGGTTCAGCACGAAGCCCAGCGCCGCCACGCAGGCCAGGCCCAGCAGCCCCGAAAGCACCGCCTCCGGAACCGCGCCGTGCCCGGTGGGCCGGGTGGCCTGGGCATAGACGGCCGACAGCAGCGTCGCGAGCAGCAGCAACCCGGCGAACAGGCAGGCGGACAGGCCCGCGCTCACTCGCTGAGCGAACGTCCAACGGCGCATCATGTGGTGACTCCCCCCCAAGGCACCCTTTCGGGCGTGCCGTCGGTGAAGAAAGCATCACCCAGACTGCACTCTGGAAGACATCGTCCTGGTGGACGGGGCAGCTCCACCCCAGGGCGCCCAGGAGGGGCGGTGCGGGCCTCCAGCGCGTGCTCCCCATTCGCGGACTTCCCCTTACAGGAGGCCGTCATGGAATGGCCTTCGTCCAGACAGGGGGTTATGAGCGGACGTTCCATGTCTCTCGTCGAAGGTTCGAAGGTCCGTTACCTCCCGCAGCCCGAATGGGGTGTGGGGCATCTGTTGTCGCTGCAGGAGGAGGGCGCCAAGGCGCTCGTCGTCTTCCCCGCCCGGGAGGACGCCCCGGTGCTGGTGTCCACCAAGGGCGGCGCCCTGGTGCAGTACCCGCTGCCCCCGGGCGAGCCGGTCATCACCTACAAGGGCCGCCTGGCGGTGGTGGTGCGCGAGGAGCCGGGCGCGCGCGGCCTGCGCCGCTATGTGCTGCGCTACGTGGAAAACGACGAGGAGGACGAGCTGCCGGAGTCCTCGCTGCGCGCGCTGCCGCCCCGCTCCGACCTGTTGTCCACCCTGCGCGAGGGCCGCGTGGGCGACGCCAGGGCCTTCACGCTGCGCAAGCAGGCGCTGGTGCTGGACGACGAGCGCCGCTGTGACGCCCTGGGCGCGCTGCTGGCCAGCCGCATCATGGTGAAGCCGCACCAGGTGGGCGTGGTGCAGCGCGTGCTGTCCGCCAGCCGTCCGCGCTTCGTGCTGGCGGACGAGGTGGGCCTGGGCAAGACGATTGAGGCGGGCATGGTGTTCAGCGCGCTGCGCCTGTCCGGGCTGGCGCGCCGTTGCCTGGTGGTGGCGCCCAGCCACCTCACCGTGCAGTGGCTGGTGGAGCTGTTCCATAAGTTCAACCAGCTCTTCACGCTGATGGATTCGGACCGCTACGCGCAGTCCCTGAAGGAGGCGCCGGAGGTGTCGCCCTGGGCGCGCTTCCCGCTGGTGGTGACGAGCCTGGAGATGCTCCAGCGCAGCGAGGAGCACCGCCGCGCGCTGGCGGGCGAGGACGCCTTCTGGGACCTGGTCATCATCGACGAGGCGCACCACCTCAAGGGCGAGCGCGCCTTCGAGGCCGCGCAGGTGCTGGCGAAGAACACGTGGGGCCTGCTGCTGCTCACCGCCACGCCCATGCAGTTGGACCCGGCGGAGTATCACGGGCTGCTCACGCTCATCGACGCGGCCACGGCGCCCACCGTCGCGGGCTTCGAGGAGCGCCTCAAGCGCCAGGAGGAGCTGTCCGCCGCGGTGCGCGCGCTGATGGAGGGCGGCAAGCCGTCCGCCGCGGTGCAGGCGCTGGCGAAGCGCTTCCCCGAGGAC
Organism: Myxococcus sp. 1LA; assembly: GCA_046520405.1. Taxonomy (GTDB): domain Bacteria; phylum Myxococcota; class Myxococcia; order Myxococcales; family Myxococcaceae; genus Myxococcus. Next base: position 10,803 of record JBKGHI010000274.1, read on the forward strand.
GCGAAGCTGTCATCCCTGAAGGACCGGGAGGCGCTGCTCCAGCACCTGGCGGAGACGTACAGCCTCAGCGACAGGCTGGTGCGCAACCGCCGCGCGGTGGTGGGCGGCTTCTCCACGCGCCGGCTGCACCGCCACCCGGTGACGCTGCCCGCCGAGGAGCTGCAGGTCCGCGACGCCGCGCTGGCGGTGCTCGCCGGGGC
>JBKGHI010000275.1:0-11000 GCA_046520405.1 Myxococcus sp. 1LA
CTTGGGGGCCGCTTCCTCGGAGGACTCGGCCTCCTCGCCCTCGCCCTCCTCGCTGGACTCCTCCTCGGACGGCTCGGAGGGTTCCTCGTCGGAGGGCAGGTCCAGGTCGCCGTCCAGGCCCAGCAGGTCGCTGTCCAGGTCCAGGTCGCCATCCTCGCGCTGGAACTCGGCGGCGGTGCGCTTGGGGCGCTCGCGGCCGGGCGGGAAGAGGACGATGTCGATGGCGTCCTCGGCGTTGACCTCGGCGGTGCCCAGCGCGGCGGCGACTTCCGTCACCAGCAGGTGCCGGGCGTTGTCGTAGAGCTCGCGCTCCTTGGTCGGCAGCGGGCGCAGCTCGCTGAGGACCTGGAGCCCCTTCACGACCTCGGCCAGGCCCATGATGCCGCCCTGGGTCATCCGGTCCAGGTTGGTGCGCGCTCGCTGCTTCCAGTCGAGGTCGGCCTTGTCGCTGTCCGAGCGGAGGAAGGAGAAGATGGCCTCCACGTCCTCGGCGGACGCGACCTTGCGCACGCCGATGGAGAGCACCTTGCCCTCGGGCACCATCACGACGGCGCCATCCTCTTCACGGCGCATCGTGACGAAGGTGAGCTTCTGTCCCGCCACTTCCTTCACGTCGATGGCGGAGACACGGCAGACCCCTTGGTTCGGATAGACGACCCGGTCGCCAACCGCGAGCTGGAGTGACGCGGACCCTTCAGGCATGTCCCCCTCACGGGTGAGGTTGGTGGGCTGAACGTCGGAACAGGCCCGGGCTTAGCACCGAGCCACGTCGGACGCCACGAGTTTACCGGTGGATTGCCGCCGTGCGCCCGGCCGTTTGTTGAACCCTCAGGAGGTTGCCCAGCACCAGCTTCTGCCGCGCATCCAGTGCCGCCTCGACTTGTGCGTCCGTCGGCTCCATCCCGTCCACTCCCGGCCGGTCGTCCACGCGCGCGGCCATTCCCAGGGTTCCCATCAGGCCGAACACGGCCACCGCCACCAGCTTCTTCATGGTGAGTCCTCCGTGGCGCTCAGGGTAGGGGGCAGCCTCCGGTGATCAACTTTTCGGCAACAGGTCGCTGCACCGCTGTAGCGGTCCGTTACCGGGTGGGCGTGCCAGAGGAGGGGGTCGACGAAGCGGGCGAGCCACCAGGCCCCGCCACGGGAGTCACCTCCAGCAGCAGGCTGCCGGTGTTGTCCGTCAGGTGGTCATCCGGAAAGGCGAGCTGCAACCAGGTGGCGCCCCGGATGCGGAGCGGGCGCCCCACCTCCAGCAGCGTCAGCAGGCCGGGCGCGGCCTCCGGGCTCTCACCGGCGCCGTACAGGCCCAGCACGCGGCTCACGGGCCCTCCGTCGAAGCCCCGCGTCTGCGCGGGCTCCTCGGTGTCCCACAACACGAACTCATAGGTCGTCGCCGGCTCCAGGCCGCGCAGCAGGAAGCGGTCGGCGCGCGACAGCTTCACCGCGTGGGTCCGGGCGTCCACGCGGAGGATGGTGTCCGCGCTGTCGTTGCCCCATTCGCGCACGCGGACCCGCAGCGTGCCGTGGTTGTCCGTCCGGTTCGCGTCCAGCAGGAAGATGTGGAGCCGTGACGCGTTGCGCACCATCCGGTCCTCGCTGTTCAGCACCCCGAAGGACTCGCGCGCGGCCAGCCGTGCGTCGCCCTCCAGGAAGTAGCCGGCGTGCGCCACGATGCTGGCGCCCCCCAGCGAGGCCTCGCCCTCCACCCGGACGCTGTAGGTGCGCGAGGGGTCCAGGCGCATCTGCGCGGTGGACAGGTAGGGCACGCGGAAGGTGTGCGCCACGCTGGACAGCGAGACCCGCCCCACCGGCATCCACAGCTCCTGCGGCGGCGGGGGCTCGTGGGTCCGCTGGGCCGGCGAATGCGGCCGCTTGGGGAGCAGCCGGGCATGGACGGCCAGCGTGGTGCCGCGCTCGGCGCGCACCGTCTGGCTCCATGGCACCCGGCCGGGGACCTGGACCTCCAGCAGGTGCTCCGCGTCCGCCGGGAGCTGCGTGAGCAGGGCGGGGGTGCGCGCGGTCTGCTGCTGGCCATTCACCCGGATGGCGGCGCCCGGCGGCGACGAGCTCAGCTCCACGGAGAAGGTGCCCGTGCTGTTCGACACCAGCAGGGCCAGCGTGGCCGTCAGGGCCATGAAGATGGGGGCGCCCAGCGCGACCATGCGGGGCAGGCCGCCCGTCCGGGCCGCGGAGGTGTCCAGGAGCGGGGCGTCCGGCGTGGCCGGCGCCAGCGCGGGCAGGGGAAGGGTGGTGCGCTCCGGACGGCTGTCGGGAGCCGGCTCGGCGGTCCTGGGCGGGCTGGGGGCCTCCTGGGGCGCCAGTGCCTCGGGCAGGGGCAGCTCGATGTCCGCGATGGGGGTCCGCTCCTCCTCGTCATCGGCGGGAGGCTCGCGGACGGGCGGCGCGACCTCCCGGAGGGCACGCCGCTCCAGGGGCGACTGGGTCCACCGGGCCATCTGCGCCAGGAACTCGCGGGGCAGCAGCACGGGGCGGCCTTCGCCCACCAGCTCCGCCTCGAAGAGGTAGCCCATGAAGTGGGCGCGCGCGCTGGAGGACACGTCGGGCGCGGCCGTGTGGAGGTGGCGGGTGAGGGCCTCGGCGAAGGCCTCCGCGGTGGCGAAGCGCTGCTCGCGCTCCACGGCCAGCGCGGTGAGGAGGATGCGCTCCAGCGCGGTGGGGATGCCGGGGTTGAGGTCGCGAGGCCGCGGGAAGTCGCCCAGGGCGAGCTTGCGCAGCACGTCCGACATCTTCCCTTCGAAGGGCAGGCGGCCGCACAGCATCTCGTAGATGACGACGCCCGCGGCGAAGATGTCCGAGCGCGCGTCGGGCTCGCGCCCGCGGACCTGCTCCGGCGCGAAGTAGGTGTACTTGCCCTTCAGGTCGTGCTCCACCGGCTCGGCGCTGCCGGCCAGCCGTGCTCGCGCGATGCCGAAGTCCACCAGCTTCACCTGGCCTTCGTAGCTGAGCAGCACGTTCTGCGGGCTGACGTCGCGGTGGACGATGTGCAGCGGCCGGCCACGTTCATCCAGGCGCGTGTGCGCGTACCCCAACCCCTCCAGCATCTCCACGGCGATGAGCAGCGCCAGCGGCTGGGGCAGGGTGTACATGCCCTTCTCCCGCGCGCGCCGCATGACGCTCGACAGGGTGCGCCCGTCCACCCACTCCATGGCGATGAAGTACTCGCCGTCCACCTCGCCGAAGTCGAAGACCTGGGCGATGTTGCCGTGGCTCAACCCCGCGGCGATGCGCGCCTCGTTGACGAACATCGAGACGAAGGCGCTGTTGCCCGCATAGCCCGGCCTGATTTTCTTGATGACCACCGGTTTGGTGACACCCGCCGCCGCTGTCATCCGAGCGCGGTAGATCTCCGCCATCCCGCCCGTCGCGATGCGCTCGAGCAGCTTGTATTTACCGAAATAAAGCCCTTCGGAAGGCTGCTGCACGTTCGTTCCGGCTCCTTCGGGTGCAGGTGGCCGCTGCGCCAGGGGGACCCCGCACTGTCTTGGCCGGGGCGGGTGAAGGTATCATGGGGTAGGCAAAACGCCATTATGGGAATATTCCGTTGAGTGTGATTGCGCGGTGGGTGTGCCTCTTCCTGCGTTTCGCGACCGCCACCCCGTGGGCGGCCCCTGGCGAGTCGCTGGCGCCCGGGCGGGCGAAGGATGCCCGTACCTGGGAAGGGTCGCCGCAGCCTCTTGGGCTGCGACGTTGGATGGCGGCCACTTGGGCGGGGGTGGCGTGCGCTGACGGATGTCTTTTCTGGGGACAGCGGACTGATGCATCCGGACGTCATGATGCGTCACCGCGTGAGACGTTGGCTGGCGGCCGTTTGCGGCGGAGGCCCGATGGCGTGGCGTGGCGCCTGAAGAAGGCCACCCAGGTGTTCGCCGTGGCGCTGCTCGTCGCGCAAGGGGCGGGCTGCCGCGAGGAGAAACAGGCCGAGCCGCTCAAGTCCCTGAAGCCAGCGCCCCTGCCCTCGCTCGCCGTGCCGGGCGAAGCGGGCGACGTGAAACAGTCGCCCTCGTCCGCGGCGGAGGTCGCGGGGCCTGTCTACGGCGAGCCGCTGCCGGCGGGAGCGCTCCAGGTGGAGTTGGCGGGAGAGCGCGTGCGCCTGGGCGGGGAGACCTTCGAGCCCGCGCGCCCGGACGACGCCGCGCGGCTGGCGCAGCGGGTGAAGGGGCAGTCCGTGATGGTGGTGCCGGACGCGGACACGTTCCTGGTGCAGACGTCGGAGTTGTTCGCCGTGCTGCGGGACGCGGCGCAGTCCGTGTGGCTGGCGCATCCGGACGGGCCGGTGGCGTACCCGGTGGTGCCGCGGGACGAGGCGGACTTCCGCGCGTGGTTGGAGGAGGTCGCGCCGGGCAAGCTGCGCATCATCATGCGCGCGGACGGCTTCGAGCTGACCACCAGCGTGGGCAAGCTTCCGGGGCCTGACGCGAACGGCCCCTCGGTGCCAGTGCGGGCGGGGCGGCAGGACATCGTCACGCTGCGCCGGGGGCTGGGGCTGTTGAAGGGGCGCTTCAAGACGTCCGAGGACATCTGCCTGGTTCCTTCGTTCGGCATGGAGGTGGCGCAGGCCGCGCAGGCGCTTGGCGGCGTCTTCACCGCTCCGGGGGAGCCGCTGTTCGACACCTTGTGCTTCGTCTACCCCACGCCGAATCGGGCCACGGACGCAGGGTGACCCATCGGCCGGGCGGACCCGGGGGGTTGCGCATATGCGGCTGCCTGGCGCCATGGCGGACGCGCGACGACACTCAAGGTGTTTCGCTCCGTGGAGCGCGCCTGGAACGTTGACATCGGAAATAAGCCGTCGTTTATATAAGTCGGAGCTTATTTTCGGAGGCGACATGAGCGATGTGCAGCGTTACCTGGGGGCCGTCGTACGCGAGGTGGAGAGTCGTGAGCATGAGGGCAAGCCCGCGCGCGTCGTGGTCGCCACGCGCGACTACGACACGACGCCGGAGGACCTCTGGGATGCGCTGACCAACCCGGAGCGGATTCCCCGCTGGTTCCTCCCGGTATCCGGCGACCTGAAGCTGGGCGGGCGTTATCAGCTCAAGGGCAACGCGGAGGGGACGGTCACCCGCTGCGAGCCGCCGCGGCACCTGGCGGTGACGTGGGAGTTCGGCGGGGGCATCAGTTGGGTGGACGTCATCCTGGCGGCGGCCCCCGGCGGTGGAACGCGGCTGCGGCTCGAGCACATGGCCCATATCAGCCCGCATTGGGAGACCTACGGGCCTGGCGCGGTGGGCGTTGGCTGGGAGCTGGGGCTGGTGCAGGGATTGGCCAGGCATCTGGAGTCCGGCGGCGCCGCCGTGGATCCGGCGGCGGTGGAGGCCTGGACGACCTCGGAGGAGGGCAAGGCCTTCATCACGGCCAGCAGTGAAGGCTGGGGCGAGGCGGACGCGAAGGCAGGCGAGGACGCCGCGACGGCGAAGGCGCGCGCGGCTCGGACGACGGCCTTCTATACTGGTGCTCCGCCGCCCGACGTGCGGCACCCGGGGACCTGATAGCCACGATGCATGCCTTCGACGTCCTGGGTGATCCGGTGCGCCGGCGAATCCTCGAGCTCCTTGCCGAGGGGGAACGCCCCTCTGGCGAGGTGACCGAGACCATCCAGGCGGAGTTCGGCATCAGTCAGCCGGCGGTCAGCCAGCACCTGAAGGTGCTGCGTGACAGCGGCTTCGCGGGGGTGCGCGCGGAGGGAACGCGCCGCCTCTACAGTGTCGACCCGGCGCCGCTTCAGCAGGTCGACGCGTGGCTGGAACAGTTCCGTGTGTTCTGGACACCCCGCCTGGAGGCGCTGGCCACCGAGGTCGCGCGCGGCAAGCGGGCTCGGGCCAAGGCCGACAAGGAGGGGGGCGGCGGTCCGTAGGCGGCATTCGCGACGGTCATGGCCGCCTGCTTCGGCGGACTCGATGGGCACCGCCCGCCTGCCCGCGCGAGGGAAGGCGGTGCCTACCGGACATTGGACGCATCCGAATGCAGCTTCCCTCCGGAGGATTAGATTCCGGCCCCGGGGCGGGGTGTGCCCGCCCGTTGGAGGGTGCTCATGGACGTATCCAAGGCCGCTTCGCAGCAGGCGCTTGAGCCGGGTGGCGCGTTTCTCTTCGAGGAGGTGGGCTCGGCCCGCATCCTCACACCGGAGCTCTTCTCCGAGGAGCAGCGCCTCTTCTTCAAGACCGCGCTCCAGTTCTCCCGGGAGCAGGTCCTCCCCCAGTCCGAGCGAATCGAGGCCAAGGACAACGCGCTCCTCCGTCAGTTGCTGCGCCAGGCTGGCGAGCTGGGGCTCTTGAGCGTGGACATCCCCGAGGCCTACGGCGGCACCGGCCTGGACAAGACGACGTCGCTGCTGCTGGCGGAGGCCATGAGCCTCAACGGCTCGTGGTCGGTGACGTTCGGCGCGCACACCGGCATCGGCACGTTGCCCATCGTCTGGTTCGGCAACGCGGCGCAGAAGGCGAAGTACCTGCCGAAGCTGGCCACGGGGGAGTGGGTGGCGGCCTACGCGCTCACGGAGCAGGGCAGCGGCAGTGACGCGCTGGGCGCGAAGACGAAGGCGGTGCTGTCCCCCGACGGCAAGCACTGGATTCTCAACGGCTCCAAGCTCTACATCACCAACGCGGCCTTCGCGGACGTGTTCGTCGTCTTCGCCAAGGTGGACGGGGACAAGTTCACCGGCTTCATCGTGGAGAAGGACACGCCCGGCCTCACCGTGGGGCCGGAGGAGCACAAGATGGGCATCCGGGGCTCCTCCACCTGCCCGCTCTACTTCGAGGACGCGCGCGTCCCGGTGGAGAACCAGCTGGGCGAGGTGGGCAAGGGCCACAAGATTGCCTTCAACATCCTCAACTACGGCCGCCTCAAGCTGGGCGCGGGCGTGCTGGGGGGCATGAAGCTCCAGCTCCAGAACGCGCTGCACTTCACGCAGGAGCGCAAGCAGTTCGGCGCGCCCATCGTCCAGTTCCCGCTGTCGCGCGAGAAGCTGGCCCGCATGGCCGCGCTCGTCTACGCGGTGGAGAGCATGACGTACCGCACCGCGGGGCTGGTGGACGCGCGCCTGGGGCAGGGCGACAAGGGCGCCCCGGACCACGAGGCGCGCCTGCTGGCGGCGGTGGAGGAGTACGCCATCGAGTCCTCCATCATGAAGGTGCACGGCTCGGAGTCCTTCGGGCAGCTCGTGGACGACGCCGTCCAGCTCCACGGCGGCGCGGGCTACATCGAGGAGTACCCGGTGGAGCGCTCGTACCGCGACGCGCGCATCAACCGCATCTTCGAGGGCACCAACGAAATCAACCGCATGCTGATTACCGGCATGCTCCTCAAGCGCGCGGTGAAGGGCGACCTGCCCCTGTTCGCCATGGCCGGCGACGTGGCGGAGGCGTTGTCCCGGGGCGAGCGGCCCCAGGCGCGCGTGCAGGATGCCCTGGCCCCGCAGGAGGTCGCCGCCGAGGCCGCCAAGCACCTGGCGCTGCACGGCCTGCGTATCTCGGCGGAGACCTTCGGCACGGAGCTGGAGCAGCATCAGGAGGTGCTCGCGGCCCTGTCGGACGTGGTGATGGACGCCTTCGCCCTGGACTCCATGGTGACGCGCACGCGCCAGGCCGCGGCATCCGGCGGCGCCTTGGACCCCGTGCGCGTGGCGATGACGCAGCTCTACGCGCTGGACGCGATTCCCCGCGCCTACGACAGGACGCGCCGCGCGCTGTGCGCCACGCTGAAGGGAGACGCGCTCACCACGGAGCTGAAGCGCCTGGGCACGCTGGACGTCTTCACGCCGTATGACCCGGCGGCGCTGCGGGAGACGGTGGTGGCGGCCCTGGAGTCCGCCAGCGGCTACCCGCTGGGCGCGGTGTAGCCTCGCGGGAGGCAGGGCCGTCACGGCATCCGCGCGACGGCCTCCATGCCGAAGCTCACCCGGGCCTTCCACGGGACGGGCGGGAGCGACGCCAGCGACAGCAGCCCGTCCAGCCGCTGCTGCATGTCCGGCCGGAGCCGTCCGAAGGTGGCGCCGAAGCCCGGCGTCACCGTCCCCGAGTTCTTCCGGGGCACGGTGGAGGTCCACACCACCTCGCCGTGCAGCATCATGGGCCCCTCCCGGAAGTCCATCTCCAGCAGGAAGGGCGTGCCCACCTTCACCTGGCGCGGCAGGGCAGGGGCCTGCACCTCCAGCCCCACGCCGCCCCGGGAGATGTCCCGGACGACGAAGCCCGGGGACAGGGGCGCCGCTTCAATGGCGCGCAGGTACAGGGGAAGCCGCGGGAAGCGGCGCAGGCCCGCGTGCTCCTCGGCGGAGTAGATGCGCTGGAGGATGGCGTCCAGCGCGCTGCGGTCCTCGCCGACCCCATAGCGGACGGTGAGCAGGAAGCGCTGAGCCTCCTCGTGCGGGACGACCTGGACCACTTCCCCCAGCACCTCCACGGGCCGGGGGACTCCGCCCGCATGCAGCTCGAAGGTGAAGCGAGTCCCCAGCGGCAGGCTGCGGCGCGTCTCCAAGGTGACGCCCCCCAGTCCGACACTGCGCGTGTACTCCCCCACCAGGGACTGCGGCGTCTTGTAGGCCACCTTCAGCCGAACGTTTGTGTTCACGCACCTGACACTTTGCGCCTGGGTCCGGGGGGAACTCAAGTTTACCCCAGCGCAATAGGTAGGGCGTCGTGCTGCGCCAAACACTGGACCTTCCAGGTGTGACGGCCTTTCTGGACGTCGGGCGCGGACAAACCGCTGTTTCAACCTGTTGCGGTTTCTTGACCCCCCCAGGTGGGGCGCGTATGTATGCCGCCCGGTAGTGGTAAGGAGTGGGAAGGAGTGGAGCTTCATCCCTTTGCGGGCTGAAAAGGTGGATCGTCCCGAGTGTTCCGAGGCGTCTATGAGCACCAGATCGACGCGAAGGGGCGGACGAGCCTCCCGGCGAAGCTCCGGGACACGCTGGTGGGCGCCTACGACGAGAGGCTCATCCTCACGACGGCGCTCGACCGGTGCCTCCACGCCTACCCGGTGCGGGAGTGGGAAGCGCTCGAGGCGTCGTTGGCCAAGCGCAACCCGATGGAGCAGGGGGTGAAGACGCTGATGCGCCTGTACGTGGCCAGCGCGCAGGAGTGCCCGTTGGACAAGTTGGGGCGCCTGCTCATCCCGCCGTCGCTCCGCGCCTATGCGGGGTTGGAGAAGGACGTGGTGTGGGCGGGGATGGTGAAGGTCATTGAGCTGTGGAGCTGCGAGGGGTGGGCGAAGGCGCAGGAAGAAGCGCGCCAGGAAGCGACCTCCGCGGACGTGATGAAGGTGCTCGCCGAGCTGCGGCAGGCGTGACGGGAAAGTCGACAGGACCCCGCAGTACCGGGAGGGTGGCAAGCGTATGAACCAGGTTCTGGAGGTTCGGCCAGGGTTGGCGGGCGCGGCGATGGCCGCCGGCCGTGTCGAGACGCTCATGCTGGAGGGCGAACTGAGCGAGCAGGACCTGCTCGAGCTGTGCGACGACCTGGGCCGCAAGCTGAACCGCGGCACGCGCCAGGTGGTGCTGGACTTCGGGGACGTGGGCCACCTGAACTACCGCGGCGTCAAGCCGCTGATGGCGCGCACGGACGCGTTCCGCCGCGCGGGTGGGGACGTGAAGCTGTCCGGAATGTCGCCGTACCTGGCCGCCATCTTCCGCGCGGCCGGCGCGCACGACTGTTTCGAAATCTACCCGCACATGAACGATGCCCGAGCCGCCTTCGCGCTGGCACGGGCACCTTTCGTCTGACGGCCCGTGACGGCTTCGGACTTCCAGCACCAGACCGTCCTCCTGCGGGAAGCAGTGGAACTGCTCCGGCCGGCGGATGGGCGGGTCATCATCGACGGGACGCTGGGTGGCGGGGGCCACTCGGAGGCGCTGCTGGCCTCGGGCGCCACGGTGGTGGGCGTGGACCGGGACCCGGTGGCGCTCGCCGCCGCGACCTCGCGCCTGGGCGCCAACCCGCGCTTCCAGGGCCGTGCTGGAAACTTCGCCGAGCTGCCCCGCGTCGCCGCGGACCTGCTGCCCGTGGATGGCGTGCTGGTGGACCTGGGCGTGTCGTCGCCCCAACTGGACGTGGCCGAGCGCGGCTTCTCCTTCAACAAGGACGGCCCGCTGGACATGCGCATGGGCCCGGACGGCCGACGGCGGCGGAGTTGATCGCCACCACGGACGAGCGCGAGCTGGTCCGCATCCTCAAGGAGTACGGCGAGGAGCCCTTCGCGCGGCCCATCGCCCGCGAGCTGAAGAAGGCGCTGCCCACGCGCACGCTGGAGGCCGCGGAGGTCGTGAAGCGGGCGGTGCCGCGCAAGGCGTGGCCCAACCGCATCCACGTGGCCACCCGGACCTTCCAGGCGCTGCGCATGGCCGTCAACGGCGAGCTGGAGGCGCTGGACGCGCTGCTGGCCGCCATCCCCGGGCTCCTCAAGGTGGGGGGCCGCGCCGCCGTCATCGCCTTCCACTCCCTGGAGGACCGGAAGGTGAAGGAGGCGTTCCGCGCGCTGGCCGGGGGCTGCACCTGTCCGCCGGGCCTGCCCGTGTGCGTGTGCAGCGGGGTGGGTGATTTCGCGCTGGTGACGAAGAAGGCCGTGGCCGCCTCCGAGGCGGAGGTCGAGGCCAATCCCCGTTCTCGCAGCGCGCATCTGCGCGTGGTGGAGAAAGTCCGATGAGCAAGGTGCACTCCCGGGTTTCGGCGTTGCGTTCTTCCGTGACGGTGGGCGGCGTGCTGCTGCACCTGCTGCCGGCCGTGTGCCTCTTCGCCCTCTTCGCGGCGGTGGGCATCCTGCACGTCACCAGCCGCGTGCTGGTGGTGGACATGGGCTACCGCCTGTCGCGCGAGGAGGCGGAGAGCCGCATCCTCACGCGGGAGAATGACCGGCTGAAGCTGGAGCTGGCCACGCTCAAGGCGCCGGGCCGGCTGGAGCGCGTGGCGCGCGAGCAGCTGAACATGGCCATGCCGCGCGGCGGCGCGGTGGTGTCGCTGTCGGCGGAGAAGCCGGCGCGGGGCAAC
>JBKGHI010000276.1:0-10924 GCA_046520405.1 Myxococcus sp. 1LA
TGGTGGGCATCGCGTTGGCGGTGCGGGGCTTCCGTCAGCCGGCGGCGGAGGACTCGCTGCTCAAGGCGCTGTCGGAGCCCGTCAACATCAAGAAGTCGCTGGGCTTCACCTTCGCGGTGGCGGGCGGCATGGCGGTGGTGGCGGCGCTGATGCGGGCCCGGGCGATGCTCTTCGGCACCTTCTGGGTGCTGGCGGCGGGCATGGCGCTCTGGTTCAACTGGAGCCACTGGGTGGACCTGTCCCACCACTGGACGCAGCGAGACCTCTTCTGGCGCTACTACGCGCAGCGCCAGCCGGGCGAGCCCATCGTCGCGTACATGATGAACTGGCGCGGTGAGACGCTCTACTCGCAGAACACCGTGGAGCAGTACCGCGTGTCGGACGCCAACGCGCGCATGCGCGCCCTGGCGCAGCGCCCCGGCCGTGAGTGGGCCCTGGTGGAGCACAATCGGCTCAACCTGCTGCGCACCGCGGTGGGCTCGGACAAGGTCGTCACGCCAGTGGACCGCGACATCAACAACAAGTTCGTCCTGGTGACCATCGATTGAGCGGCATCCACGTCCAGGAGTTGGGCAAGCGCTTCGGAGACCGGGTGGCCGTGGAGGCGTTGTCCTTCCACGTGCGGCCCGGTGAGGTGTTCGGCCTCCTGGGGCCCAACGGCGCGGGGAAGACGACCACGGTGCGCATGCTCACGGGGCTGCTGCGGCCCACCGAGGGCGAGGCCACCGTGTGGGGCCACCGCGTGGACGGCGACGGCGAGCCGCTGCGCAAGGTGGTGGGCCTGCTCACCGAGCAGCCCGGCCTCTACGACCGGCTCACCGCGCGGGAGAACCTGCGCTTCTTCATGAAGCTGCATGAGCTGGACGAAGCCGCGGCCTGGCCCCGGGCCCAGCACTACCTGGATCGCTTCGGCCTGGGTGGACGCGAGGCGGAGCCGGTGGGCGGCTTCTCCAAGGGCATGCGGCAGAAGCTGGCCATTGTCCGGACCCTGGTGCACGACCCGAAGGTCATCTTCCTGGATGAGCCCACCAGCGGCCTGGACCCCGAGTCCGCGCGCACCGTGCGCGACGCCGTGGCGGAGCTGGCGTCGGAGGGACGCACCATCGTCTTGTGCTCGCACAACCTGGCGGAGGTGGAGCGCCTGTGCGAGCGCGTGGCGGTGGTGAAGCGCCGCCTGCTGGCCCTGGGGCCGGTCCGCGAGCTGAGGCACGCGGGGCAGGCGTTGGAGGTGCGGGTGGACGGCGAGGCGGAGCGCTTCCGCGGCGCGCTGGCCCAGCTTCCCTTCGCGCCCAACGTGTTGGCCGAAGGGCAGAAGCTGCGCGTCATGCTGGCGGAGGACGCGCACGCGCCCGACGTGGTGGCCTGTCTGGTGGGCGCGGGCGCGCGGGTGCACAGCGCGGTGCCCACGCAGCGTCCCCTGGAAGAGGTCTACCTGGAGCTGCTGCGCGAAGGGAGGGGGTAGCCCATGGCGTTTCGTCCGAAGCGGGCCCTGGCGGTGTTCTGGAAGGACTTCCTGGACCTGCGGAAGAACCTGGGCCTGTTGGTGTCCATGGCGGTGCTGCCCACCGTCATGGTGCTGGTGCCCATTGGCGTGGTGTGGACGTACGTGCGCACGCCCAACCACGCGGACCTGCGCAGCGTGGCGCTCTTCTATGACCCCTCGCTGCCGCTGGGCGCCAGCGCCGCGCGCTTCCTCATCGACAAGACGCTCACCGACTGGTTCGGCATGTTCCTGGTGATGCCGGTGTTCGTGCCCATCCTCATCGCGTCCCAGAGCGTGGCGGGGGAGAAGGAGCGGCGCACGCTGGAGCCGCTCCTGTCCTCGCCAGTGACGGCGGCGGAGCTGGTGACGGGCAAGAGCCTGGCGGCGCTGGTGCCGTCCGTGGCGATTACGTGGACGGCCTTCGTCCTGTTCTGCGTGGGCGTGGACATCGTCGCGTGGCCGCTGGTGAAGATGCCGCTGATGCCCAACGCGCTGTGGACCTTCGGCGTGTTCGTCATCGCGCCGCTCTTCGCCTTCTTCGGCAACGGGGTGGCGGTGCTCATCTCCGCCCGGGTGAGCGAGGCGCGCATGGCCCAGCAGCTCTCCGCGCTGGTGGTGCTGCCCATTGTCGGCATGGTGGGCGGGCAGGTGGCGGGGGTGCTCAAGGCGGGCTTCGGCTACTACGTGCTCCAGGGCGCGGTGGTGTTGGTGCTGGATGCCATCCTGCTGTGGGCCAGCATCCGCCTGTTGGACCGCGAGCGGCTGGTGAGCCGCTGGGGCTGACAGACACCGTTTGTCGCTTTCCAGGGCATCCGGCCGGCCGAGCGGCTAGGCTTTCGCCAGTAAAACTGGCATGTTGCAAGCAGGTGACGGTCCGTGAGCGCGCGCGCTTTCGTCCCGGATGCCATGCTCTTAAATGGGGTTGAGGTGGCGGCGCGGGTTGACCGGCTGCCAACGCGGCCACGGAGGCGCTGACTGGCAATGGGTATCTTCGACAGCATCAAGGGTGAGGCGAAGCGCAACTTCATCGCCCGGGCGGACTCGGCGAAGGGCGACATCATCTACAAGTATCCGGAGAACAACGTCCGGATGCTGACCCAGCTCACCGTCGATGCGGACGAGGTCGCCCTCTTCGTCAAGGACGGCAAGGTGGAGGGCAAGCTGGGGCCCGGCCGTCACTCGCTGGACACGAACAACATCCCGTTCCTGTCCCGCCTCATCGAAGGGTTCACGGGCGGCAACCTCTTCGTCTCCGAAGTGTTCTTCGTCTCCACCCGGGAGTTCGCCGGCGTGAAGTTCGGCGGCCCCATTGGTGACGTGCGCGACCCGGAGACGGGCCTGGGCATCGGCACCATGGTGTACGGCGACTTCTCCATCCGCGTGACGGACCCGGAGCGCCTCGTGGTCGGCCTCGTGGGCATGGGCCGCACGGGCAACGATGAGCTGCTCGGCTGGTTCAAGAACCAGGTCCTCAAGGTGACGCGCGACCGCATCGCGGAGCTGCTCGTCAAGAAGCGCTGGCCGCTGCTCGACGTGACGAGCGGCGCGTACACCGAGGAGATTGAGACCGAGGTCATCGCCGGCCTCAAGCCCCACGTGGACGGCTACGGCCTCTCCGTGGTGCGGATGGGCAACTTCCACGTCTCCATCAAGGAGGAGGACGAGGCGACGCTGAAGAAGCTGGGCAAGGACGTGGCGTACTCGCGTCTGGCCGGTGGCTTCCAGCAGTACGCGCAGGGCCAGGCGATGCTCGGCGCGGCCGAGGGCATGGCCAAGGGCGGTGACGGCAGCGGCAGCGGCAACGCGCTGGGCGGCATGGGCATGGGCATGGGCTTCGGCATGGCCCAGCAGTTCATGAACCAGCAGCAGCACCCGCAGCGGCCTCCGGAGCCCGCGCCCGCGGCGCCCCCGGCGGACACGCGCAGCCCCGCGCAGCGCTTGAAGGAAATCAAGGAGCTGAAGGACGCCGGCGTGCTCTCCGACGAGGAGTACAACGCGAAGCGCGCGGAGCTGATGAAGCTCCTGTAGTTCCCTCCCAGCCTCCCGCGGTACCCAGGGCCTCCGTCCGACACCGGGCGGGGGCCCTCGTGTTGCATGGACCTCAAACGTTCTCCGGGGTACATTGGAGGGCCGCGTTCGCTGTGGGGTGTGCGTGTCCGGGCGTGCCGTAGAGGCGTCCTGATGGCGTGCGTCGTGCACGGGCGCGTGTGGGACGTGTCGCGGGAAGTGGGTGTTCCCGCGGGCCGGACGTCCCCGGGCCAGTCAGGGGCTGGCCGCTCGTTCCCAGGGAGACAAGTCATTGAGGACCTTTCGTTACAAGTCCCGCTCGGCGCTGTTGCTGCTCACGGTTTCGCTGTCCGCCTGCCGTGAGGATGCCCCGCCGGCTCCGCCCGTCGATGTGCCTCGGGAGGAGCAGTCCGTTCCATATGTGTCCATTGATGGCATGGACAACGCGTCCGGCTTCCTGCGGGGCACCATCCAGGGGCAGGGCGACATCCGGGCCGTGGAAGTCCACGTGGACGGCGTGTTGCTCGGCTGGGCGGAGGTGCATGGTGACCAGTGGAGCATCCACTGGCAGCCTGGCTCGGGGACGCACTCCATTGAAGTGGTGGCGCATGACGGTTCGAGCGAACCGGCCCGCGCGTCGCTCGCGCTCCAGCCGCTGGACTTCGACACGTCGCACGCGCTCTACCAGCACGCGTCCCTGCTGACGCTGCCCACGTCCGAGTCCACGGCGACGCGCTACACGTTGGACGGCTCGACGCCGAAGGCGGACTCGCCGCTCTACACCGCGCCGCTGGTCCTGCTGCGCTCCCAGGGCGAGCCCACGCCGCTCTCCTTGATTCCGACGAATCCCCCGGAGACGCCGGCGGACTGGCGGTGGCTGCCGCCCCGCGGCCCCGCGGCGCGCGCCGCCGTGGTGCGGTTCCAGCAGTTCCAGGAGTCCACGCCCGTGGGCGCGTCCGGAACCCGGACCTATCTCATCGACGCGTCGCATGGCGCGCTGCCGGTGATGTCGCTGACGGTGGACTCGGAGCACTTCTTCGGCTTCGAGCACGGCATCTATGTGCCCGGGCGCACGCATGCGGAGGACCCGCGTCCGGACTGGATGTGGGGCAACGGCAACTACCACCAGAGCGGCAAGGACTGGGAGCGGCCCCTCCACGTGGAGTGGTTCGAGGTGGACGGCCAGCCGGTGATTGCGCAGGGCGCGGGCGTCCGCATCCACGGCTCGGGCAGCGCGGCGCTGCCGCACAAGAGCCTGCGCCTGTACGCGAAGGAGGACTACGGGCCCAAGACGTTCCGCGCGGCGGTGTTCCCCGACCAGGCGCTGGACGAGTACACCCGCCTCATCGTCCGCACGTCGGGGCAGGACCTGCTCTACTCCAAGATTCGCGACTGTGCCCTCCAGGGCCTGCTGCGGGAGACGGCGCTGCACCTGCAAGCCTGCCGTCCCACCGTCCTGTACCTCAACGGCGAGTACTGGGGCCTGCACGAGCTGCGCGAGCGGTATGACGAGTACTACCTCGCGGCGCGCCACGGCATCGACCGCAAGAAGGTGGCCATCCTGGAGCTGGATGGCGTGCTCGACACCGGCGAGGAGGGGGACGAGGCGCACTACCTGGCGCTGCTGGACTTCGTCCGGAACAACGACCTCTCGCTCCCGGAGAACCTGGCCCACGTGGAGTCGCTGATGGATGTGGACGACTTCATCGACTACACCATCGCGGAGGTCTTCTTCGCCAACACCGACTGGCCCCACAACAACGTCAAGTTCTGGCGCTACGTGGACCCGGACGCCCAGGGGCCCGCGGCGACGGATGGCCGCTGGCGTTGGCTGCTCTATGACCTGGACAGCGCCTTCCTCGGGGACCCGGGCTACGACTCGCTGGCCCGGGTGCTGACGGACGAGTCGCTGCCGGAGTGGTCCGTGCTGCTCATCCGCAAGCTGATGACGAACGCGGACTTCAAGAGCCGCTTCGTGGCGCGCTTCCAGTGGCACCTGGAGAACACCTTCCGCGAGGACCGCGTGACGGCGCAGTTGGAGTCACTGGCCGACCTGGTCGCCGCGGAGATTCCCGCGCACATCGAGCGCTGGGGCTACCCGGCGTCCGTGGAGTCCTGGCGCTACTACGTGGACGCGATGCGTGAGTTCGCGACGCTGCGGCCCACGCACGTGCGCCAGCACCTGGAAGCGGCCTTCGGTCCCTTCTAGGGCGTTGGCGCGGGCGGGGCGGGGGGCGCGGTGAAGTCCTCCAGCCCCGGCGCGGGCGGGGGCTGGGTGAAGTCCTCCAGCCCCGGCGCGGCGGGGAGGATGGCGTCCTCCACGCCCTCCAGGTTGAGCTTCATGGGCACCTGGAGCGTGGTGCCCAGCCGCAACAGCAGCACGTCCGGCTCGATGCCCTTCTCACCAATGGCCTGGGCCACCTCGCGCGCGGACAGGGCGTTGCCCTTGGCCCACAGCGCCTTGAGGAACTCGCCCGACTGCGAGGTGCGCCACCACGCCGGGCCGAAGCGCGCCTTGAGCTGTGCTTGCAGCTGACCCGCGAGGAACCAGGCGCGGAAGCTGTCCGCGGACTGGAAGAAGTCCTCCTGGTCCACGAGGTAGCGCTCGGCGTCCTGGTCCGTCATCGGGATGTCGTCGGTGCGCGACATGATTTCGCGGTACAGCGCCTTGGGGTCGGCCTCCACGCGGCGGTGCAGCTCCAACTGGTAGAGCAGCCGGCCCGCGGCGTGACGGATGAGGTACAGCTTGTGCGCGCTGGACGCGGCCAGGTACTGCGCGCGCTGCTCTCCGCTGACGCCCGCGTGCTCCTCCAGCCACACCGGGTCCTCGGCCAGGTCCTCGAAGAGCGCGGAGTAGGCCTCGCCCACGGTGGGGTTGCCCAGGCGCGCCAGCTCGAAGCGCGTCTCCGTGGTGAAGGCCGCGTGCAGCCCATGGCCGAACTCGTGGAGCACGCGCGCCTGGTTCAGCACCCCCGTGCCCGGTTTGAAGGAGATGCGCACGTCGGACGGCACGCGCACCGCCAGCGCCAGGGGGCGTGAACTCTTGGCCTTCACGTCGCGCGCGTCGATGGTGACGTTGCGCATCTCCCCCAGGTCCAGGCCCATGCCCGCCAGCGTCCCGTGGGCCTTGAGCAGGGACTCGCCCTTGGGGAAGGCGTCCTCCACCTCGCGCGAGCGGAACAGGCGGGGAATGTCCGCGCGGGTGATGTCCTTGAAGGGCATGCCCAGCTCGCGCTGGCTCAGCCGCTCCATCACCACGCGGTAGGGGGCCTGCGTGGCCTGGAGAATCTCCTCCGCCAGCACGCTCAGCCGGCCCAGGTCCGACTGCCGCAGCTCGCTGCCGAAGGCCTCGTAGGACTCGAAGCCCAGCGCGCGCACCAGCTCCTCCGCGCGCTCCTCGCGGCGGCGCAGCGTCTGGTTCAGCCGCTCAATCGCGGGCGTCGCCGCGGCGTACAGCGCCCGGCGCCGTGCCGCCGTGCGCTCGTTGGCGAGCAGCCGCTCCAGGTCCCGGTAACGCACGTCCTTCCCGTCCACGGGGAAGGTGAGGGACGCCTCCAGGTTGGCGGCCGCGTCGTTGTACTCGGCCAGCGCGTGGGACAGGTACTCCCCGGCGAAGTGCGAGTGCAGCGCGGTGAGGGCGCGCACCTCGCGGGCGTCGTCGGTGAGCTGGCGCAGCCGGTCGATTCTGCGGATGTTCTCGACGCTGAACAGCGTCTCCTGGCCCGCATAGGTGGCGGCCACGTCCACGTGGCGGCCCTGCGTCCAGAAGTCCCACACCAGGCGGCTCTGGGCTTCGAGCAGCGTCTCCGCCTTCGTGGACATGGCGCTGACGTCCGCCTGGAGCTGCTGCTTCTCGGAAAGAGCCTGCCGGCCATCGGCGGGTGGCCCCTTGGGGCAGCCGATGAGGCAACAGGCGAAGGCGAGCAGCAGTGGAATCCTTGGGTGCATGTGGCTCCCCATGTTACTTGCGCCTTGCCCATGCCCAATCTTTCTCAATGGCGGGCCGCCCGGGGGCGCCAGGCCCTCTACTCCGCCCTGCGCCGCTTCTTCTCCGCCCACGGCTATCTGGAGGTGGAGACGCCGCTGCTCATCCCCACGCCGGGGATGGAGCCGCACATCAACCCGTTCGAGGCCGGTTTCATCCCGGAGACGGACGTGGGCTCCGCGCGGCCCCTCTACCTGCACACCAGCCCCGAGTACGCCATGAAGCGGCTGCTCGCGGACGGGGCCGGGCCGTTGTTCCAGCTCTGCAAGGTGTTCCGGAATGGGGAGGTCTCCCCGACCCACAATCCGGAATTCACGATGCTGGAGTTCTACCGGCCCCACGCGGACTACCACGCCATCATGGATGACCTGGAGGGCGCGCTGGCGGAGGCGGGGCGCGGCGCGACGGAAGGGGAGCCCGGCGCGGACCCGGCCTTCTTCACCCGCACCCCCTACGAGCGCCTGACGGTGCGCGACGCGGTGCAGCGCGCCACCGGCGTGGACATCCGCCAGCACGCGGACGGCCCGTCACTGAAGCGGGCGGCGGAGGCCGCCGGGGTGCGCACCGGGGACGCGGAGTCGTTCGACGACGTCTTCTTCCACCTCTTCCTCCAGAAGGTGGAGACCGGGCTGGGCCACGAACGGCCGACCTTCCTGATTGAGTACCCGGCGTCCATGGCGGCGCTGTCCCGGCTCAAGCCCGGTGACGCCAGCGTGGCGGAGCGCGTGGAGCTGTACGCCAAGGGACTGGAGCTGGCGAACGGGTTCTCCGAGCTGACGGACCCGGTGGAACAGCGCGCACGATTGATTGAAGAACAGGAGCTCAGGCGCAGGCTGAGCCGCCCCGTGTACCCACTGGACGAGCGGTTCCTCGACGCGGTAGGGCGGATGCCACCCTCGGCGGGAATCGCCGTGGGGCTCGATAGAATCCTGATGCTGCTGCTCGGGGTCCAGCGCATCTCGGAGGTCCTCCTCTTCCCCGCCCACGAGTTCGTTTGATTCGCAAGCTCCTGCAGACGGCCTTTGCTGGAACAGCGGCGGTGGGCATCACCGGCGTGCTGTCTCCCGTGGTGTCGGCGCTGTCGCTGCTGCGGGAGCCCAAGGACGCGGATGGGCTGCTGACGGTGTGGGGGCGTTCGGTGCTGGCCTCCGCGGGCGTGCGGCACGAGGCCGTGGGCGTGGAGAACATCCCCACCGACACCCACGTCGTCTTCGTGAGCAACCACCAGTCGCACTACGACGCGCTGGTGAACTTCGCGCACATCCACAAGCACACGCGCTACGTGGCCAAGGCGGAGCTGTTCCGCATCCCCGTCTTCGGGCCGGCGCTCCGGCGCGCGGGCAACATCCCGGTGGAGCGCTCCGGCGGTGGGGGAGACAGGGCTCGCCTGTCGGAAGCCGTCACGGCGCTGCGTGAACGGGTGAGCGTGCTCTTCTTCGCGGAAGGCACGCGGAGCACGGATGGACGGCTGCGGCCGTTCAAGAAGGGGGCCGCGACGCTGGCCATCCAGGCGGGCGTCCCGGTGGTGCCCCTGGCCGTGTCGGGGACGCGGCTCATCCTTCCCAAGGGGGGACGGGCCGTGCGGTGGGGCCAGCGCGTGGCGCTGGTGGTGGGCAAGCCCATCCCCACCCAGGGACTGACGATGCAGGACCGCGACGCGCTCACGCGCCAGTTGGAGGACGCGGTCGCAGAACTCTATGCCGAGGCCTGCAAGCGCTCGGGAGACACGCCATGAAGAAGCCCATCCAGACCACATCCCAGGCGCACCCGTGGCACGGCATCACGCCGGGTGAGGACGCGCCTGAAATCGTCACCGCGTACATCGAAATCGTCCCCACGGACGCGGTGAAGTACGAGCTGGACAAGGAGTCCGGCATCCTCAAGCTGGACCGCCCGCAGCGCTTCAGCAGCCAGTGCCCCACGCTCTACGGCTTCATCCCGCAGACGTACTGCGACGAGCTGGTGGCGAAGCGCTGCGCCGAGCGCACGGGCCTGAAGGACATCAAGGGCGACGGCGACCCCATCGACATCTGCGTGCTGACGGAGAAGGTCATCTCCAGCGGCAACCTGCTGGTGCGCGCGATTCCCATCGGCGGCTTCCGCATGGTCGACGGCGACGAGGCCGACGACAAAATCATCGCCGTGCTGGAGTCCGACCTGGTGTACGGCGAGCTGCAGCACCTCGCGCAGCTTCCGCGCGCGCTGCTCGACCGCCTCAAGCACTACTTCCTCACCTACAAGCAGATTCCCGGTGAGGGGAAGCGCAGCGTGGAGATCGCCGAGGTCTACGACCAGCCGGAGGCGCTCGAGGTCATCAAGCGCAGCATGAAGGACTACGAGCGCATCTACGGCCCGCAGGTCACCACGAAGGCGCGCTCCGGCCGCACGCGCGGCGCGGCGGTGGAGGCGAAGATCGCCAAGCCCGCGAAGGCCAAGACGAAGTCCGCGCGCAAGTCCCGCGCCTCCTGACGCGGCTCAGCGGACCTCGACCAGCCGCACGCGCTTGTAGATGCGGCGGTCCAGCGGCAGGCGGGTGTCGATGAAGCCGAGCGCTTCGTCGAACTCGAAACTGAAGGTGGGGATGGGCGGGCTGATGGAGATGAGCAGCTCGAACTCCCAGACGCTGGTGAGGCGCGAGCGGCCCCCCACGGCCTCGTCCGGTGGCGGGGGCAGCTTCTCCGCCATGGCGCGCACGTCCTTGATGGCTTCCTTGTCGACCTCGGCCTGGTGGCTGGGCTCCAGGAGCTGCACGTCGATGAGCCGGCCCTGCGCGTCCTGGACCACGCGGATGAGGGCGCGGCGCGTGGTGCGGAACTCCTGGCGCATCTGCTGGCGCATCTCCCGGCGCGCGTTGAGCGTGGGGTCTCCCGCCGTGCTGATGGGCCTGCGCCGGTCCTCGCCTGGACCGTTCTTCGCGGCGAACGAGCCCGACGCGCCGTAGTCCGCCGCGCGCTCCATCCAGATGCGCGAGTACGCGCGGCCTCGCTCCATGCCCATGTCGAAGTAGCCCTGGAGGCCGTGCTCCTTCACGGAGCGGTCGGCGTCCCACGCCTTCATCAACGCCTTGCCGAGCTGGCCGTAGTACGGGTGGACCAGCCCGCGATCCACGCGGCCTCGGCCCACGCTTTCGGAGACCAGCTCCTCCACCAGCCCCTGGGCGGAAGGGGACGCATGCGGGTCCGCCACGCCGCCGTCGAGCACCGCCGCCGGGCCGTCGCGCGTCCCGGCGAGCGCGGTGACCTGCCGGGCCGCGAGCAACAGTCGTGAGCCCGTGGCAGGCGAATCCTCCGCGCGGGGCATGTCCGAGGGAGGTGTCCCGGCGACCGGTGCATCCGCGTAGCGAGGGACCGTGGGGGCCGTGTCCGGGCGCGGCGTCCGCGCGAGACGTTCGGGCGGGGTGGGCGCTGTGTCGGGCCCTGGCGGAGCGGCTTCGTCCTGGGCAGGGGAGG
>JBKGHI010000277.1:0-10886 GCA_046520405.1 Myxococcus sp. 1LA
CACCGGCGCGCCCCGGCGAGGCCCGGGCGTGGGCTTCGCCTCCTTCGTCGTCAGCCGGCCCCAGGCCACCTCACCCGCGTAGCAGGCCCGCTCCAGCAGGTCCGGCGTGTAGCCCCGCATGCGCGCGGGCAGCAGGAAGCGCTCCCACGCGGAGGCCGGTGCCTCATAGCCCTGAAGCAGCCGCACCGCCTTGAGCAGGCCCGTGGAGCCCCGCAGCGCATCCAGCTCCTCCAGGTGGTGCCAGCGGAAGAGGAAGCGCATGAAGTCCTGCGGGCTCAGCGGCTCGATTTCCTTGCGCAGCCGGCCCACCGTCATCCGGTGGATGCGCTGGAGCAGGCGCCGGTCGCACCACTCCAGCGGCGGGCTCGCGCCATCCGCCAGCGGCGCCTCCAGCGGACGGAAGCGGCCCCGCAGCACGTTGCCCTGGGATTCCAGCTGGTGCATGGCCCCGTTGACGGTGTCCTCGTCCAGCACGACGAGCCGGGCCAGCTCCGCCACCGTGGTGGGCCCCAACATCTCCATCCGGCCGCGCACCACCTGGAGCACTGCGGCGTCCCGCTCCACGGGCCGGTCATGCGCCAGCACCGGCAGCGGCGGCTGCATGGGCGCGTCCGGGAAGAGCACCCGCAGCGCGCTGCCCCGCTCCGCGGACACCAGGAAGCGGCCCGCCGGCAGGTCCATCCACGCCACCCGGCCCTGCTCGAACAAGGGCGTCGCCAGGCCGCGCGGCACCTCCGCGGCGGGCAGCAGGATGAGCTGCAACAGCGCGTCGTGCAGCTCGTCCTCGTCGCGCATCGGCGGGGCGGCGTCCGCCACCACCGTGGCGATGGCGGCGGCGTCCAGCGCGCCGAAGGCCGTCACGTCCTCCACGGGCATCGCGCGGCGCAGGGCCACGTTGCGCACGCGGCGCTCCTCGGCGGGCGCGTCATCCAGGAAGGTGTAGGGCTGGCTGTGAATCATCGCGTGCGCGAAGAGGCTGGGCTCCGGCACGTCGCGCGCCAGCAGGCGGATGCGGCCCTCGCGCATGCCCCGCAGCACCTCGCGCAGGCCGTCCACGTCCATGGCCTCGCGAAGGCAGTCATCCATGGTCTGCTTCACCAGCGGATGGTCCGGCAGCTCCAGGTCGCCGCCGCCGTGGTTGTCCTGGCAGCCCACCTGCTCCGGGAACACCGCCGCCAACAAATCCTCGCTGCGGGCGCGCTGGAGGTTGGGCGCCACGCGCTTGCCGCCCATCATCCGGTTCAGCGCGAGCGCCCGCGTGGCCACCCACCGGAAGCGCGTGCCGAAAATCGGCGCCTGGAGCACCGCCTGCACCAGCACCTCCTCCACGTGGTCCGGGTGGAGGAAGTCGAAAATCTCCGCGAGCGGGAAGGAGTGCTGCTCGCCCAGCGACAGGAGGATGCCGTCCTCCGTCGCCGCGGCCTGGAGCTCGAAGTCGAAGGAGCGGCAGAAGCGCTTGCGCAGCGCCAGCCCCCACGCGCGGTTGATGCGGCTGCCGAAGGGCGCGTGGATGATGAGCTGCATCCCGCCCGCCTCGTCGAAGAAGCGCTCGGCCACCACCGTGGTGTGGCTGGGCACCGCGTCCAGCATCTTCTGCCCGGTGCGCAGGTAGCCCATCAGCGCGTCCACCGCGGGCGGCGGCATGCGCAGCTCCTTCTGGAGGAACGCCGCCGCGTCCTCCCGCGTGGTGAGCTCCTCGCGCAGCCGGCCCACCTGGAGCGACAGCTCGTCCGTGCGCCCGGGCCTCGCCGCGCCAGAAGGGCACGTTGGGCGGCGCGCCGCGCGCGTCCTCCACCTGCACCGTGCTGCCCGACACGCGCTGGATGCGCCACGCCGTGCTGCCCAGCAGGAAGATGTCCCCGGGCGAGGACTCCACCGCGAAGTCCTCGTCCAGCGTGCCCACCACCTTGCCTTCCGGCTCGGCGCTGACGTTGAAGGTGAAGGTGTCCGGGATGGCGCCGCCGTTGGTGAGCGCGGTGATGCGCACGCCGCGCCGGCCCTTGAGGCGCTGATTCACCCGGTCCCGGTGGAGGTGGATGCCCGCGCGGCCCCGGCGCGCCGCCACGCCCTCGGACAGCAGCTCCAGCACGCCCTGGTACTCCTCCCAGGTGAGGTCGCGGTACGAATACGCGCGCTGGAAGAGGGTGAAGAGCGCGCGCTCGTCCCACTCCTCGCAGGCGCACGCGGCGACAATCTGCTGCGCCAGCACGTCCAGCGGCTTCTGCGGAATCAGCACCGTGTCCAGGTCGCCCTCGCGCACGGCGTTGAGGAGCGCGGTGCACTCCATCAACTCATCCCGCGTCATGGCGAAGAGGATGCCCTTGGAGATGCCCGCCTTGTGGTGGCCCGCGCGGCCCACGCGTTGGAGCAGCACGGAGATGGCGCGCGTGCTGCCCAGTTGCACGACGAGGTCCACGTTGCCCACGTCGATGCCCAACTCCAGCGACGCGGTGGCCACCATGGCTCGCAGCTGGCCGGACTTCAGCTTCTCCTCCGCGGCCAGCCGGATTTCGCGCGACATGCTGCCGTGGTGCGCCGCCACGGTGCCCTCGCCCAGGCGCTCACCCAAATCGTGCGCCACGCGCTCCGCCATCTTCCGCGTGTTGACGAAGACGAGCGTCGTCCGGTGCGCCCCTGTCAGCTCCACCAGCCGGTCGTAGACCTGCCCCCACATCTCGTGGCTGGCCAGCGATGACAGCTCCGCGTCCGGAATCTCCAGCGTCAAATCCCACGGGCGCAGGTGGCCCACCTCCACCCGCTTGCACTCGCGGTGGGAGGCACCGGTGAGGAACCCCGCGATGGCCTCCAGCGGCTTCTGCGTCGCGGACAGGCCGATGAGCTGGGGCCGCACGTCCGTGAGCGCCTTGAGCCGCTCCAGCGACAGCGCGAAGTGGCTGCCCCGCTTGTCGCGCGCCAGGGCGTGGATTTCATCCACGATGACGGTGCGCACGGCGCGCAGGGTGGCGCGGGCCTTCTCCGCCGTGAGGTAGAGGTAGAAGGACTCCGGTGTGGTGATGAGGATGTGCGGCGGACGGCGCACCATCTGGGCGCGCTCGGAGGCCGGGGTGTCACCGCTGCGCACCTGGACGCGCAGCTCCTGCGGCCGGAAGCCCTCCGCGCGAGCCCGGGCGAGCAGTTCCTCCAGCGGCTGGAGCAGGTTCTTCTGCACGTCGTTGCCCAGCGCCTTGAGCGGCGACACGTAGAGCACCTGCGTGCAGTCCGGCAGCGTGCCCTCCAGCGCCTGCCGGAAGAGCGCGTCCAGCGCGGCCAGGAAGGCCGTCAGCGTCTTGCCGCTGCCCGTGGGCGCGGCGATGAGCACGTCCTCGCCCGCCTGGATGAGCGGCCAGCCCTCCACCTGGGGACGGCTGGGTTCGCCCAGCCGCTCCGCGAACCAGCGGCGGACCACGGGATGGAACGGCGCCAGCGCCGGGTGCGCCGCGTACTCCGAGGCGAAGTCGAGGCTGATTTGCGGGGCCATGGGCACCTCCAGGACTAGCCTGAACACAGGTACAGCCCGGCGTCAACGCGACGGGACGTCGTGAGTTGGCCTCCACCGCGAATGTCCCCGGTGCCAGGCGGAAGCCCGGCGGGGCGCTGCCCTTGCGTGCGGGCATGACGCTGACGCGTCACGGGAACAGCGTGACGCGTCATCAACCGTCAGCCGCAGCGGGCTTTCAGGACGCGCGGACACACGCCCGCGGTGGCGCCGTGCACGGGCGACAGGAGGAATGTGCCTTGCACATCGCACCTGGGAACATGAGGAGCGAAAGCATGAGCCCGACCCAAGAGATTCTCCGGGTCTCTGTCGAAACCAGGCGCCCCGCAACCCGTCGCGACGAGACGCGCGCCGCCGCTGGGATGGGCGCGCCATGAGCGAAGCGGCCTACGACGTCGCCATCATCGGAGGCGGTCCAGCGGGCTCGGCCATGGCCGTGGCCCTGCGGGACCTGGCTCCCTTCCTTTCCGTCGTGATGATTGAGCGCACCGGTTACGACACGCACCGCCCAGGTGAAGCCTTGTCACCCGACATCCGCACGCCCCTGTCCCGGCTCGGTGTCTGGAGCAGCTTCCTGCGGGATGGACACCTGGCCTCTCGCGGGACGTCCTCGTGTTGGAGCCGCGCGGAGCCCAGCGTCCAGGACATGCAGATGTCGCCCTGGGGCTCCGCCTGGAACCTGGACCGGGCACGCTTCGACGAACGCCTCAGCCTGGAAGCAGCCCGGCAAGGCGTCCGTGTCCTTCGCCTGACGACCCTGCTGGACGTCGAGCCCCTCGCGACGGAGGGCTATCGGCTGCACCTCTCCCAACGCAAGGCGGGCGCACTCACGCTGCGAGCGCGCTTCGTCGTCGATGCGACCGGATGGAAAGCCACCTTCGCCATGTCCCAGGGTGCACGGCGGCGCATTCGCGACCGCTGCTTCACCGTTCATGGCGCGTTCCAGCTCCGGCCAGGGGAGCCGTTCCCCACGGATGCCCTGGTGGAAGCCTGTCCGGAAGGCTGGTGGCACTCCGCGCGGCTCCCCGCGGACCGCGTCGCCGTCACCCTGGTCGGTGATGGAGATTCCTTGCACGGCTTGCGGTGGGCGACACCCGAGCCGTGGATGGCCTTGCTCGAACAGGCCCCTGTCACCCAGGCGAGGTTGGCGGTCTGCGACTTCGCGGGCGAGCCTCTTGTCGCGGCGCCCGTGCTCGTCGGCGAACTCGACCGGATGCACGGTGCGCGCTGGCTCGCCGTGGGCGATGCGGCCCACACCCATGACCCACTGTCCGCCCAGGGCATCTTCAGCGCGCTGGACTCCGCGCTCCTCGCCGCCGAGGCCCTGGAGCACTACATGCGCGGTGAAGTGGATGCGCTCCGCTCCTACGAGGAGACGCTGCACCTGCGCTTCGCCGAACACCTGCGCAAGCGAAGCGATACCTACCGCGAGGAGCAACGGTGGCCCGATGCGCCCTTCTGGAAGAACCGGCACGCGGCCTTCCCCGCCCTGACTCCGGTGGCGGGGCAGCACTCCGCCCCGACGCCCACTGGGCTCGCCACGTAAGGCACCGAGACACTCCGGCGCCTCTCAGAAAATCCAGAGGCGCTCTTTCGGGAACGCGAGCGTGTACGCGCCGGGAGACAGCCGCTCACGGGTGGTGGCGCGCAGCGTCTGCCCTTCGAGCTGGAACTGGTGCTCCCAGCGGCCCCCCACATAGATGGAGCTCGCCAGCGCGGCCGGGAGCCGGTTCTCTCCAGGCCCGGACGCCAGTTGAAGCGCCTCCACGCGGATGACGCCGGTGGCCGTGTCTCCACCAGAACGGTCCCCGCGCTGCTGGCCCCACAGCGACTGCCCGCCCACCTCCAGCCGCGCCTCGCCGCCGCGCCGCTCCACCACGCGTCCCGACAGCGTGTTGTTCACGCCCATGAAGTCCGCGGCGAAGAGGCTCTTCGGCTCCGTGTAGAGCTGCTCCGGCGTCCCGTCCTGCACCATCCGCCCGCCCTCCAGCAGCATGATGCGGTCGGCGATGGCCATGGCCTCCACCTGGTCGTGGGTGACGAAGAGCGCGGTGAGCCCCAGCCGCTTGATGAGCGCGCGAATCCACACCCGCGCCTCCTCCCGCAGCTTCGCGTCCAGGTTGGACAGCGGCTCGTCCAGGAGCACCAGCGGCGGCCCATAGACGAGCGCCCGCGCCAACGCCACGCGCTGCTGCTGTCCGCCGGAGAGCTGACTGGGGAAGCGGTCGCCGTAGCCGTCCAGGCCCACGCCCTGGAGCACCTCGCGCACGGCCCGGTCCACCTGCTCGCGGGGCTGCTTTCGCAGCCGCAGGCCGTAGGCCACGTTGTCGAACACCGTCTTGTGCGGCCACAGCGCGTAGGACTGGAACACCAGCCCCAAGTCCCGCCGCTCCGGCGGCAGGTTCACCTTCGCCGCCGCGTCGAACACCGTGCGCTCGCCAATGTGGATGCGCCCGCGCACCGGCGTCTCCAGCCCGGCCACGGAGCGCAGCAGCGTGGACTTGCCGCTGCCGGAGCGGCCCAGCAGCGCCACGATTTCGCCGTCCCGGAAGTCGGCGGTGATGCCCTTCAGGATGTCATTCGTGCCGAGCCGGACGTGGACGTCCTCGACGAGCAACCGGGCCATGATGTGACGTCCTTCCGAACAGGGAGCGCGTCCGGCCGGCATCGTGCGACAGCTCATGGCGGGAGGCCAGCGCCAGCGCGCCCCGGACAGGGGCCCCAGCGCGTCCATCCCAGGGTGTGTCGTGGCGGCGCGCCGGACTCAGTGGACGCGGCGTGGGCCGGCGGCACCCGCCACGGGCGCGCGGCTGGCGGCCTTGGTCCAGGTGACGCGGAAGGTGGCCGCCGTGCCGTCGAAGGCAATGGGCTTCACGTCCACGTGCCCCGCGCCCGCCGACCGCAGCGTCTCCGCCAGGAAGCCCGCCGCGAAGTCCGGCGTGTCCGCCGTGACGTCCTTCATCCACAGGGTGGCGCTGTCCTGCGTGGACTCCTCCACGCGGACCTCGTTGAAGTTGTTGCCGGCCCGGACGTTGTACGGCACCCGCTCCAGCGTGCGCCGCGGCCCCAACTGGGTGACGAGCGACAGGCTGGCCCGGCCCACCGACGTCTGCCGGAAGCCCTGGAGGAACCGCGCGCCCAACGCGAAGCTCGCCTCGGACGGAGGCAGGTGCGGGAAGACATCCTGCGCCGCCACGCGCAGGAAGGCGCGCCACTGCTCCAGTGTGTACTGAGGGCGCAGTGGCTCCGACAGGTCGAGCCCCACCGCCTTCAGCCGCTGGCGTCCATCCCGGGTGAGATACGGCCCGAGCGCTCGCACGAAGAGGGCTTCCACGGACTGAGCGAAAATGAGCTTTTCTGACGCCATGCACGGAAGGTGGCAGCGGCAACCCCAAACCGGGAGTCGTGATGTGCCCCAACCGTCAGATGGTCATCATCGCGGCAAGCGGATGAGGAAGGTGGTGCCATCCGTCGCACTGGAGGCCACGTGCGCGTCCCCGTCATGCGCCCGGACAATCTGCCGGGTGATGTAGAGCCCCAGGCCCAGTCCGCTGGGGGCGCCGGTGTCGCTGGCGGTGCGCCGGCCCCGGCGCCAGGCCCCGAAGACGTGGGGCAGGTCCTCCGCGGGGATGGGCGTCCCGTGGTTGTGGATGCGCAGCACCACCTCACGCTCGGAGCCCTCGGCCCCCACCCACACGGCGCTCTCCGCCGGGCTGTACTTCAACGCGTTGGCCACCAGATTGCCCACCGCCTGCTCCAGGCGGTCAGTGTCCCACGTCCCTTGGCCATCCCCCTTGGACTCCAGCAGCACGACACGGCCGGGATGGCTGGCACGCAGCTCGTCCACGGTGCGGCGCACCACCTCGAATACGTCGCCCGGTGCGCGCACCACGGGAATGCCTCCGCCCAGCCGCGAGCGCGCGAAGTCCAGCAGTTGGCGAATCATCCGGTCCATGCGCTCGGCGCTGGTGAGGATGCGCTCGGTCAGCATGCCCTGGCGCTCGTCCAACCCGCCCTTGCGCCGCAGCTGCTGCGCGGACATGGACAGCGCGTTTAGCGGGTTGCGCAGGTCATGCCCGAGCATGCCGATGAACTGTTCGCGGAACTCGTCCGCGTTGCGCGCCTCGGTGACGTCCCGCAGCGAAGACATCACCGCCAGCACCTCGCCGCTGGCCCCCAGCGCGGGCGACAGCACATAGTCGAAGTACCGCGGGCCCCGGTCCGAATCCAGGGCGACGGTGCCTCGCTGCACCTGCTTCGTGCGCAGGGCCAGCCGCACCTGCTCGAGGTACGGCGTCAGCGCCGCGTCCGCGGCCTGCATCTCCTCCAACGACCGCCCCGGTGCATGCACGGCGTGGCTGCCGCGTGATGCATACAGGGATTGATTGGCCGACAGGACGCGCCCCGTCTCGTCATAGAGCGCGATGGGGTCCGCCGCGCAGGAGATGGCCAGCTCCAGGAGCTGACGCTGGTGCGTCACCTCCCGGGACAGCACCTTCACCTCGCGCTCGGCCTGGCGCAGCCGGAGCAGCGCGTGGACCTGGGCCACCAGCTCCTCCGGGTCCACCGGCGCCACCAGGTAGCCATCCGCGCCGTGCTCCAGGCCCATCGCCCGGTCGCCTGGCCCCACGGCTTGCGCGGACAGGTGGAGCACCAGGACACCGTGCGTGCGGGGTGTCTCCTTCAACCGCCGACACACCTCCAAACCGCTGATGTCTGGCAGCCGCACGTCCAGGATGACGAGGTCGGTCTCCTCGTTCGCCAGGGCGAGTGCCTCCGTGCCGGAGGCGGCCTCCACCACACGGAAGCCCGCGAGCCCCAGCACGCGAGAGGTGACGTAGCGGCTGGCCGCGTCGTCGTTGACGTTGAGGATGAGCGCGGGAGTCGTCGAGGACATGCGGAGGAGTGCGAGCCAGGTCCATTCGTAGCCGCGCCTCCCGCTGAACGCCAGATGTTACGGACACCAATGGATTACTGTCTGACCAGGCAGACAAGCGACTGTCCAGGAACCCCGCAAAAAATTCATGGCCGGTGCCCGGCGCGCCGTTTCGCGATAGGGAAGGTCCCATGCGCCCTCCCTGTCGCCCTCTTCCCGCGGACGGCCGCTTCCTCCAGGCCGTGGGTCCCACCCCGCTCGTCCCCGTGCGTCTGCACGAGGAGGGCCCGACCATCTGGTGCAAGCTGGAATTCCTCAATCCCAGCGGCTCCACCAAGGACCGCATCGCGCGCTACATGCTGGAGAAGGCATGGCGCCAGGGGGAGCTGGCCCCCGGCGGTGAGGTCATCGAGGCGTCCAGCGGCTCCACGAGCATCGCCCTGGCGCTGGCCAGCGCGCAGATGGGCGTGCGCTTCACGGCGGTGATGCCGGAGGGCGTCACTGGTGAGCGCATCCTCACCATCCGCGCCTACGGTGGCGAAGTCGTCCTGGTGCCGCGCGAAGCCGGCGTGCACGGCGCCATCGTGAAGGCGGAGGAGCTGGCGCGTGAGCGCAAGGCCTTCGCGCCCCGCCAGTTCGAGAACCCGGACAACGCCGAGGCCCACCGGGTGTGGACGGGCCAGGAGATTCTGTCGCAGGTGCCGGGTGGCCTGGTGCACGGCGTGGTCAGCGGCGTGGGCACGGGCGGCACCGTGGTGGGCCTGTACCAGGCCTTCGCGGAGGCGGGCTGTCCGGTGACGGCCTTCGTGGCGCGGCCCATCGCCGGGCTCGGCTGCGACATTGAATGTTGCAGCTTCAGCCCCCGCGTCCCCGGCGTGGTGGACGGGATGTCCAAGCTGTACCGCGAGGCGGACATGCCGGGCCGCGTGGAAATCGACGTGTCGGACGACCTGGCCATGAGCACCGCGCGGGCGCTCATCCGCCGCGGCTTCCCGGTGGGCCCGTCCTCCGGCCTGAACTACGTGGCCGCGGTGGAGGCCGCGAAGCGACTGGGCCCGGGCGCACAGGTGGTGACGGTGTTCCCCGACCGCATGGAGCGCTACTTCTCCACCGAGCTCATCCAGCCCAAGCCCGTGCCTGCACGCGGCGCGGCATGAGTTGAATGGGAATGGCGTGACGCGGCTGGAGTTGCACGGCCCGTCACGCCGCGCTATCAGCGTGGCAAGCCCACGGTCATGCTCATCCGAGTCCTGACATTGCTGGTGGTCCTGGGGCTGCCTCCCATCGCGGGGGCGGCCGAGGGGCTGTTCCATCTCTGCCAGGGCACGGTGAAGCTGGACCTGACGTGCGCCTGCCATCAGGCGAAGCGCTCGAAGGCCGCGCCCGTCTCCCAGGAAGCGGGCATCGCCGGCGACCACCACGACTGCTGCGGCGAGCTGGCCGTGCAGCTCCCGGCGCCGGAGCCCGTCACCGCGAGCGCCGGACATTCGTGGACGCTGGCGCCCCTGGCGGTGCTTCCCCCGGCCGTCGCGGTGATGCCACCGGCGCCGGAGTCCCTGCCCACGTCGTGGGTGCGCATCCGGGGCGTGCATCGCGCCACCGCGCCACCGCTGTACCTGCAGAACTGCTCCTACCTCATTTGAGACGTCCGGCCCGCATGCGCTGAGGCCTGGCGGGTGGGCGTGTGCCCACCGGCCGGATTCCGCCCGCCGCCGGTGACGTCCTTCTCCCGGCGACAGGCTCGTATCCCGTCATCTGGAGCAGGAAGTCATGTCATTCCATGGAACCTGGAGGCGGTCCGCGACGCGGGCCGTGCTCGCCACCGGCGCCGCCGTGTGGCTGGGCCCCGGCGCGGCCGGAGCCAGTGAGCAGCGGTATCAATCCCAACTCGAAGCGGTGGCCCGGCAGGCACCGGACGCGAAGGCGCCGGAGCCCTTCACGCAGGCGCCCGTGCTGGAGCGCGCGGAGCTGGTGCGGCAGGTGCTCTTGCGCAATCCCTCGCTGGAGGCGGCGCGGGAGGCCTGGCGCGCCACCCTGGAGCGCTACCCGCGCGAGACGGCGCTCGAGGACCCGATGCTGTCCTACGGCGTCGCGCCGCTGAGCATCACCGACAGCGCGCGCTTCGGGCAGTCGGTGGAGCTGAGCCAGCAGCTCCCCTTCCCCGGCAAGCGCGGCCTGCGGGGGGAGATGGCGCTGGCGGAGGCGGAGGCCCTGCGCGAGGACCGCGAGGCACTGCGCCTGCGCCTGGCCCTGATGGCGTCCACGCTCTTCGACGACCTGTTCGTCGTGGAGCGCTCGCTCGCCGTCACCGAGGAGCACCTGCGGCTGCTGGGGCAGCTCAAGAAGAGCGCGGAGGCGCAGTACGTCACCGGCCGCGCGTCCCAGCAGGACCCGCTCCAGGCGGAGGTGGAGCTGAGCGAGGTGCTGCGCGAGCAGGTGATGTTCGAGGCCGAGCGCGAGCGGCTGCGCGCCCAGCTCAACGGCCTGCTGCACCGCGCGCCCCAGGCCCCGCTG
>JBKGHI010000278.1:0-10865 GCA_046520405.1 Myxococcus sp. 1LA
CCCATCGCGCCGCCGCCAGCTCCGCCCCCGCCGGCGCCGCCACCGCCCGCGCCGTCCCATGCGACGGGCCGCGGCGGCGCCCACGTACTCCAGCGCGGAGTTCGTCGGCCTGGAGCGTCGCTCCGACGACCGCATCCACGCGGACGTGAAGGTGACGCTGCAGAACGCGGGCATCTTCACCGACCACCGCATCATCAACCTGTCATCGGGTGGCCTGTTCATCGCCACCGACAAGCCGCTGCGGCTGGGGACGCTGGTGGAGCTGACCCTGCGCTTCGACGAGCCGCCCCGGGTGCTCACGCTCCGCAGCTCCGTCATCTGGGAGAATTCACTGGAGGACGGAAAGAACCCGCGCGGCTACGGGTTGCGTCTGAGCCACCTTCGCCCGGAGGAGAAGGAGTTCGTCCAGAAGTACCTGGCTCGCGCAAAGGACTTGAAGAAGAAGCCCTGAGGCAGCCGCTAGAGCATCTGCCCCAGGAACACCGCCCCCGTCAGCACGAAGGCCGCCATCACGGCCATCACCGACTTCAGCTCCAGGTCATCGCGGTCCATCAGGTTCATGAAGTTCATCGTCGTGCCCTCCAGGTGTCGCCCCTCGCCCTTCCATACGGGGTGCGGGAAAACCCATTGCGTCCGCCACTGCCGGCTCCGCGGAAGTTCGCTTGCGGACGGTGCGACGGCCTCAGAGGATGACCGCCGTGACCACCGCCTCCGCCGCAGATCGGCTGCTCGAAGCGATGCCTCTCCCCACCGCCATCCTCCGCGGCGAGCAGGTGCTACGGGTCAACACGGCGCTCGCCACCCTGCTGGGTGTTCCAGCGTCGGAGCTGGAAGCCATGCCGCTCTCCGAGAGCATCCGCCGCTTCGTGCCGGAGGAGCGCGGCTGGGTGGAGCCGATGTACAAGACGCTCAGCAAGGGGGGCCCGATACCCGAGGGGCCCGTCTGGGTCCGCGTCCAGCCGGCGAACGGCCCCCAGCGCACGCTGTCGGTGCGGCACGCGCCCGGGGCGCACGCGGACGAGCTGGTGGTGGTGCTGCTGGAGGCGGAAGCCGAGGACTCGGTGCGGCGCCTCACGGAGGCGCTGGTGGCGGCCGCCTCGACGATGCTGCGCTGCCGTGATGAGCGCTCCGTGCTGGAGACGGCCGTGGAGGCCATCTACCGCCAGGGCTTCTCCGTGTCCGTCATGCGCGTGGACGGGGACGCGTTCCGCTACGGGCCCGTGCGGCAGAACCCCTTCATCGTCGCGGAGACGGAGGCGTTCCACGGCATGCCCCTGAGCGACGTGCGGATTCCTCTCGAGGCCCTGCCGCACCTCCTGGAGGTGCTCGAGCGGCGCAAGGCGGCCTTCCACCACGACATGGTCGGCGTGGCCCGCTACCCGCCTTCCACGCACGGAGTGACGCCGGTGCGCCAGCTCCATCCACCGGACACGCGCGGGCTGGACGCGCCCGTCTTCGTGGAGGGCCAGCCGTATGGCGTGCTCTGCGTGCAGGGCCCCGCCCTCACGCCCGCGGGCGCCAGCACCCTGGAGCTGTTCGCGCAGTTGGTGAGCGGCGCGCTGGAGAACGTGCGCCACCACCAGACGTCCGCGGTGCGGCTGGAGGAGGTGTCCCGGCTCCAGGACGAGCTGGTGGCGCGCGAGCGGTTGGAGGTGCTGGGCGAGGCCGCGGGCGTCGTGGCGCACGAGGTCCGCAACCCGCTGGGCGCCATCCTCAACGCGGTGGCGGTGCTGCGCCGCGAGGCGCACCTGGGCCCCACGGGTCAGGCCGCGGTGGGGATGCTGGAGGAGGAGGCCATCCGGCTGGAGGACATCGTCCGGGACTTGCTGGACGTGGTGCGCCCGCTGGAGCCGCGCCCCCGGCCCGTGCAGATGGGCGAGCTGGTGCGCCGCGCGCTGGGCAGATGCACGGCCCGCCCAGACGCACCCACGCTGCGCTCAGCGTGGACGAGGCCGTGGAGACGCCCGCGCTCACGCTGCGCTTCAGCGTGGACGAGGCCGTGGAGACGCCCGCGCTCGAAGGCGACGAGACGCTGCTCCAGCTCGCGGTGACGCACCTGGTGCGCAACGCCGTGCAGGCCTCACCCGCGGGCGGCAAGGTGCGGATGACGGTGGAGCCCGCGGACGGCGGCGTGCGGCTGGTGGTGGAGGACGAAGGGCCCGGCATCCCGGACGTGGACCCGCAGCGCGTCTTCCAGCCCTTCTTCCTCACCCGCGCCAATGGCCGTGGCCTGGGGTTGGCCATCGTCCGGCGCGTGGTGCTGGCGCACGAGGGCAGCGTGCGCGCCTGCAGCCGCCCCCGGGGCGGCGCCCGCTTCGAGCTGTGGTTGCCGCTGGTGCCTAGCCGTATGCTTCCCGTTTGATGCGCTTGTCCTCGATGCCCAGCGCGTGGAGGTGGCCCAGCACCGTCTCCATGAAGCGTGGCGTGGAGGGCGTGCGCGTCTCCAGCGCCTTGCGGCGGTCCCAGGGCGTAATCGCCGGGCCGCACACGTACACCAGGCACGTGTCCCGGTCCTGAATCAGCTCCTCCAGCAGCGTCTGGTGGATGCGGCCCTTGCGCACGTCGGGACCGAAGCGCGACTCGTCCGTCTCCCGCGTGAGCGTGTGCACCACGCGCACGCGGTCCGGGTGCGCACGCGCCAGCGCGGCCAGTTCCTCGCCGTACAGCACGTCCCCCCACGTCTTGTTGGAGAAGAGGAAGGTGTGGCGCAGCTTCAGCCCCCGGTGGAGCGCGTCCTTGAGGATGGCGAAGTTGGGCACCGCGCCGGAGCCGGCCACGACGTGGACGACGTGGCCGGTGCGCGCCTCCACGTCCTCCGGCAGCACGTAGGGCCCCATGAAGGCCGTGACTTTCAGCCGCGCGCCGGTGAGCCGGCCGTGCACCAGGTAGGGCGACAGCAGCGGCGGGTAGCGGGTGAAGCCGGGGATGAACTCCTCGTCCTTCACGGTGATGGCCACCAGCGGCTCGTGCGGCGCGGAGGCGAGCGAGTAGGAACGCTGCGGCTCCTTCCGCCCCTTCTGCTCCTGGAGGTAGGCGGACAGGCGCGCCAGCGCGGGGAACTGATGCGGGTCGATGTTGAGGAACTGCCCGGCCTTGTAGCCCAGCGGCACCCCGCCGAAATCAAGGAAGAGCGTCGCCGTGTCGTGCGTGTCCATCCGCACCTGGGCGACGGTGACCTCGTATTCCACGGGCTTCCTGGCGCGCGCCGCGCGGGCTTCAGCCATACTCATGCGCCCCCTCCCTTAGCCCAACCCGCCTGGAACGGTGGGGAAAGGGGAAGGAAAAACCGTCCCGTCCGCCAGTCCTACACGAGCGTCGGCTGTACGACGGCCCGCCCGGCGGGCGGGGTGCCAGGCCATGTGGGTGCTGACGTCTGACCGTTTTCGGAACTACATCTGCGGGTGGAACGTTGAGGGCCAGGGACGACTGCCCCCACCCAAGCCAGAGGCGACTGACACGTGCTGCGCATCCTCTTCTTCCTGATGTCGAAGCTGCCGGAGGGCGCCCGTCAGCACGTGGTCCGCGCCCTGATGGATGGCGTCTGGGACACCCTGGCGAACGAGCGCGTCCTGGGGCGGGAGAACATCCCGGACCAGCCCTGCCTCTTCTTGTGCAACCACCTGTCCAACGCGGACGGCTTCACGTTGGACAGGGCCTTCCGGCCGCGCAAGGTCGTCTTCCTGGCCGGGGTGAAGCTGAAGACCACGGTGATGACGCGCCTGGCGGCGGAGACGATGGAGACCATCGCCATCAAGCCCAACTCGCCCGACATCGAGGCGATGCGGCGGGCGCTGGAGACGCTCAAGGCCGGCAAGTCGGTGCTCATCTTCCCGGAGGGCGCGCGCAGCCGCACCGGCGCGCTCACCCAGGCGAAGAAGGGCCTGTCGTTGATTGCCAAGCGCGCGGGCGTGCCGGTGGTGCCGGTGGCGTTGCAGGGCACGGAGAAGCTGATGCCCATCAACGACTCGGACATGGGCGGCGAGCGGCTGTTCAAGGCCGACGTCTTCGTGCGCTTCGGCCCGCCCTTCCGCGTGGACGCGCTGGAGGCAGAGGTGGCGGGCGCCGAGGACCCGCGCCAGGCGCTGGTGGACGCGATGATGCGCCGGGTGGCGGAGCTGCTGCCGCCCGCCTACCGCGGTGCCTACGCGGATGCCCCCGTCCCGACAGCTCCGGCGCCGGACTGGGAGCGGCCTTCCGCCCCCGCGTCCTGAATGAGGCTTTGCGGCGCGCGCCGGGACGCGGACAATGGGCGTCCTCGTGACGCGCGCCGCCCCGACGAACAGCTCTTTGTCTCCACCCTCCCCGGCCTGGAGCCCGCCCTGGAGGCTGAGGCCTCCGCGCTGGGCTGGAGGCCCCGCCGCGTGGAGGGCGGCGTGGAGCTGGAGGGCCCCGCCGGACTGCACCAGGACGCCAACCTGCGCCTTCGCTGCGCCAGCCGGGTGCTGCTGCGCGTGGGCAGCTTCCGCGCGGGTGACTCCGACGCCCTGACGGACCGGCTGGCCGAGCTGGACCTGTCACACGTCTGGGATGGACGCTCGCCTCCGAAGCTGTCGGTGAGCCTGCACCGCTCGCCCGTGCCCGGGCCGGACGTGGTGTTCTCCGCGGCGGCGTATGCGTGGGGTGTCCCATCGGTGGAACGCGCGGGCCCGCTCGACGAGGAGGGCGGCGGCCCGGGGCTGACGCTGCTGGTGCGCGTGGAAGGCGACGCATTCACCGTGAGCGCCGACACCAGCGGGGATGCGCTGCACCGGCGCGGCTACCGCCAGGAGGTCAGCCGCGCGCCGCTGCGAGAGACGCTGGCGGCGGGCATCCTCCAACTGGCGGGCTACGACGGCACGCAGCCCCTGGTGGACCCGATGTGCGGCTCGGGCACGTTCCTGGTGGAGGCCGCGTGGATGGCCATGCGCCGGGCACCGGGGCTGCTGCGTGCCTTCGCCTTCGAGTCCTTCCCTTCCTTCGACGCCGGGGCGTGGAACCAGCGCAAGGCGCGCGCGGAAGCGGAAGCCCTGCCCGCGCCCACGGCGGCGCTTCATGGCTACGACATCAACGCGGGATCGCTGGGGACGGCGCGGCGCAATGCGCGGCGCGCGGGCGTGACGCTCGCGCTGGAGCGGCAGGACGCGCGGACGCTGAAGGCGCCCGTGGCGGGCCCGGGGCTGGTGGTGGTGAATCCGCCCTATGGCAAGCGCGTGGGCGAAGCCGAGGACCTGCCCGCGCTGTACCGGGCGCTGGGGAACACGCTGCGTGGCGGCTTCGCGGGGTGGCGCGCGGCGGTCATCCTTCCGGACGAGGCGGCGCTGGTGAAGGCGCTGGGACTGACGGGTGCGCGGAGCCTTCCCGTGAAGAACGGCGGGCTCAAGTGCCGGTTGCTGCTGACGGAGCCCTCGGCGGGGCGCTCGTGAGCGCGGGCGGTGGGATGCAAGCCACCGCTGGGACGTGGTTCACGCCCTTCGAGCCGCAGCCCCTCGCGGAAGCGCTCCCCGAGCGATTCCCAAACCCTTTCGATGAGGGCGCTCCGCACGCGCTGGCATGCCGGGCGGCGGAGTGGCTCCAGCGCGAACTCCGGGCAGGTCAGCTCGCGCCCGGACTTCCGGCCTCGTGCCTCGACACCACGACGGGTGGGAAGATGTTCGGCGTCCTCGTGGTCCGAGCGCCGGATGGACGCATCGGATTCCTCCGCGCCTTCTCTGGAATGCTGGAGGGGCGATGGGATTTGCCCGGCTTCGTGCCCCCCCTCTTCACCCGTGACGCTCGGGAGCAACTGGAGCCCGCGGGCGATGCCTTGGTGAAGCGCCTGATGGCCCGTGAGGAGGCCTTCCGGCAATCACCTGAGCGTGCCGCCATCCTCGGCGAGCATGACGCGTTGCGAGCGCGCCACGTGGAAGCGCGCGCGGCGCTGCGTGTCACCCATGATGCCCGGAAGAAGCAGCGTCATGCGCGACGCGCGGACATCACGGCCTCGGATGCGCTGGGTGAAGAAGCGAGGCGGGCGGCGTTGCATGCGCTCGACCAGGAGAGCCGAGGAGACAAGGCGGAGCTGCGCAGACTGGAGGCGGAACATGACGAGGCGCAGCGGGCACTCGCGCCTCAGCGAGTACGACTGGAACGGCGGCTCCGCGCCATGGAGCGACTGCGGCGCATTGTCAGCCGCGCGTTGATGAAGCGCCTGCACGACACCTACGTGGTGCCCAACGCACGAGGCGAGCGCCGTC
Source organism: Myxococcus sp. 1LA (assembly GCA_046520405.1). Lineage (GTDB taxonomy): Bacteria > Myxococcota > Myxococcia > Myxococcales > Myxococcaceae > Myxococcus. The sequence goes on from JBKGHI010000278.1 coordinate 6,213, forward strand.
ACCTGCGCGGCCTCTACGCGGGTGGCGAGCCGCCATCGGGCGCGGCGGATTGCGCTGGGCCCAAGCTGCTGGCGCATGCCCTCGTTCAAGGCTTCCAGCCCCTGGCGCTCGCTGAGTTCTGGTGGGGTGCTCCGCCTCCCGCGGGAGGCCGGGCCGCCGGCGCTTACTACCCCGCCTGCAAGGACAAGTGCGGACCGCTGCTGCCGTACATGCTGGAGGGGCTGTCCGTCGCCGAGCCTCGCCCTTTCGTGGTGCCAGTGCTGCCGTCACGGCCACTGGACATCATCTACGAGGACGAATGGCTCGTGGTGGTGGACAAGCCGGAGGGGCTGCTCTCCGTCCCCGCGAAGGACGTCTCGGTGGAGGACTCGGTGCAGGCCCGGCTGCGCGCGCGGGCCCCGGATGCGGCGGGGACGCTGCTCGCGCACCGGCTCGACCTGGACACGTCGGGGCTGCTCGTCGCGGCCAAGGACGCGCGCACCTACGCGGCCCTGCAACGGCTGTTCGCCGGACGCGAGGTGCACAAACGCTACGTGGCCTGGGTTGAAGGCAACGTCCAGGGCGAGCGCGGCACCATCGACTTCCCCATGCGCGTGGACCTGGACGACCGGCCCCGCCAGATTCACGACCCCGTGCACGGCAAGCCCGCGGTGACGGAGTGGCACGTGCTCGAACGCAGCCACGGCCGCACGAAGGTGGCCCTCTTCCCGCTGACCGGGAGGACGCACCAACTGCGCGTTCACGCGGCCCATCCGCTCGGGCTGGGCGCGCCCATCGTCGGTGACCGTCTCTATGGGCACCCGGGCTCCCGGCTGCACCTCCATGCGGAAGCCCTGTCGCTCCAGCACCCGGTCACGGGACAGCGCCTCGACCTGGAGCGGCCGGCGCCCTTCTGACCTCGCCTGCGCAAGCCCCCCACCTGCGCGGCATGGTGCCCCGCGACGCCCGAAGCGGAGCACCATTGAGGCGGCCCCCCCGGCGGGAGCTTCCGACCTCGCTGTTCGGAAATGTCGGGACATTTCGTGGCGCAAAAACCCCCGACATTTCCGAACAGCGAGCTCTCCGAACGCGCCGCCCCCTCGGCGCATCCCAGCGCTACGGCACCCCACATTGCCATTGCAGGCGCCCGCATCCAGCCGCGCAGCGGCATGCCTAGAAGCCGCAGCAGGCGATGTACGCGTCCTGGCAAGCACTGCGGCAGGCCGTATCGCCATTGCAGGCCATGAGGCAGGCCACGCGGTCCGGCCCACAGAACGAGGGACACGCCTCCAGTGGCCGCGAGGCCACATGCTCCGCGGACTCGGAGGCGACACAGAGCGCGTCGCCCTCCACCGACACATCCACGGCCTCGCGCTGCGAAGCCAGGGTCACACCCGCGACAGCCAGGAACAGCAACGCGACAGACACGCCCTTCTTGTTGCGCATGGGAGCCTCTTCCGGGTTGGCACTGCGGACACACGCCCCGCCCATCCAGGCACGAGGCGCGCATCACGATGCCAAGCTCCTCCAGCGCTGCCAATTCAGCCCAGGCCGTCCGCCTGCGACGCAGTGCGGCTCACACCTCGGAGCTGACGGAAGCCGTCGCTGGCTCGGCGGAGTCGCCGGGGGACTCCGGCTCCGGCGCGGGAACGGACTCCACGTCCAACACCGCCGGCTTCACACCCAGCTCACGCGTCAGCTTGGGCGTCACGCCGGTCTCCGCCAGCAGCCGCTCCAACTGCACGCGCGCGCGCCGGTTCTCCCGGTGCACCCGGCGGCCCAGAATCAGCTCGTTCTTCAGCGAGTGCTCCCAGCCCGTCAGCTCCGTCACCGTCACCTGATAGCCGAAGGCCTCCAGCGTCAGCGCGCGGATGACGTTCGACAGGTGCGAGCCGAACTCGCGCCGGTGCCACGCGTGCGCGTACAGCAGCGACATGGAGCCGCTGCTGGCCACGACGGGGCGCTTCTCCTTGAGCTGCGCGGCGACCTCCGCCTGACAGCACGGCACCACCGCCACGTGGTCCGCGCCATGGCGGATGGCCGCGACGAGCGCATCATCCGTGGCGGTGTCACACGCATGCAGCGCCATCAGCAGGTGGATGCGCTCCGGGTACTGCGCCGTATCGATGTGTGCCGTCTGGAACTGCATCCGCGTGAAGCCCAGCCGCTGCGCGCGGCCCTGAGCCCGCTCCGTCAGCTCCGGCCGGCCTTCAATGGAGAGCAGCGTGCCGCTGTCCGTGTTCTTGAGGAACAGCTCGTAGAGGACGAAGCCCAGGTAGGCGTTGCCGCTGCCCGCGTCCACCATCACCGCGTTCGGATGGCGCGCCTGGACGTCCTCCACGGCGGGACGCAGCAAGCCCATCAGGTGGTTCACCTGCTTGAGCTTGCGCAGCGCATCCGCGTTGAGATTCCCCTCGCGCGTGAGCAGGTGCAGCTCGCGCAGCAGCGCGGGGGACTGGTCCGGCAGCAGCTCCCGCCGGACCTGCGAGGCCTTGACGTTGCGCCTCAGACGGACACCACTTCGAGCACCTCGGGAATCATCTCCCGCAGGCGCCCCTCGATGCCCATCTTCAGCGTCGCCGTGGACGACGGGCAGCCCGCGCACGAGCCCTTCATGTGCAGGTAGACGATGCCGTCCTCGAAGCGGTCCAGGGTGATGTCACCACCGTCCATGGCCACCGCCGGGCGGATTTCGCTGTCCAGGATGTCCTGGATGCGCCCTTCCACCGAGCCACCCGCGCCCTGACCGGCCGCCTCGCGGGCCGCCGCCAGCGCCGCCTCGTCCACCACCGGCTCGTTGGCCGTCAGGTGCGTGTCGAGCGTGGACATGACCTCGTCATTGAGCTCGTCCCACTCCCCGTCTTCCCCCTTCGTCACCGTCACGAAGTTGGTGCCAATCATCACCGCCGTGACGCCGCGCACGTCCATCAACTTGCGCGCCAGCGGGGACTTCGCCTGGGCTTCCTCGGGGTTCGTGAAATTCACCGCCCCGCCCGCCAACAACCGCCGGTCCACCACGTACTTCAGCGTGCTGGGGTTCGGGGTCCACTCGAGCTGGATGTTCACCGACATTCAAATCTCCTTGGACGTCTCCTCTAAGGCGCTCGCGGCCCCATAGCAACCCGGCTCGCGGGCTGGCAATCGCCCCTCGCCCCCACGCCCCTCCTCACTCCGGCACCAAGCGGAATTACTAGAAAGAACGGAATTCATAGTGGAATTCGCGTAGACTGGGGGCATGTCCCTCCCCCCGCCTCGCATCCCCGCCAGTGTGTTCGAGGGACTGTTCGTGCGCGGCCTCCAGGCCGAGGCCCGCCTGCTCCGGGAGCTGGAGACACTGGGGTACGACAGCCGGAGGCCGGAGCTGGATTACCCCGTTGCCCTCTGGCAGCGGGCGGTGGCCCTGGCGCGGCGGGAGCGCTACGCGGAGCTCGGTGACGAGGAGGCCTACCGGCAGCTCGGCCGTCAGGGCACCTTCGGCTTCGCGCAGACGCTGGTGGGCCGGGTGGCCGCGGTGGCCCTGCCCATGATTGGCCCGGCGCGGACGCTGGAGCGGGTGCCTCGTTACCTGGCGATGATGGGCCGCTCGGACGTGGACGTCTCGATGTCCGCCGAAGGCGAGCGTGGACGCCGCATCTCCCTGGCGGACCGCTACAACCGGCCCGAGCTGATGGCGGGGGGCCTGGAAGCCATGTTGGAGCTGGCCAACGCCCGGCCTCGAATCACCGTGGAGGAGCGCAGCAGCGGAGGGTACCGTCTGTTCGTGCGCTGGTAACCCACCAGCCCTACCCCGGAGCCCCCGCGTGTCCTATCCGCCCAGACTCGCCCACCTCGCCACCCGCGCCGTGGTGGTGGCGAAGCTCGTGCCCACCTACGCGCAGGCCCACCACATCGATGAGGAAGAAGCGGCGCAGCGGCTGTCCAGCGCGCTCTCCGGACGGATGCTGCCCTCGCTGTTGGAGTCCGCCTGGACCGCCATGCGCGGCACGGCGAAGCGGCTCACCGACGACGGGCTGGTGGAGAAGGTGGCCACCACCTTGAGTGAGCGGCCCCTGCGGCCGGGACGCGTTGCCCCCATGGGCCCTGCGCTCAGCGCCTTCTTCATCCTGGTGGACCTGGAGGTGGGCACCGCGGGGGACGCCGCGCGGCGGGTCATGGAATCGGACGAGGGCCGCCGCCGGGGGGCCGAAGGACTGGCGGAAGCCGGACGCTTCCTCGCCAACGAGCTGACACGCGGGAAGTAGCGCCCGGACAGTCGTGGCAGCAGCGGGTACGCATCGTTATAGGCTCGCCCTGGCCCAGGCTCCGACGATGTCCACCCCGCTTCCCACCACGCTGCGCATCCTGCGCTCCCTCACCGAGGTCCCCCGCGCCATCTGGGACGCGTTGGTGGACACGCGGGCCACGCCGTTCCTGGAGTGGACGTTCCTCGCCACGTTGGAGGAGAGCGGGTGCGCGGTGCCGGAGCGGGGCTGGCACCCCCGCCACCTGACGCTCTGGCGCGGCTCGCGCCTGGTGGCCGCCGCGCCCGCCTATCTCAAGGACGACAGCGACGGCGAGTTCGTCTTCGACAGCCCTGGCCACCGGCCGCCGAGCGCGCCGGCCTGCGCTACTACCCGAAGCTCGTCATCGCCGTCCCTTCACCCCCGCCACCGGCGCCGCGTGCTGCTGGCCCGG
>JBKGHI010000279.1:0-10665 GCA_046520405.1 Myxococcus sp. 1LA
CCCGGCCGGCGCAGCCCGCCTCCGCGTCGCCGGTGCTCGACGCCAAGGCCTTCCCCATGCTCACGTCGCTGGGCCGCAACCTGAGCCAGGCCGCCCACGAGGGCCGGTTGGATCCGGTGGTGGGCCGCGCGCGCGAGGTCGAGGAGGTCATCGACATCCTGGGCAAGCGCCGCACCAACAACCCCTGCCTGCTGGGTGAGCCCGGCGTCGGCAAGACGGCGGTGGTGGAAGGCGTGGCCCAGCGACTGCTGGAGCTGCGCGGCTCGCTGTCGGAGAAGGTGCTGGTGGAGCTGGACATGGCCACGCTGGTGGCCGGCACGCAGCTTCGCGGCTCGTTCTCCGAGAAGCTCAACGCGCTGAAGGAAGAGGTCCGCCGCGCCGAGGGCCGCGTGGTGGTCTTCATCGACGAAATCCACACCCTGGTGGGCGCGGGCTCCACGGGTGACGGTCCGCAGGACGCGGCCAACGAGCTGAAGACGGCCATGGCGCGCGGCGAGTTCCCCTGCATCGGCGCCACCACGCACGACGAGTACCGCAAGTTCATCAGCACCGACCCGGCCCTGGAGCGCCGCTTCACCGCCGTGGTCGTCAATGAGCCCTCCGTGCCGGACACGGTGGAGATCCTCCGCGGCATCATCGGCCGCTACGAGGAGCACCACGGGCTGCGGTACACGCCGGAGGCGCTGGAGGCCGCGGCGTCCCTGGCCAGCCGCTACGTGACGGACCGCTTCATGCCGGACAAGGCCATCTCCGTGGTGGACCTGGCGGGCAGCCGCTGCCACCGCGAGGGCCGCGACGTGGTGGAGCCCTCCGACGTGGCGCGCGTGGTGGCCAAGCTCGCGGGCGTCCCTGAAGAGCGCCTGCTGATGAACGACTCGTCGCGCCTGCTGCGGCTGGAGCAGGACCTGGCGGATCGCGTCATCGGGCACTCGGAGGCGGTGACGCGCATCGCCCGGGTCATCCGCCGCAACTACGCCGGCTTCGCGTCGCGCCGCCCCATGGGCAGCTTCCTCTTCCTGGGCCCCACGGGCGTGGGCAAGACGGAGATGGCCCGCGCGCTGGCGGACGTGCTGTTCGGCAACCGGGACGCGATGGTGCGCTTGGACATGAGCGAGATGTCCGAGCAGCACGGCGTCTCGCGCCTCATCGGCTCCCCCGCCGGCTACGTGGGCTTCGGCGAAGGTGGCCAGCTCACCGAGCCGGTGCGCCGCCGCCCCTCGTCGGTGGTGGTGCTGGACGAAATCGAGAAGGCGCACCGCGAGGTGCAGATGCTCCTCCTCCAGGTGCTGGAGGAAGGCCGCCTGACGGACGGCAAGGGGCGCCACATCGACTTCTCCAACACCGTCATCGTCATGACGACGAACCTGGGCGCGGACGCCTTCTCGCGCACGGGCCGCCCGGTGGGCTTCGGCGCGGACGCCGCGGGCCCCGGGGACGCCATGGACACGGCGTCTTCAGTGGCGCGCAAGGCGCTGCCGCCGGAGCTGTGGAACCGCATTGACGAACGGCTCCCCTTCCGCCCACTGGCGGAGGTGGAGGTGGCGCGCATCGCCACGCTGCTGCTGGAAGAGAGCAGCAAGCGCCTGGCCACCGAGCGCGGCATCGAATACGTCGCCGGAGATGACGTGGTGGGCCACCTGCTGAAGTCCGGCGGCTTCGACCCGCAGCTCGGCGCGCGCCCCATGCGGCAGATGGTGCAGCGCCTGGTGGAAGGCCCGCTGGCGGAGCGCATCCTGTCGGGTGAGTTCGGCGCGGGCGACCGCGTGCGCATCGCGGTGCGCTCCGGACAGCTCCAGTTCCAGCGCGAGCGATGAGCCCCGGGCCCCGCCGCCGCGCCGGGCCTTCAACGCGGCGCCCTCCCGTGGTGGTCGTCGGGATGGGCCGCCTGGGGGGCGCGCTCGCGCTCGCGCTCCAGGCGAAGCGCTGGCCGGTGCGCATCCACTCGCGCACGGAGGCGGGTTGCCAACGCGCCGAGGCGCTGGGCCTGAAGGCCGCGTCACTCGCGGACCTGAAGCGGGCCCGCGTCGTCCTCCTGTGCGTCCCGGACGCGGCGGTGCCCTCCGTCGCCCAGGCCCTGTCCACCACCCTGCCCCGCACGGCCGCGCTGGTACACACCGCGGGTGCCCTGTCGCTCGACGCGCTGGGCACCACCAAGGGCCGGACACGAGGCTCATTCCATCCCCTGTGCGCCGTCTCGTCGCCGCGTGACTCGCTGGTGGGGAGCACCGTGGCGGTGAGCACGCCGTCGCGCGCGCTGAGGGATGTGCTGCGCCGCATGGCGGCGGACGCGGGGCTCCACGTCATCGAAGTCCCCGAAGCCCACCGCGCGGCCTACCACGCCGGGGCGGTGCTGAGCGCGGGAGGCCTGGTGTCCCTGGCGGACGCGGCCGTGGCGGCGCTGGGGGCGGCGGGAATCCCCCCCGCGGACGCCCTGGCGGCGCTGCTGCCGCTGATGCACTCGGCGCTGCGGGGACTGGAGACCCGGGGCCTCGCGGGGGGCCTTACCGGGCCCATCGTCCGCGGAGACGCCGGCGTGGTGGCGGCGCACCTGGAGGCGCTCCCAGCGGACGTCGCCCCCCTCTACCGGTTGCTGTCGCGGCGCGCGCTGGGGCTGGCCGGAGACCGGCTGGAGCCCACGTCGCGCGCCGCGTTGGAACGGCTGCTCAAGCCGTCAGGATGATGGAGCCCTGCAGGGCCTTGCGCACCACGGCCAGGGCCTGCTCGGACGCGGCCTCGGCCTCGGTGAGCCGGCGCAGGGCGAGCACGCCGCCCTGAACCTGCGTCACGGAGCGCTTCAGGTCGGAGAGCAGCGTCAGCGCCGCCTGCAGCATCTCCTTGCCCTGCGGCGACTCGGCGGCGGGCTTGCCGGCCGCCTTCGCCACGTACTCCGTGAAGCGCTGGAGCGTCTCCGCCGTCTTCGCGGGGTCGAACTGCTCCAGCAGCGACTGGATGCGCGCGGGGTTGATGCGGATGAGGCGGAGCGCGCCCACCCGGCCGAAGCCCTGGTGAACCAGGCCGATGTCGCTCATCTCGAAAGCGCCCAGCAGGCCCTCGTCGGGGGCCTTGTGCGCGTGCGGCACCATGTCCACGAAGAGCGGCAGCGGGTCCGCGCCCTGGCGGAACATCTCCAGCTCCTCGTCGTCCAGCGGCGGGAAGTTCGCCGGGGTGCCGATGAACAGCAGCGGCAGCACCAGGTCGTGCCAGAAGTCCTCCGGCGCCGAGCCCGTTCCGCCCACGGTGCCGAACAGGTGCGCCATCAGCTCCGCCAGACGGGGCGCGCGCTCGGCCTGGTCGATGAGCGTCTTGGTGGTGTCCAGGCGCTGGAGGGACTGGACAATCTGCCCCTCGAACTGCTGACGCGCCTCGGGCGGCAGCGGCGGCTGGGTGCGGCCCAGCGCGTTGCGCACGTCCCGGGCGAGCCCGTCCGGCTTCGTCTCCAGGGCCGTGGTGGCCTTCTTCGGGTCCAGGACGACGAACTGGAGGAACCCGGGGTCGAACAGGCGCTGGTAGTCCACCGGCGTCAGCTTGGGCGCCTGGCCCCCCAGGGCCTGCGCCGGGTTGGCGCCAAAGCGGGCCTGCCCCAGCGAACGGCGGATGTCCGAGGCCAGGTCCTCCAGCCGGGCCAGCTTGCCCTGTCCCAGCGAATCCATCACCGCGCCGAACGGCGACAGCATGATGATGGCCTCGGGGAAGCCCAGCGTGGCGCCCTCCGGCGAGTCGCGGTTGGGGAACCAGAACGCCTGGTGCTCCTGGATGAGGCGCAGGGCGAACGCGCCCGCCAGTCCGAGCGCGATGGTCTGGTGCTCCGGCTGGTTCACCTGGAACTGGCCGCCCGTCAGCTTCGCGATGGCGGGCTCAATCTCAGCCCAGGGCGCCTTGAGGAGGTCGACCGGCGCGCCGGTGGCCTGCTCCAGGGCCGCGGCGACCTGCAGCTGGGCATTGTGAACGTGCTGCGGAACGGGATGCGCCTGAGTGGCGGGTTCGGACATGGCGGAATCCAGACTCGGAAATAGGGAGGCGACGGGGGCTCCCTTACCGTGAAAATCGCGGTCGTGGCTACGATTACTGACCTGTAGGATGGCCTGCATGCCCGCTTCCCGCTGGTGGCTTCGCTGGGCTGTCCTCGCCACCTGTCTCCTGCTGACAAACGGCGGGTGTGCCTTCGTCACACCCCGTTTCCCTCAGAACATCCAGGCCTCGTTCGCTCGGGACGAGATGCGCAAGCTCACCACGGAGTCCCTGGAGCTCTACTACCCGGCCCAGCTCCGGGCAGAGGCCTTGCGCATGGCGTCGCGGCTGGAAGGCTGCGTGGCGCGCCTCAACCAGCAGACATGGCGGAAGAAGCAGCGGGACAGGGTGCTCGTCTACCTGACGAGCTCGAACTTCAATAACGCCTACGTCGTCCCCGACTACTCCAGCACGCCGCAGCAGATGGTGATGCCCTCCCACCTGACGCTGGAGCTGTTCCACCTGTTCAACCTGGGCGAGGTGGACGTCGGGGACGTGGCCTGCCACGAGGCCGTCCACTACGTGCAGCTCCAGCAGACGGACGGCGTCTGGGGCTTCCTCAACTTCGTCACCGGAGGGCTGTTCCAGCCCAACTCCTACACGGAGTCGTGGTTCCTGGAGGGCCTGGCCACCTACTACGAGGGCCGCTTCGACAAGGACGCTGGACGCCCGCACAGCCCTATCTGGCGCGGCTGGTATGCCTCGGTGGTGCAGGCCACCCAGGGGAAGCTCAACCCCGGCTACCTGTCCCCTGAACAGCGCGCGCTGGACCCGTTTGGCGGCAACTACATCACCGGCATGCACTTCGTGGAGTACCTGGCGGAGCGCTACGGTGAGTCGAAGCTGTGGAAGCTGGTGGACGAGCAAGGCGACTCCCTGGTGCCGCCGCTGGCCGTGACGCTCCGCTTCAAGCGCGTGTACGGGCGGGACATCGGCTCGCTGTTCGCGGAGTACACGCAGACGCTGCGTCAGAGCCTCCAGGTCCGCGAGCGGCCCGCGTCGCAGCGGACGTGGGTGGCCGATGCGGGCTACTTCTCCCGGCTCGCGTCGCACGCGGCCAGCGGCGTCACCGCGACGGTGAGCGTGGGGCGTGAGCGCTACACCCGGCTGACGGTGCTGGAGCCGGATGGCCGCGTGCGCTTCGAGCGGCCGCTGGTGGAGCTGCTCCCCTTGCGCCGCTGGGTGCTGGGCTCCGCGACGCTGGTCAGCGGCATGTCGTTCAGCCGTGACGGCGCGTGGTTGTACCTGGTGATGGCCGACCTGAACTCGCAAGGTGGCTACACGGCGCGGCTGTGGAAGGTGGATGCGCGCACGGGTGACGTCGCGCGCCTCTGGGATGATGTGGCGGGGATGGGCGGCAGCATCACGCCGGATGAAACGGCCTATGTGTACGTCCGCGTCGAAGGCGATTCGGCCAACGTGGTGCGGCTGGACCTGGCGACGGACACGCGGACAGCCCTGACCGACTTCGGCGCCAGCACCTCCGTGGGACCGCCCACGGTGGCACCGGACGGTGAGCGCGTCGTGTTCCCCATGTCGGGTGACGGTGGCTGGGACCTGGTGCTGAGGGAGCCGGATGGCCGCCTGCGCTGGCTGACACGCGATGGGCGCTTCAACTACTCGCCGCGGTGGCTGGATGAAGAGCGCCTCGTGTTCCTCCGGGAGCACGACGGACGGCTGCAAGCCCACGTCCTCACGGTGGCTACGCGGGAGGTGGTTCGCATCACGGATGCGCCGCACGTGGTGATGGACGTCCATCCCGTGGGAACCGAGGAGGTCGTCTTCCTCAACCGGGACGGGCTGAACTTCAGCATCGACCGGGCACCGGTAGCGGCCATCGCGGCCGAGGAGTCCGCCCTGGCGGTCAGCGCACAGCCTCCTGCCCCATCGGAGCCGGCGCCTGAGCCTGAACCCGGCGCGCCCCGGCTCCCTGTGGCCCCCTCCTCGGAAGATGAGGCGGCGCCCGCGCAAGCGCCCTCGGAGACACCGACAGAATCTCCGTTCGCCGCGTTCCCAACTCCCGGCGCTCCGGGACATGCGGCGCAAGAGCCCCTCGTACCGGGGCTCAACACCGACGCAGGCGCAGCCCCTGATGGAGCCACCTCGGACACGGCCGAGGCCGCTGCCCCCTCCCACGCGCCGCTCATGTCTGCCGACACCCGTTCCCCTGAGGGAAAGGATGTCGCTGCGCCACCCATTGAGCGCCCGCCCGAGCAAGCCGCTACGGGCACCGACGACGCGCGACCGCTCGCCTCCGAACCAGCCACGGCTGGCGCCATCGCGAACGCTGAACCGTCGCGGTCCGAGCAGCCGGCCGGCGGCCCCACCGAGGACGCCGCAGCGCCCCCTTCCGAATCTCCGGCCGAGCAGCCAGCCACCGAGGACAACGGCCCCCTCCCAGACGTACCGCCGGCCAACGACGCCCCCACGGCGCTCTCCGGACTCGACGCCCCCGTCGTGGCACCGCCAGACCCGGGCACCAACGTCCAAATCCTCTCGGACAAGCCCTATTCGACGCTGGAGCGCTTCTTCATCCCCGAGCTCCGCGTGCCCTACCTGCTCGCGGCGACCGACCCCGACAACACGGACGAGACGTACGTGATGGGCGTGCTGGCGCTGGCGGGACAGGACCGGCTCGGCTTCCACGCATACTCCCTGCTGCTCTCCATCGACTCACGCGAAGACGCACCCAGCCTCTCGCTGGCGTACGGCAACGCGACGCTCTCGCCCTGGTACATCCAAGTGTCGGGCGCCCACATCCGTCAGAATGAACGCACGGACCTCCAGGCCACGGCCTTCGCCTCGCGCAGCTTCTGGACCACGCCGGTGACGTTCGGCGTGCTGGCGCTGCGCCGCGAGTACGACGCGACGGAGCGCTTCCCCAGCCTCCTGACGCAAATCATCGGCCCGGAGATTTCCGCGTCGTACTTCGCGGGCGACGCCACCTCCTACGGCAGCACGCAGCGCGGCCTGGGCCTGACGATGGCAGCGGGCGTGTACCCCGGTGCCTTCCGCCAGGATGGCACGATGGGCGATGTCCGTCTGGGAATTGATGGCTTCACGGGCGGCCTGCCCTTCACCGGGCGCGACAACTTCCGCCTCACCGCGGTGGGACGGTTCCTCCCCGGCGCTCCGTCCGGGCTGCTCCAGGTGGGCGGGCTGAACGCGGGGCAGATCTGGTACACCAACCGCACGAGCCAGCAGACCGCGCCCCTGCCCTTGCAGCTTCAGCCGGGCATCGCCTTCAGCGAGTACCTCCGCGGCTACGAGGACCTGGAGATTCGCGCCCGCAACGCACTCATCGGCTCCGCGAACTACCAGTACCGCGTCCCCATCGACTACGGCTGGGCCTCCACGCTGTGGCTCTTCCCGTCCCTCTTCGTGCGCGACGTCGGCTTCGAGGCCTTCGGCTCGTTGGCCCGGACCGACAACCGGGCCAACCACGCGGCCGTGGGCGGGGCCGCGTCCCTGAGCCTCACCTTCGGGCAGTCCGTGCCGGTGTCGCTCTACTACCAATACGCCTACCGCTTCGAGCAGGGCCTGGACCACCTGCACCTGGTCGGCTTCGGCCTGTGACTTCCAGCGCCGCTACGGCGCCCGCTTCAGGCCATAGAGGCCGTGCTCGCGCGCGTAGGCAATGGCGCGCGCGGGCACCAGGTCGGACGGGGCCTCCCCCCGCGCGAGCAGGTCTCGAATCAGCGTCGACGACACCTCCGCCAACGGCGGCCCCAGCGTGTTCGGGGCCGGGTAACCCGCCCGGTTGAGCACCATCACCCGGGCCAGCTCCTCGATGCGGTGGAAGTCCTTCCAGTGCGGAAGGTCGCGCAGGATGTCGCTGCCGATGATGAGCGACCAGCGGATGTCCGGATGCCGCGCCACCAGCAGGGACAGCGTGTCCACCGTGCGGCCGGTGAGCCCGGGCTCCTGCTCAATCTGGCTCGTCTTCAGCCAGCCGGAGGTCTCCGCGCAGAGCGTCTCGCACATGGCGACGCGGTGCTCGAAGGGCTCCATCTGCTTGCCAAATGGATGCTGCCAGGACGGCATCAGCCACACCTCGTCCACGGCCTGGGTGGCATGGACGTATGCGGCGGCCATGAGGTGCCCCACATGGGGCGGATTGAACGAGCCTCCGAGAAGCGCGACCTGCACAACGGGCCTCACGTCACTTGAGGGACAACTTCGGGGACTTCTTCTCCAGCACGATGACCTGGGGCTCCAGCACGACGTGCCCGTCCAGCCGGAAGGCGGAGAAGCGCAGGTTGCGGTCCACCTTCTCCAGCAGCGCGCAGGTCTGCTCGGCGGCGCCCACCAGCCGCCCCGGCGTCAGGAAGTAGCGCGGGCCAATCTGCACCACCTTGGGCTCCGGCTCCTTGCCGTGGACGAAGAGCAGCGCGTTGAGCAGGTCATCCCGCGACAGGTCGTTCTTGTCGTGCACCACGCAGCACAGCGTGTCCCCCATCAGGTCCATGACCTTGTTGTTGATGGAGGGGTCCCTGTACTGGAGCGACTCGCGCTCGGGGACCCGGATGAACCGCTCCATGACGAGCCGGCGGTCATCCTCGGACGCCACGTCCGCCGGTGCCTCCGCGCGCGACGGGGTGCGGGGCAGCGAGTCCTGACTGCCCAGCCAGTTCGTCACGTCCGCCAGGAAGTCCGCGTCCGAATACTCACGCCCGCCCCGGCTCTTCTGCCGCCGCCAGAGGACCCATTCATCCAGGTCCGTGTAGCGCGCGCCCGTGAAGAGAAAACGCCGCGCTCCCTTGGAGCGCAGCAGCTCGTAGGCCGCGTCGAAGGCTTCGAGGTCCCCATGGCTGTCGGAGAAGACGCCGATCACAGCTCAAGCGTATAGCAGGTAGGGCGTCCTGTGCCGCGCGAACGTTTCCGTCTGGGCGGAGAACCCCTCCAACAGCCGCTCCAGCGGCCACCCCGCCTCGATACCGCGGCGCACCTGCTCCGTCCCGCAGAGCAGGTCGAAGGCGGGCACGTCCTCCACGAACTCATAGGCATCCGCCCGCCAGGCGAAGGCGCCCGGATGGAGGTCATGCAGCGCCTGGAAGATGGCGACGCCGGTGCGCAGCGGCTGGAAGGCCTGCCGATCCGTCACGTGGATGAAGGCGCCGTTGCACGACTGGCCCGTGTACTTGTCGAACGTCGGCGTGAAGCCCACGGCCCGGAAGGCGACCCCGGGCAGGTTCTCCTTCGCCAGCCGCGCCAGCAACTGGTCCGTGTCCACCCACGGCGCGCCGAACTGCTCGAAGGGGCGGCACGTGCCCCGGCCCTCGGAGACGTTGGTCCCCTCGCCCAGGCACATGCCCGGGTACACCAGCGCGGTGTCGGCGGTGGGCATGTTGGGCGACGGCGAGATGAACGGCAGCCCCGTCTCATCCCAGAACTGCCCCCGGCGCCAGCCCTCGCAGGCCACCACCGTGAGCTCGCAGCCAAAGCCCTCCTGCTCATTGAAGAGGCGGGCCAGCTCCCCCGCCGTCATGCCGTGCCGGTTGGGCAGCGCATACAGCCCAACGAAGGAGCGGAAACCCTCCCCCACCAGGTTGCCCTCCATGGCCACGCCGTTGAGCGGGTTGGGCCGGTCCAGCACGTAGAAGGGCACGCGCGCCTTCGCCGCGGCCTTCATGGCTAGCGCCATGGTGTAGACGTAGGTGTAGTAGCGGCTGCCCACGTCCTGGATGTCGAAGACGAGCGCGTCCAGGCCCTGGAGCGACTCCTGACGCGGCGACAGCGACTCGAAGGTGGAGCCGTAGAGGCTGTACACCGGCACGCCGGTGCGACGGTCTCTCGCCTCGTCCACCGCCACCATGTACTGCGCCTCACCCCGGATGCCGTGCTCCGGACCGAAGAGCGCCGCCAGCGTGACGCCTTCCGCGCCCGCCAGCAGGTCCGCCAGGTGGCGGAAGCGAGCATCCACGCTGGTGGGATTCACGATGGCCCCCACGCGCTTGCCCTTCAACGCGGAGAAGCCCTGCTCCACCCACACGTCCAGTCCCGTCTTCACCTTCGTCACAGCCTTCCCTTCCTCAATCAACGCCCCTTGAACCCCTTGAGCGCGCTCTCCGCGGCCTGCTTGGAGTCGCACTTGGACAGACCGAACAGGCCCGACCGCGCCCCGTCGTCCGGCCCGCCGTCCGCCTGCAGGTCCTCCAGCGCGCTCACCGCCCGCTTCAACTGGAGCCGGCTCACCGTGGACGCGGCATCCGAGCGCACGTCGCAGCGCCCGTGCGACAGCATCTCGATGAGGCGGTCCTCCGCGGCGCGGCTGCCGGCCTTCACGGCCGTGGCATAGACCTTCAACGCGTCATCCGGCTTGCCCGTCGCTTCCGTGAGGCGGCCCAGCAGGAAGTTGCGCCGCCCGGAGTCCTCCTCCTTCATGATGAGGGTCCGGACGTCCTTCGCCAGCGCGGTCCGCTCCTCCTCGGGCGCCCGCTCCACCGCCTTGATGGCGCGCACCGTCTCGTCGCCGCCGAAGGTCAGCATCGCGACGCCCGCGACCAGGACGACCGCCCCCACACCCACCAGCGCGCGGTACTTCGCCACCTGCGGCGGCAGCGCCGACATGCCTCGGGAGAAGAGCGAACCGCCCACGGTGCGCGCCGTCCGGCTGAGCTCCGCGGCCTGCTGCCCAGCACCGGTGGCCCCGCCGGC
>JBKGHI010000027.1:0-57826 GCA_046520405.1 Myxococcus sp. 1LA
GCATCACCCCGGAGCGCGCGGCGGCGCTGCCGGGCGCGGCGGGCTTCGCGGTCATCTCCTCGGTGCTGGAGGCCGAGGACCCCACGGCGGCGGCTCGGAGTCTGCTGGCCGCATTCGCGATGCGGGCTATGCTGCGCGCCCCGTGAGTTCTACTTCCGCTGCCACCGCGCTGCGCCCCCTCGCCATGGGGGAGATGATCGACCGTGCCGCCACCTTCTGGCGCGCCCACGTGAAGCCGCTCTTCCTTCTGAGCTTTGGCTTCACGCTGGTGAACTACATCGCGACCAAGGGGATGCTGGCGCTCAACCAGCGCGTGGCCCCGCTGTTCTACCTCGGCACCGCGGAGTCGCGCGCCCAGATGGACCCGGACGTGATGCTCCCACAGGCCGCCATCACCGTCGCGCTGTGGACGGCCCTGTTCCTGTTCCTCGTCTGGACCTACTGGCTGGCCACCGTCGCCGCGTCCCGCTACGTCCTGACCTCCCAGCTGGGAGAGCCCGTCCGGCCCGCGGAGGCACTGCGCCGGGGCTTCTCCCGGCTGGGCACGCTGACGGGGGTGTACCTGCTGTCGCTCGGCTGGTCCGCGCTGGTGACCCTGGCGCTCATGCTTCCGGGGCTCATCATCGCCATCATCGGCATCGTGGCGGGGGTGACTTCAGGCTCCAACACCCTGGCGGCCGTCCTGGGCGTGGTGGGCGCGCTGCTCGCGGGCCTGGGCCTGGTGGCCGCGGCGCTCTGGTACATGCTGCGCTTCCTGCTGGTGCCTCCGGTGCTGGCCATGGAGGACCTGGGCGCGTGGGAGACCTTCCGGCGCTCCGGTCAGCTCCTGTCGGGCCGCGTGGAGCCGGGCTTCATGGGCCGGGTGATGGTGCGGGCCATGGTGCTCTTCACCGTGGTGAGCCTCATCCTCATCTCCGTCCAACTCGTCTCCGGCCTGCCCTCGTGGCTGGTGATGTTGCCCTACGGCAATCCCTTCGAGGCGGGAACCATGGCCCGCACGCCCCAACTGCTGCTGGTGCCCGTGGAGCTGCTGCAGACGGTGGCGCAATCCCTCTTCACGCCCATCAACTTCGTCTTCTGCGCGCTCTTCTACCTGGACATGCGCGTGCGCCGGGAAGCGCTGGACCTGGAACACCAGCTCAACGCCACCCCGCCCGCGCCCTGACGTCGTTCTCCGGACTCCACCGTGCCGAGCCTGCCCCTCCTCCTGCTGCTGGCCTCCCTGCCCTGCGCCGAGCGCGAGGACGTCGTCCGGAACCTGCGCGAGACGGCGGAACACCGCCCGGCCGAGCTGTCCGATGGACTGAGCACCCTGTCGGCGCGCCTGGGCGGAATGCCACTGCCGCCGGCTCGCGAAGAGGACTCCGCCCCCGAGCGCGCGGAGCAGGTTGCCCGATTCCTGAAGGAGGCCTGTGACGTCCAGGCGCTGGCGAAGAGCCCCAGCGCCGTCACCCCGCCGCCCACGGAGCCCGAGCGCCTGGAGGCCATCCTCGACCGGCCAGAGTTCGCCCGCGCACGCCAGCGGCACGGGGATGCGTTGAAGCGGCTCATGCGAGAGGTCACCGCGTGGCTGGAGAGCCTCTTCGAATCCAGGGAGGCCCAGGGCTTCGCCGTGGCCACGCGCGCGGTGATGCTGGGGCTGGCGCTCGCGCTCATCCTGTGGGGCGTGCTCCGGCTCAGCGCGCGGCGCGGGCGCAAGATGATTCAGGGCTCCGCGGCCGCCACTCCGGACGCCGCGCCGCTGGTGCTGGACTCCCCGGCGGAACACCTGCGCAGGGCTCGCGCGGCGCTCCACGGCGATGCCCGCGAGGCCATCCGGGAAGGGCTGCTCAGCCTGCTGTCCGCGCTGGAAGAACAGCGGCTGGCCCGGCCGGACCGCGTGCGGACGAACCGGGAGCTGGCGGCGGAGCTGCCGGGCCGTGGCGCGTCCGCCTCGCTGGTGCGCGAGGTGGAGCGGCTCATGGGTTGGTATGACCGGACCTTCTATTCGCTCGCGCCCGTGGCGACGGAGGAAGCCGCCCGCTTCGTCACCGAGGTCGAAACGCTGAACGGCACCTTGACCACGGAGGGCGCACGGTGAGGAACACGCGGGCCGTCGCCTTCTTCGGCGTGCTCATCGCCCTGGCGCTGGCCGTGGGCCTGTCCACACGCACGGAAGCGCCAGACTCACCGGTGCCCACCGTGGAGAACACGGCGGCGCAGGGGGCTCGCGCGCTCTACCTGTACCTCCGCGAGGGCGGCCGAGCCGTGGACACGCAGCCCTCGCCGCTCGAAGCGATTCCGTCCGGAACGCGCACGGTGGTGCTGGCGGCGCCCGAGGGCCGGCCGGTGACGCAGGACGAAGTGGACGCGCTGGAGCGCTTCGTCACCGAAGGCGGAACGCTGGTGTACCTGTCGCCTCGCGAGATGGGGAAGCACCAGGCCGCGCTTGAGGCGTGGCTGCAACTGGAGTCGGGGCTGATGATGCCCGCGAGCAGCCGGGGCCTGGACTCGACGCTGTCCGACGTGGGCGGGACCACCGTGGACGTGTGGCTGCCCGTGGGCCCCCTGCACGGCCTCTCCCAGCTACGCGTCTCCCAGGACCGGGGCCTGCGCATGGGCCATGAAGACGCCGTGCCCGTCGCGGGCCTTGGCGGTTCGGTGGCGATGTGGCGGTGGCCCTTGGGCAAGGGCGAGGCGTACGTGCTCGCCGGCGCGGACCTGCTGGAGAACCGGCGCCTGGAGCTGCTGGACAACCTTCGCTTCTGGGAGGCGCTGGCGGCCCGGGGCCCGCTGCTGTTCGACGAGTACCACCACCAGCTCGCGCCCCCGCCGCCCTTCTCTCGCGGCATCTGGGTCTTCGTGGCGCAGGTGCTCGCGGTGGGGCTGCTCTACGTCGTGTCGCGCGGCACGCGCTTCGGCGCGCCCCGCCCGCTGCGCGAGGAGCGCCACCGGTCCGCGCTGGAGTACGTGCGCAGCATGGGCTGGCTCATGCGCCGCGCGAAGGTGGAGAAGGAGCTGCTGCCGGAGCTGGACCAGTCCCTCCGCCAGCAGATGCACGGAACGCCTGGGCATCCCCTGAGCCTGTCGGACGCGGACGCCGCGCGCCTGGTGGAACAGGACGGCGGCGTCTCCGCCACCGAATACCTGGAGGCGAAGGCCGACCTCACGCGGACGCACGCGCAGCCCACCGTGGCACCGGCGGACTACGCGCGCGTGGCCCGCCGCTACGCCCACCTGGAGCGGGCGCTGGCGGGCCGGGAAACCCGCGCCTAGACAGCGCCGTCAGAGCGTCTTGCCGTCCGCCATGAGCGCGGCGCCCACGTGGTGGCGAATCTCGTCGACGCGCGCGTCCCAGCTCTCGCTGAAGATGCGCTCGGCGCGCTCGCGGTTCGGCCCGGGCTTGTCCGCCAGGCACTCATCCACCTTGCGCACGAAGTCCGCGGTGTCCTTGGCAATCTTGCAGAGCCCCACCTTGCGGACCTCCGGCAGGTCCGTGGACACCACGGGCAGGCCGGACGCCAGGTACTCACGCACCTTGAGCGGGTTGGCGTTGAGCGTCAGCTCGCTCACCTTGAACGGCATCAGCGCCACGTCGAACGCCTTGCTGTAGCCCGGCAGGTCCGCGTACGGCTTGCGGCCCAGCATGTGGATGTTCGGCTCGGCCCGGAGCGCGGAGTCGTCGCAGTCCGGCGTCGTCTTGCCGATGATGACCACCGAGCCCTCCGGATGCGCGCGGGCCGCGGCGATGATGGCCTCCTGGTCCACCCAGTCCGCCACCAGCCCGAAGAAGCCGATGATGGGCTTGGGCAGGCGGGCGATGTCCGCCGGAATCACCGTGGCCGGGTCGCACGCCTTCACGAAGTGGCTGAAGTCGGTGCCATGGCGCACCAGCACCGTGCGCGGATTGACGCGGGCCTTGTTCTCCCGCAGCCGCTCCGCGGAGGTGATGCAGAGGTCGGCGCGCTTGAGCAGCCGCTCCTCCAGCTCCGCGATGTGCCGGCCGTTGGTGTCGCTGAAGGCGGAGAACTCGTCCACGCAGTGGTAGATGACGAACTCCTCGCCCAGCGTGCCGGACACCGGCGCGGACGCGGGCAGGAAGCTCCAGGAGATGGGCTTGTTGAAGCCCAGCTTCTTCATCGCCCGCAGCACCTGGAGCCGGAGCAACCGCCGGTTGGCGCGGCGCACCAGCTCCGAGCCATAGAAGGGAATGGCCAGCGGCGACAGCACGTGGATGTTGGGCTCCACCTCGCGAATGCCCTCGGTGAAGCGGCCCAGCTTGTCGAAGATGCGCTTCACGTCGTGCGCGTTGGCCTTCGGCGCGCGGTTGCCGATGCTGTTCACCCAGAGGACGCGGTTCTCCCGGGAGAGAATCCGCATGATGTGGACCTTGGACAGCGGGTCCCCATCCCAGTCGTTGGAGAACACCACCAGGTCACGCCCGCGCAGCGCCCTCCGCGCGAGGTCCAGCTCATCACTGCGCCGCATGTCTCGTCTCCCCCAGGTCAGAACCTTGTTCGTGTGACGACTTCAATCCGTTGTTGGAGGCCAGCTCCGCGTACAGCGAGAGCAGCTCCGGCCCCGCATCCACCTGGGGCACATGCAGGGGCCCTGCCGCCACGGCCTCGCGAATCACCCGCGCCAGGTCCACCGCGTCCCCCGCCGCGAAGACTCGCGTGGGCTCCGGCCGGACGCAGACGTCGCTGGCCACGCAGGGCACGCCCAGCGTCAGCGCCTCACGTACGGAGATGGAGTCCCCGTCATGCGTGGTGGGCCGAACGAAGGCGTCGCTGCGCGCGATGAGCCCCAGCGCCGCGGCGTGTTCAAGCTCGCCCAGAACCTCCAGATGACTGGCCACGCGCGCCTCGCGGACGTCGCGGATGAACGCTTCGGAATCCAGCCCGGGCCCGAAGAGCGCCAGCCCCACGTCCGGCCACGTCCGCGCCAGTTCGCGCAGGGCGCGGAACATCAGCGCGCGTCCGTACACGGGCGAAGGATGGTGCGCCATGGACAGCAGCACCCGCCGCCGGGAGCGCGCGGCCTCCACCGCCGCCGGCACGGGCCCCGGCCGCACCTGCGAGGCGCAGAAGGCCGGCAGCACCTCGATTTTCTCCTCGGGTACACCGCAAGCCACCAGCGCCGACTTCACCGCGGTGGACACGGCCATCACCCGCGCGTAGCCCGCCAGCGCCAGGCGCGCGAAGTTCCGCCGCGTGGCTGACGCGGCGAGGTAGTCCGGGAGCAGCCCGGAGTGCAGGGTGATGACCCGGGGCGACTTCGGCCCGGGCATGCCTCCCACCATTCCCGCCAGCAGCCAGGACTTCGGGTTGTTGCCACTGGTGTGGACGTGCACCGTCCACCCCGTGGCGACATGCCGCGCCAGCCGCAGGGCGAACGGAGCGGCGCCACGAGCCGGGATGACATCCGGAGCCGGCCGGCCACCCTTCCCGATATCGAGCACCTTCACGTCGACCCCGCGGCCGCGCAGGAAGCCATGAAGCTGTTGAACATGAACCGCGACGCCGCCATGCGGCGGCGGATAGTCCCCGACCAGGAGCACGCGCATCGATGTGGCTCCGAGGGATTACTGGCGCAGCGTGGAGGACGTCGGGACCGACGCCAGCGACACGCGGGGCGGCAGTTGCCCCATCTCCCGCTGGTAGCTGGCGAGTGGATCCGGGTCCTGCCGGATGACCCGCGCCGGCACACCCGCCACCACCGCGCCCGGGGCCACGTCCTTCACCACGACGGCGTTGGCCCCGATGACGGCGAAGTCACCAATGTGGATGTTGCCCAGAATCTTCGCGCCCGCGCCCATGCGGACGTAGTCGCCAATGACGGGAGCGCCCTCGATGCCCGAGCGTCCGCCAATGGTCACCTGCTGGGAGATGAGGCAGTGGCGGCCAATCCTCGCGGCCCTGTGGATGACCACGCCAATCCCGCCGTAGCCCAGCTGTGTCCCTTCGCCAATCTCCGCATCCTCGGGAATGTACGAGCTGTGCAGATAGTAGATGGCCTTGCGCAGCACGGCTGGCAGCAGGGGCACGCCCCGCTTCTTCAGCCCATGCGCGAGCCGGTAGAACGTCATCGCGTCGACACCCATCACGCCTCCCAAACCCCGTGTTCCGACCCGCACCAAACTAGGTACCACCCCGCGGGGAGGGAAGTGCCCTTCCCTAACCCGCCCTGCGCGCCCGCAGCCCCGCGATCAGGCTGAGCGGCCGCACGCCCGTGAAGTGCAACACCACCAGGTACCCGGTGAAGAACAGCGCCCCGGCCACCGCCAGCGGCAGCACGCGCCACAGGAAGCCCGTGGGCAGGTGCGCCCAGGCCCCATGAGCCCCGGCCCGGAGGACGAACACCGCCGCCGCCGCCGCGCACGCCGCCAGCGTCGCCTTGCCCAGCGACTGCCAGGGAATCACGTCCACCACGCCCAGCTTCCGCTCCGGGGTGGACAGCGCCGCGGGCACCCGGGCCAGCAGCATGGCCTTGCCCACCACTTCCGCCACCGCCCATGAACCGATGCCGCCCATCAACCCGAAGTGCTTCACGCCCAGCCACACCAGCGGCACCGTCACCGCCGCCTTCACCGCGTAGGACGCGAAGATGGCCCGCGTCTGGCCCCGGGCGCGCAGCGTCCCATCCATGGGCAGGATGGACAGCACCACGCCCAGCACGCTGATGCGGAACACGGGCACCGCGGGCAGGAACTTCTCGCCGAACATCGCCCCGATGAACTCCGGCGCCGCCGCGAAGAGGAACGCGGCGAAGGGCAGGAAGAAGTAGGCCAGCTTCCCGGCTGCTTCCCGGAACGCCTCCACGCCCTCCTCCAGGCGGCCCTCGCGCTCCAGCTCGCCCAGGCGCACCATCAACACCTCGCTGGTGGGCGTGTACAGCAGGTCCACCACCGGCAGTTGGAAGCAGCCCACACGGTAGAGCGCGTACAGCGCCGGCGCCACCGCGCCCGCCACCGCGTACAGGTGCGCGTTCTGCTGGGGAATGGCGAGCAGCATGGCCGCGCCGAAGGGCGCCGCGTACGTCAGTTGCTCGCGGAAGCGCTGACGGTCCACCAGGGGACCGGTGGCGCCGCGCAGCGACACCATCCACGTGGCCAGGTAGCGCAGGCCCGCGAAGGCCGCGACCGCCAGCATCATCCCGTAGAGCGACGCGCCCAGCAGCGGCGGCACCACCATCACCAGGGCCCGCACGGCGTCCGACACCAGGTAGACGCACGCGGACGCCTTGGTGCGGCCCTGCGAGGTGAGGGACACCTCCAGCGGGAAGCTTCCCAGCAGGAAGGCGGTGTACGCGGCCAATGGCAGCCGGTACTCGGCCAGCGCGGGATTGGAGAACCAGCCCGCAACGGAGCCGAGCAGCGCCCACACCGCCGCCGCGCCCACCAGGCCCATGACGGACATGAACAGCAGCGTCTGCCCCAGGAACGGCCGCTTCGCGTCCGCGCGGGGCAGGAAGTAGTAGAGGCTCTGCACCACGCCGAACGGCAGGACGTAGTAGAGCGTCGTGGCGATGAGGAACAGCTGATAGTACGTCCCGTAGTCGTCCAGGTTCAGCACCCGGGCGAGCACGAGGGGAATGGACAGCGTCAGCCCGGCGGTGAACAGCCGGGCCAACACCAAGGGGCCGGCGCGCCCGAGGAACGAGCCCCCGGACGCGGCCGACGTGGAACTTCCGCTCACGGAGCCTCCTGGATGTTCGTGGCGGCCTCCGGCCCCACCACGATTTCATTGCTGTTCAACGGCTTGGAGCTCGCCCGCGCCGGGACACTGCTCAACTGGTTTCCCCCGGCGGGGGCACTGATGAAATGGGGGCGCTTCCCCGGCACCGGGCTGCTCATGCCCAGCACCCCGAAGCAGTCGTCCAACTGGCAGCCGGTGAGGGACGACGAGTAGTCGCCGAGCATGCCCAGGCTGAAGTTCTCCCAGAGCACCTTGCGCTTGAGGGTGAAGGGGTCTCCGCCAATGCGGTTGGGCATGTCCTCCGTGGTGACGCCGGAACGGAAGCCGTTGGCCGACAGCACGCGGATGACCTCGTCCGAGTACCAGCCGTTGCAGTAGGCGAAGTCCTTCACGGTGATGCCCACCTCGCGCTCGATGGCGCGCTTGGACTCGAGAATCTCGCGCTCCACCACCTCCTGCGGCTCCAGCGTCAGCACCGTGTGGCCCAGCGTGTGCGCGCCGAACTCGAAGCCGTCGCGCGCCATGCGGCGCACCTCGTCCCAGTTCATGACGTCGCCCTGCTCCGGAATCAGGTCCGCGCCGCCGCCCAGTTGCTGCTCCAGCGCGTCGATGATCTCCGTCAGCACGCTCGTGGGGTGCTCGCCGATGAAGTCGTCCAGCGACGCCGACACCGTCTTCTGCCCGGAGAGGATGGGCCCCAGCAGTTGCAGCGCGGGCGCGGGCAGCGAGTCGTAGAACGGCTTGAAGCGGCGCTCCTGGACTCGGCGCAGCAGGTGGAACAGCCGGTCGTGGTTGAAGCGCTTGTCGGTGTTGATGAACGCCGTGGGCAGATAGGTGATGGCCGGCACGCCCATCTCCTTCAGCACGGGATAGGCGTAGCGGTAGACGTCGCGGTAGCCGTCGTCGAACGTCACGACGCACAGGTCCTTCTTCGCCACCCGGCGGCCGTTCATCACGTCCACCGCGTCACCGATGGAGGCCAGCTCGAAGCCCGCCGCGTGTGCCTCCTCCAGGTGGCGCCGGAAGGTCTCCTGGGAGATGAGCAGCCCGGGAATCGAGCGCTGGAGCTCTCCGGTGAAGTCGCTCACCACGCGGTGGTAGCTGACGATGAGGATGCGCCTCCCGCCTGACTGGGAGCGCCGGTACGCGGCCATTGCCCGCCGCATCCCGCTGTAGTGGATCATCCCCGCCGCCGCCGCCTTGACCGCCCTACGCAAAACCTTGCCCGTCGCCATTCACGCCCTCCGCGCGGATCAGCTGAGTCCGCCTCGCATGCCCGCGCACCGTTGCAGGGGAGGTGCCAAGAGGTTGGGCACCGCGAGCCGGGCAGTCGAGAGGGCCGTCCGTCCGCACGGCTCGCATGGTGAGCAGTGGACGTTCCCCTCCGTGGAACCCCGGAGGCCCCAGGCGGGCACCTCGGACCACATGGGGTGGAAAACCTTTCCTCCTGACAGGCCCGCTCCTTCCTCGTCCAGGCCGCCACCCCGGGTTTCACTGGTGGACGTTCTGGTTTCCGGATACGAACGGCACCGCCGATGCCTCCCCTCTCCGCCGCCCCCGCGCTCGCCCTGCATGACGTCAGCAAGCGCTATGGGCGCCGGTGGGCCCTGGCGCGTCTGACCTACGCGCTCCCCGCCGGACGCTCGCTGCTGCTCACCGGCCACAACGGCTCCGGAAAGACGACCCTGCTGCGCCTGCTCGCCACTGCCCTCAGTCCCACGGCGGGCCGGGTGGAGGTGCTGGGACGCGACGCCGTCGTCGATCGCGACGCGGTGCGCCGCGACGTGGCGCTGCTGTCGCACGCCAGCTTCCTCTATGAGGACCTCACCGCGCACCAGAACCTCACGGTGCTGGCCCGGCTGCTGGGGCTGCCCTCGCCCGTGGACGCCACCAACGCGGTGCTGGCCCGGGTGGGCCTCAACCGCCGCTCCGACAGCCCGGTCCGCAGCTTCAGCGCCGGCATGCGCAAGCGGCTGGCGATTGGCCGCCTGCTGCTCAAGGCGCCATCCATCGCCCTGCTCGACGAGCCCTTTGGCGAGCTGGACCCCGCGGGCATCCGCGACATGGAGGGCATCATCGGGGAGCTCAAGGCCAACGGCGTCACCGTCATCCTCGCGACCCACCTCATCGAGCAGGGCCTGACGCTGTGTGAAGAACGCCTTCACCTCCAGGAAGGCCGGGCGGTGGCGGCATGAGCACTCCGCGTCCCCGCCCCATTGGCCTGCTGTCGGCCACCTTCGCCCTGCTGCGCAAGGACCTGCTCATCGAGTGGCGCACCCGTGCGCGCCTCAACGCCATCATCTTCTTCGCGCTGGCCACCCTGCTGATGTACTCCTTCGCGCTGGGGCCGGACACCAAGCTGCTGGAGAAGAACGCGGGCGGCTACTTCTGGCTGGCCATCCTCTTCTCCAGCGTGCTCGCCCTGGGCGAGACCTTCCGCGTCGAGTCGGAGAACGCGTGCCTGGACGGCATCCGCCTGGCCCCCGCCGACGCCCGCGCCATCTTCCTGTCCAAGGCCCTGGGCAACGCCCTGCTGCTGACTGCTCTGGGCGCGCTGCTGGTGCCCGTCATGGTGGCCCTGTACGGGGTCCGCATCGTCACCAGCGTGGTGGACCTGGGGCTCATCCTCCTGCTCGGCTGTCTGGCGCTGAGCGCCCCCGGAACTGTCTACGCTGCGATTTCGAGCAATGCCCGGGCACGGGACGTGCTCCTGCCTTTGCTATTGTTCCCGCTCGTCATCCCGGCCCTGCTCTCCGCTGCCAAGGCGACCACGCTCGTACTCCAAGGAGACCCCATGAATCAGTTTGGCTCATGGCTGGGGCTTTTGGGCGGATTCAATCTGATTTATTGGGGCGTAGGCTTCTTGTTGTTCCCGCGGATCATCGAGGACTGACGGATGGAAAAGTTCATCAAGTGGGGCCTGCCGGCGCTGTCGCTGGTCGTTCTCGCCGCGGGCTGGTGGCTGGGACTGGCGTGGGCACCGCCAGACCGAGAGATGGGTGACGTGCAGCGCATCATGTACGTGCACGTCCCGCTCCAGTGGATGGCGATGGTGGCCATGTTCATCAACTTCGTGGCGGCCGTCACCTACCTCATGAAGGCGAGCTGGAAGCTGGATGCGACCGCCGAGGCGTCCGCGGAGATTGGCCTGCTGCTGGGCACCGCGGGGATGATCACCGGCGCCATCTGGGGCCGCCCGACCTGGGGCGTCTACTGGTCGTGGGATCCGCGCCTGACCTCGGAGGCCATCATGCTGGTGACGTACACCGGCTACCTGGTGCTGCGGCGCTTCGTGGAGGATCCGGAGAAGCGCGCCACGTGGAGCTCGGTGGTGGCCATCATCGGCGCCATCAATCTGCCCATCGTCTGGTTCTCCGTGCGGTGGTGGCGCAGCCTGCACCAGGTGCAGTCCACGCCGCAGACGGTGGACCCGGACATGAAGCTGGCCCTGCGCGTGTCGGCGTTCGGCATGCTGTTCCTCACCAGCTGGTTCCTGGTGCATCGCTACCGCCAGGCCCTGGCCGAGCGCCAAGCGGAGGTGGCGCTCCCGGATACGCTGCCGTCGGACCTCGCCGCCGCGGGTGGCGCCAACTCCACGAAGGTGGCCTGACCATGATGACGGTTTCCACGCAGATGTTGTGGGTCCTCGCGGCCGCGCCCGGCCAGGTCGGCGGCGGCCGCATCGTCGGCGGCTGGGGCTATGTCTGGGCCTGCTACGCCATTACAGTCGCCATGCTGGTTCTCTACGCCGTGTCTCTCTGGGTTCGTCGGCCCAAGGCCCCCACCGACGCCAAGGAGTGATTCACCATGTCTCCTGTCGCTCGCAACCGTCTGATTGCCCTGGGGGCCCTGCTCGTCGCGGGCGCCGGCCTGGGGTTCGTGGCCTTCGGCAACATCGGCGAGAACCTCGTCTACTACTGGAGCCCGTCGGAGATGCTGGGCCAGGGTAGCAAGGCGTACTCGGCCACCATCCGCCTGGGCGGCGTGGTGGAGCCGGGCAGCATCCAGTGGAACGCCGAGCACACCACCCTGCACTTCCGCGTGGCGGATGGCGTCAAGGAAGGCTCGCCCAGCGTGCTGGTGCGCTCCACGGAGACGCCGCCGCAGATGTTCCGCGACAAGATTGGCGTCGTCGTGGAGGGCACCTACGACAAGTCCGGCGTCTTCAGCTCCAACCGGCTGATGGTGAACCACTCCAACGAGTACCGCGCCCCCAAGGAGGGGGAGGATCCTCGCCAGTGGCAGGAGACGCTCTCCGACGCCACCACCGCCGTGGGTGCGAAGTGAACGGAATCGTTGGTTACGGCCTGGTGCTCGGAGGGCTCGCGTTCGCGGCCTTCGGCGCGCTCGTGGGCCTGGTGAGCGGTCTGCGTCGCAGTGACGCGGGCTTCCCGTGGGTGATGCGCGCGGTGTGGGGCTTCGCCGCGTGCATGATTGGCTCCAACCTGGTGATGGTCCACGCGCTCGTCACGCACGACTTCAGCGTGCGCTACGTGGCGCAGGTGGGCAGCCGGGCCACGCCGCTGGCCTACACCGTCGTCTCGCTGTGGAGCGCCCTGGAGGGGTCCATCCTCTTCTGGGGCTTCATCATGGGCGGCTACATCGCCGCCTTCGCGTACATCCACCGCAAGGAGCACGCGCGCTACATGCAGTTGGCACTGGGCACCATGCTGGCGGTGGGCGTCTTCTTCGCCTTCCTCATCGCGGGCCCGGCCAACCCCTGGGGCGCGGTGTCCCCGGTGCCGGCGGACGGCCCCGGCCCCAACCCGCTGCTGCAGAACCACGTCCTGATGATCATCCACCCGCCCATGCTGTACCTGGGCTACGTGGGGATGACGGTGCCCTTCGGCGTCGCGGTGGCGGGACTGCTGCGCGGCGAGATTGGCGAGGCGTGGATGGCGCCCCTGCGTCGCTGGACGCTGGTGGCGTGGCTCTTCCTGTCCATTGGCATCATCCTGGGCGCCTGGTGGGCCTACGCGGTGCTGGGCTGGGGCGGCTACTGGGCGTGGGATCCGGTGGAGAACGCGTCCTTCCTGCCCTGGCTGACGGCGACGGCGTTCATGCACTCCACCATGGTGCAGGAGCGCAAGCGGATGCTGAAGCTGTGGACGCTCAGCCTCGCGCTCGCGTCCTTCGTGCTCACCATCCTGGGCACGTTCATGACGCGCTCGGGCATCTTCAACTCGGTGCACTCCTTCACCCAGTCGGACATCGGGCCCACGTTCCTGGTGTTCCTCGGCGTCCTGCTGGTGCTGTGCGTGGGCCTGCTGGCGGTGCGCGGCCCCCTGCTGGTGCCGGAAGGCACGCTGTCCTCGCCCCTGTCGCGCGAGTCGAGCATCCTGGTGAACAACCTGGTGTTCGTGGCCATCACCTTCACGGTGCTGCTGGGCACGCTGTACCCGCTCATCTCCGAGGCGGTGCGCGGCGTGCGCGTCAGCGTGGGTGAGCCGTACTTCAACAAGATGGCGGTGCCGGGCGGCATCGCGGTGCTCTTCCTGATGGGCGTGGGCCCGGTGCTCCCCTGGGGCAAGCCGGATCCGGCCACGCTGCGCCGGCAGTTCATCATCCCCTCCGTCGTGGGGCTGGTGGTGACTGCGGCGTGCTTCGCGGTGGGCCTGCGCGGCGTGTACCCGCTGATGACCTTCGGGCTGGCGGGCTTCGTCACCGTCATCACCCTGCGGGAGCTGGTGGCGCCGGTGCGGGTGCGCATGTCGGAGCGCAAGGAAGGCTTCGTCACCGCGCTGACGACGAGCGCCCTCAAGGCCCAGCGCCGCTTCGGCGGCTACGTGGTGCACCTGGGCATCGTGCTCATCATCGTCGCCGTGGCGGCGTCCTCCGCGTACGTGGAGCACACCTCCGGCACGCTGAAGAAGGGCCAGGTCATCGAGCTGGGCGGCTACCAGATGAAGTACCTGGGGCTGGTCAGCGGCGAGGAGGCCCACCGCACCTACGTGGCGGCGCGCGTCGAGGTGACGGCCCCGGGCGGCAAGGTGTCCGAGCTGAAGCCGCGACTCAACTACTACGAGCGCAGCACGGACCCCATCGGCACCCCTGGCGTCCGCGAGACGCCGGCCGAGGACCTCTACATGTCGCTGATGGCCTTCTCCGAGCAGGCGGGCACGGCGAGCTTCAATGTCTGGGTCTTCCCGCTCGTCGGGTGGATCTGGTGGAGCATCCCGCTGCTGGTGCTGGGCACCCTCATCGCGCTGTGGCCGCGCCGGAAGGCCGCCGTGGCCATGGCGGGCTCTCCTGCGGTGGGCGCGTCCCCGCTGACGGGTGGTGACGCCGAGCGAGGGGCCGCCTGATGAAGGGCTGGCGCTACACGCTGGGCTTCGCCGTCCTCTGCGCGGCGCTGCTGTTCGTGCTCTCCAAGGGCTTCGGGCGCAACCCGCACGAAGTCCCCTTCATGATGAAGGGCAAGCCGGCCCCGGACTTCGGGCTGCGCGCGCTGGACAGCGGTGAGAAGGTGAGCCTGGCGGACCTGAAGGGCCGCCCGGTGGTCATCAACTTCTGGGCGTCCTGGTGCGGCCCGTGCCGCGTCGAGCACCCCGTGCTGGAGTGGGGCGCGCGGCAGTACGGCTCGCAGGCGGTGTTCCTGGGCGTGGTGTTCCAGGACACCGACGACAACGCGCGCGGCTTCCTCCAGCAGTACGGGGCCAGCTTCCCGCAGCTGGTGGATCCGCGCTCGCGGATGGCGCTGGACTACGGCGTGGCGGGCGTGCCGGAGACGTACTTCATCGACCCCAACGGCGTCATCCGGGGCAAGCACGTGGGTCCCATCGACCCGCAGACGCTGGCCCTGCGCATCCAGGAGCTGTCCACGCCCTCCGCCCCCGCAGAGGCCGCACGGAATTAGCCCCTGTCGTCCCAACGAGGTGGCGGTATGCGGTGCCAGGAGTGTGGTGAAGACTCCAATTCCCGGTTGAGGTACTGCGAGAACTGCGGTGCGACGATGCCCGAGCCGCCCAAGGGAACGGGCACCCGGGCCGCGCTCCGCCCCTCGCGGCCCCAGCGCGACCTGTCGCAGCCCGCCTATGCGGCGGACATCCTCGATGAGGCGGATGAGCACTCGCGCCCCTACGTCGTGAGTGACGCCCCCGAGCTTCCACCCGAGGACAAGACGGACCCGGGCCAGTCCGCTCCGCCCTATGAAGGGCCGAAGTGGCTGGCGCATGTGCCGGCCCACTCGCCCACGGTGCTGGGCATCATCGTGATGGGCTGCGCCGTCCTCCTGTCCGCCCTGCTCGCCTCCTTTGGCCTGGGGCTGCTCGGGACGCTGTTGGCGGTGGTGGGCGGCACGGTGCTGGTCGCCCAGGAGCTGCGCAACGCGGAGCAGTCCCCCGGCTTCACCGAACGGATGCCCGCGGTGCTGATGACGCCGGAGGCCGCCGCCACCGCCACCGTGGTGCTGGCGGCGCTGGCGCTGCGCTCGCTCAGCCTGGGCGTCCTCCCGCTGCTGATCGTGGCCGGCGTCGGGCTGGTCGTCCATGACCAGTACCGCAAGGTCATCGCGGGGCCGGACGGCGTGAGCGCGTACTTCGAGCCCCGCCAGCTCCTGGCCATGCCGCAGCTCGTGGGCCTGGGGGGCGTGGTGGTGTGCCTGCTGGCGCTCTTCGCCCCCTGGGGCACGGAGAAGCTGGCGATGGACGGCCTCCCGGACAACGCCCCGGTTCCCCAGGGCCCGCCGGAGCTCCGCGTCATCGCCACGCAGCGGCCCTCCGACGACATGCTCTACAGCTACGGCGGCGGCATCACCCACCTGCGGGGCTGGGACATGCCAGCGTCCGTGGTGGTGGAGCTGGCGCTGCTGGCCGTGCTCGCCCTGCTGGCGCTGCGTCCGGAGGTGGAGCGCCCGTCCTGGACGCGCTACCTGCCCGTGGGCGCGGTGGCCCTGGCGCTCGCCTTCGCGGGGCTGAACATGCGCCTGCTGCCCGGGCCATTCGTGTTCGTCTTCGGCCTGGGCGCGGTGGGCTTCCTCGCGGTGCAGCACCTGCGCGCGGAGCGCGCCGCCGAGCTGCCCGCCCAGCGGTACGACGACGCCGAGGATGAAACCGAAGAGGCGGGCTGAGCCGATTCAGCCCGCGTAGGGCACGGAGGCCACGCCCCGGACACCGGGGCTCAGCTCGAAGAGCCCGCCTGCCAGAGGCTGGGCCTCGAGTTCCTCGGCGCCGAGTCCGACCCGCCCGGTGGTGACGAAGAGCCGGTCCAACCGCTCACCACCGAAGGCGACGCTGGTCGTCTTCGACACGGGCAGGCGGTATTCGGCGAGCCAATCTCTCGTGGGGGAGAACCGGCGCACGCAGCCTCCACCATAGAAGGCAATCCACAGCCCGCCCTCCACGTCCACCGTCATGCCGTCGGGGAAGCCGTGGGCCTCCTCGAAGCGGAGGAACTCGCGGCGACGGGAGGCCGTGCCATCCGGAGTCAGGTCGAAGGCATAGGTGACGCGCCGGGGCGAGTCATTCACATAGAGGGTCCGCCCATCCGGGCTGAAGGCCGGGCCGTTCGTCACGGTGTAGCCCTCATCGATTCGGGCCAGGCGCCCCTGCGCGTCGAACCGGTAGAGCCCGCCCGTGGGCTCCTTCTCGTGGTCATCCATGGTGCCCACCCAGAAGCGCCCTTCCGGGTCCACCTTCCCGTCATTGCAGCGGTTGTGGGGGTGCTCAGGCTCCGGGTCGAGCATCCGCTCCAGACGCCCGCTCCGGGGCTCGTAGAAGGCCAGGCCCTTCTCCGTCCCCGCGATGAAGCCCCCGCTCCGCCTGGGCGCGAGCGAGGCGATGCGCAGGGGCGTCTCCCAGCTCGCCTGGGCACCGCTCTGCAGCTCCAGCCGGTGCACCTTGCGGCCCGGGATGTCGAGCCAGTACAGCGCGCCCTCCGCGGCCATCCAGAAGGGGCCCTCGCCGAGCGTGGCCCGTGCGGGCCAGATGCACTTCGCTTCGTCGTGCCCGGCAACGTCCGTGGTGCGCATGCGCGGCTCCTCCCAGGAAACGAGGGACAACGTCCGTGGCCAAGATAGCCACGCCATGCGCCATGGGCATGCGCGCGCCCACGGACGCTTCGCCGTCTCGGAGCGTTCACTTCAGCTCGCCCGGCTGGCCAGGGATTCGTCTTCTGTCAGACCCTCCCGAATTCAAGAACTCAAGACACCCGTCTATTTCCGGCCGCCGAGAAACGCCGCGAAGACCGCCTGGGCTTCCGCGGACGCAATTCTTTCAAAGAGGTGTTTGCCTTCGCGCTGAAGCGCCACGTCCACTTCGGCGCGAAGCGGCTCACGCAGCAGACGTTTGGTCAGACGTAGCGCCTCCACGGGCTTGGAAGCCAACGCCGTTGCACGTTCGGAGACCACCTCCGCGAGGCCGTTCTCCGGAACCACCTGATGCACGATGCGCGCCCGCAGCGCGGTGGCGGCATCGAAGCTGTCGCCAGACATCAGCACCTCCGACGCCAACGACATTCCCGCCAGGCGCGGCAGCAACACGCTGGAGGCCCCCTCCGGGCACAGTCCGAGGTTCACGGATGGCAGGCTGAACACCGCGCGCGCGCTGGCCACCACATAGTCACAGTGCAACAGCATGGTCGTTCCAACGCCCACCGCCACGCCATCGACACCCGCGACGATCGGCTTCTCGAAGCGGGAGATGGCGCGCATGAAGCGGTGGAACGGATTGTCTTCGCTGTCGGGCGGCTTCTGGAGGAAGTCCTTGATGTCGTTCCCCGACGTGAAGTTGTCGCCCGCTCCTGTCAGGACGCCCCCCCGGACCTCTTCATTCCTGCCGGCGTCGAGCAGCGCCTGCGCCGCGGCATCGTCGAGCTCGCCGCTGAAGGCATTCTTCTTCTGCGACCGGTTGAAGGTGAGCGTGAGCACTCCAGCTTTCAAGCGCGTGATCAACGGAGCGTCCGCGCTCGTGCGCCAAGACAGCGCGGCCTGTGCGGGCCAGAGACACTTCGCTTCGCCGTCTCGCAGCGATCACTCCGGCTCGCCCCGGCTGGCCAGGCATGCGTTTTCTGACTGACCCACCAGGTTGAGGTCCGTTAACCCGACGCACAGAACAGGGTTATCCCAGAACTTCCTGTGATGGAGGTCACTCCGGGTTCACGTACCTTGAGCAGGCCTTCAACGACGCACAGACACCATCGCGAATCCAGGCACGGGGGGGAACGCGGCATGGTCAGTCCGAGGACGGCACCAGTCCTGACAGGAAACACCAGCACCTTCATCTTGAAGCAGCGACGGCTGCACCTGGTCCTGTTGGATCCACAGGAAGTGCCCTACGCGGAGACTGAATACGTGCTCACGGTCGGCCGCACCGAGCACTGCGGCAGGACGGCGGCGGATGGCTCGCTGAGCCACGAAGTCCCGGGACTCACCACGGGAGAGCTGCGGGTGAAGCTGTCCAGACCGCCAGCGCCACCTTCCCGACGGAGCGCGCCGCCCGCCGCATCCAAGGGCGTGCCGCCGCCCTACCCGCCCCCCATCACCGATGAGGACTTTCCTGACGCCACGCCCGCCGCCGCGTCCGAGCCGGTGACGCTCCACTGGGCACTGCAGCTCCAATCCCTCGCGGGCTTCGAAACGGATGCCCTTCGCGCCGCGCAGGAGCGGCTGCACAACCTGGGCTTCTCCATCGAAGGAGCGCGAGGGTCGCCCGGGGCCTCGACGAAGGCCGCTGTGCGCGCGTTCCAGCGCCGCCATGGTCTGCCGGAAACGGGACAGCTCGCGGACATCACCCGCGAACTCATCCGCCTTCACGACGCCTGAGGCCTCCACACATGGCACGCATCCCACTGACGGCCAGTGTCGCCCTCGCTGCGCCCGGAGGCCGCAACCGCAACCGCCTGCGCCCCGCCAGCCACGGCGTGGCGGACTTTCGGCTCCGCAGCCCCGGCGGTCCCCAGTCCCGCTGTCACCGCCCCGCGCCTTTCCCCCTGCTGGCGGGCGGCGATGACGGCTTCCACTTCGCGCCGGACGTCGAGCCGGTGGAGCTGTCGTGGCGCCTGCTGGACACCTCCGGACGGGTGCGCGCGGGAAAGGTGGAGCTCTTCACCCGCCACCGCAAGGCCCCGCTGTGGTCGCGCGAGCTGCGCCCCGAGGAACTCCTCCAAGGCGAGCACCATTGGCAATGGGATGGCCGCGTCCCCGAGTCGGAGGCGTTCCCGGATGGCGTCGTCACGGTGGAGCATTCGCCGTACAAGCTGAAGCTGACACTCCAGGGTAGCGGCCTGGCGCAAGCGCCGGTGGCCTGGACGTACTTCCACGTCCTGGTGGCGGGCGTGGACCTGGAGCTGGGCGACCCGCGGGTGCTCGCGCGGAAGCAGGACCGCGAGCTGACCCAGGCGATGAAGCGGCTCCCCGCCCCTGGAGAGAAGGCCGAGCTCCGGCTGGTGGGGAACGTCTTCAAGACGAAGCCGTCGGAGATGGCCGATGACACGGACTCCCAACTGCACCGCAAGCACTGGGGCGGCGGACCCGAGCTTCCGCTGTTCGCGCGGGCCTGGCTGAAGGACTCGCGTGGCAACCGGGTGGATGCGCCGAAGGCCCTGGGCCGCGTGCGCTTCCTCTGGGACTGGGAGGACGAAACAGAGGCCATCGAGCACCATGCCCCCACGGCCCGGGCCTTCCTCCAGCATGCGCTGAACCGTCACTGCGCGACGTCGCAACCCAAGGGCGACAACGCGCACCGGGACGTGGGAGGCAAGCGCGGCGCGCCCTCGTCATCCGTGTTTCCCAAGCAGGCCGGATACGCGCCCCAGGCGGAGCCCCGTGACGGCGCCTTCCCCTTCCGTGTCACGCCCTGCAAGAAGCGCGGCTGGGCGGCCTACAGCCAGCCGTGGACCACGGGCGCCTTCGCGGGACGCACGGGCGTGGTGTTCCAGCCTTCCAGCCTCGCGGGCGACGCCTGGCGCGTCACCGTGCAGCTCGCCTATGACCGGCGCAAGGACGGCGGCGTGGTGTTGGACGTGGAGGACGATGCGCCACTGCCCGCCGCCGTGCGCGCCTGTACGGGCGTCTTCGAGTCCTGGCGTGAGGTCCACCTCTCTCGCCTCATGCGCAAGGACGCGGACGTCTCCGGCTTCTCGCTCCCCACCGTGCAGGGCTACTTCGAACGCGCCTACCTCCGGTTGGAAGATCGGACCGGTGGTGTCTCGAACTGGAGTGCCCGGGACTACAACGCGCGCATCGCCAAGGCAGTGGCGGCGTCGCGGCACTGGGAGCTTCGCGCGGCCATTGACCCCGCGGTGGACCAATACGCGGCGAACAGCCAGGCCATCACCTTCCGCACCTACCCGGAGTTCCTGGACGAGGTGGCGCACGTGAAGCGCTGTGCAGATGCGGACCTCCCCCGGTGGCTCGCGCCCACGCGGGAGCGACGGCTGCCTTTGCTGACGGAGCGCGACTACCACCGGCAATGCAAGGACTGGGCAAAGGAGCTGCTCACCCAGGCCCTGGACTCCGCGCTGGGAGCGGCGCCGGGCATCGCGCTCTTCCAGTTCTCCGGGCTCTACAACCTTGAGGACACCGTCGACGGGATTCGCGTCAACGGCTTCGCGTCGGAGTTCCCCTCACGCAAGAGAGACCGCTGCGCCGTCATCCAGTGCGCCGCGGAAGGGAACTACCGGAACACCCTCAACACGCTTGAACAGACGCTGGCCCACGAAATCGGACACCAGCTCTTCCTGCCCCATGCCCCCTTCCCCGTGCATCGCAACATTGGCGGAGCCCTGGCGACGCGCCACGACCTCGACGGGAAGGATTGCCTGATGGGCTACGACTTCACGACGGAGCGGCGCTTCTGCGGGTTGTGCCTGCTGCGCCTGCGCGGGTGGAACACCCACGCCCTGGACTGTGACGGAGCACGAAACGCGCGACCATGAGCGCCTTCTTCCTCCCCTGCCCCTGGCTGCTCGTGGTCACGCTGTCAGCCGCGAGCCCCGCCCCCACTCCGTCCCAAGCCAAGGTGGCGCCCGCGCCACCTCCTGGAGGTGTGCCCATGCGCATTCAACTCAGACTGCCCAAGGCGCAGCTCGTCACCTCGGAAGACCTGGACGTGAGAATCGTCCTCTCCAACGAGAGCGCCACGCCCGTGGCGTTTCCTGACCCCTTCCGGCACTCCGACCAATCCCTGACGTACACCCTCACGGGCCCCGAGTACCCGAAGGGACAGGACGTCAGCCACTACACCGTCATCGCGCGAGAGGGCACGCAGCCGCTCGGGGGCGTTGTCGCGCCCGAGGTCCAGTTGGGAGCCGGGCGGGTGCTCGAATCCATCGTGCCGATCCAGGAATGGGCGCCCATCCGCAAGCCGGGCCGTTACCTGCTCACGGCCCGGCTCCGCGCCGCGGGCATCGACACCGTCTCGGCGCCTGTCGAGTTCGAGGTCCTCACGGGGCGGCCAGGCTCGGCCTCGGCGGGGGTGATGCTCGGGGGAGGCCCCTACTCCGGAGTGGGCGCCGTCTGGCTCCAGCAACTGGAGGGACGAACGCTGTTGATGCAGGCCGTCTTCGTTGACGAGACGGACGAGGAAGGGCGCGGCGTCGCCCGGAGGACCTCGAAGGCACTGGGCGCCGTGGAGCCCGGGGCCACTGATGCGATGGCTCCGTGGACCAACGATGCACCGGGCGGTGAGGCCGTGAGCTGGGTCCTGTGGCGCAGCGGGGCCTCGATTCTCGCGCTGGCGCCCCCCGCGACCTCCACGGCGCCCTTCCGCTTCGAGCTGGAGGCACCGCCGGACCGGCTCGTCCGCCCGCCCCTGGAGACGCATGCCGGAGAGCTGTTCGTGCCCGTCATCGGCGCGGGAGGCACGGACCTGCGGCTGGTGCGCTTTCAATCGAGCCTGGAGGCCACCCACGTCACGCCCGGCAAGGAAGTGGGTCGCGTTCGGCTCGCGTCCGCGCCCGTCGCGGCACGTGCCACGCTGCAACCCGGGTCCGTGGGCAACGGCATCAGCATCGTGCTCGTGAGCGAGGCTTCAGGCGGACTGGAGGTACAGCACGTGCGGGCCACGGGGACGGGCCGACTGAGCCGCGCGGCGAGCACCCTCCTTCGCGGCCTGCGCGCGATTCCCGACTCCGAGCCGGGCGTCTGGATTGACGAAGCAGGCTTCGTGCACGCGGCGCTGGTGGCGGCGTCGCAGAAGGACCCACGCCGTCCCATGCTCGCGGAGGTCCGCTTCCGGTCCGATGGAAGGCTCGCGGCGCCCCCGCGCATGACGCCGTTGCCCGAGCTCCCCGGGAATGCCCGCGCCGCGGTGGCGCGGCACTGCCACCAACCCCACTCCGAGCGAGCAGGTGGCGTGCGTTGGGCCATCCTCCTGGAGGACGGAAGCCTGGCGCACACCGGGCAGCGCGGAGCCCCCGCCTCGCCCGCACACCCCGTGGCCGTTCCCATGGAGCTGCTCGAGATGCTTCAGGGTGTATTCATCCTCACCACGGACCCCGCACGAGGGCCCGTCTTTGAATGGCTGTGATTTCGTGCCGGAGGCCGTCCTCGACAGGACGGGAACTGGGACTTGGAGGCAGGCAATTCCCCCGGGGTGAATTGCGACAACCTTCTGCAAAGACACGCACCTCCCCGGTTCGCCCCGCGGGCCAGGAGGGAGTCACAGGAGGAATATCCCCATGCCCCGCATCCCCACGTTGAGCAGGCCCCCGCAGGCCCCGCAGTACCGTCCCCCGAGCGACAACAACCGCCCCGCACATCCCAACGCGCGGCCCACGCAACCACCCACCAAGACGCCGGGGACGCTCGGGCCTCCGGCACAGACGTTCAGCCAGGGGCAGCCCCCGCCCCTGCGGCAGACGAATGATGCGGTCCCCGCACTCAACACGAACAGGGTCTCGACGCTCACGCACGGAATGCCGGCCGCGTACCTCAAGCCCGCACTCGAGAACGGCCAGCTCAGCTCCGCTTACAACCGGCAAGGCCCCAATGGGGATTACAGCCGCCGCCCCAAGGACGCTGAAGGCGGTGGGGCGCTCGGGGTCTACACCCGAGCCCAGGGAACCCATCA
The DNA here is from genome assembly GCA_046520405.1 of Myxococcus sp. 1LA. Classification (GTDB taxonomy): domain Bacteria; phylum Myxococcota; class Myxococcia; order Myxococcales; family Myxococcaceae; genus Myxococcus. The sequence continues at coordinate 22,685 of JBKGHI010000027.1, forward strand.
GGACAAATGGCAAGCCCAGGGCTACGGCGTGGGCAGCAATAAAAACAACGCGCAGTTGGTACTCAACCCCAACCTGCTCCAGAACAACAATGGCTGGCGTGCCAGCACCACGGACGGCATGGGGAAGGTGCCCGGCTCGTCGCGTGATGACCAGCACGGTCTGCCCCAAGGCAATCCACTCCAACGCGCGCCGCTCTGGAGCAAGCAAAGCGAAGCGGAGCGCAACACGGCCTTCAACACCACCGTGTCGGGGAGACAGAGCAAGGTTCAGAACGAGCAGGTGCACTGGCAGAACATCCCGCTCAACAACGGAAACCTCCGCGGAGTGGTCGTGACGTCTCCCCAGGCCTTCAATACGGTGATGCAGACACCGGGCGCGTGGAAGAGCGGGCTTCCCCTGCCCACGGCCCGCAGTGGCATCAGTGACCTGGGCTACATCCCGGTGGGCAACCAGCAGGTTCCCGTGGTCGGCACCAAGGGCGAAACCTCCCAGGCCAGCGCCCTCAAGCTCGCGGGCGTCCTCGACAAGGACGGCCATCTCCGCTGAGGCGGCCGTGCGGAGCTCTCAACGCCGGCTGGAAGGGCCAGAGCGCAATCGGGCCCTCTCACGCCAGCCTTCCCACTCCGCTCGAAGCGCGAGCGCCTCTCCCGCGCTCGCGAGGCCGCGGGAGGGTGTCAAGCAAGGCAGTGCAATCGCGACGTGTCAGGTCAAATCAGCTCGGCCAGCGCTGCCGGGTTGAAGTCCTTCAGCGCGGCCTTATCGCCGGCCCGGACCTTGGTCACCCAGAGCGGGTCGCTGAGAATCGCCCGGCCCACGGCGATCAAGTCGAACTCTCCACGCTCCATCCGCTGCACCAGGGCCTCCAGCCCCACCACCGTGGAGCCCTTGCCACCGAAGGCGCCAATGAAGTCGCCGGACAGGCCCACCGACCCCACGGAGATGGTCACCGCGCCGGTCAGCTTCTTCGCCCAGCCGGCGAAGTTCAGGCCGTTCTCGCCATCAAGCTCCGGGAACTCCGGCTCCCAGAAGCGGCGCTGCGAGCAGTGCAACACGTCCGCGCCGGCCTCCACCAAGGGCACCAGCCAGTCCGCCATCGCGTCCGGCGTGGTGGCCAGGCGCGCCTTGAAGTCCTGCTGCTTCCACTGGCTGACGCGCAGGATGAGCGGGAAGTCCGGCCCCACCGCCTTGCGCGCCGCGGCCAGCACCTCGGCCGCGAAACGGGCGCGCTCCCGCAGCGTCGCGCCGCCGTACCGGTCCTCGCGGCGATTGGTTCCCTCCCAGAAGAACTGGTCAATCAGGTAGCCATGGGCGCCGTGAAGCTCGGCCACGTCGAAGCCCAGACGCCTGGCATCAGCGGCGGCCCGGGCGAACGCGGCGATGGTGTCGGCGATGTCCTCGTCGCTCATCGCCACACCGCTCGGCTCGTTCGGCGCGTTCAAGCCAGACGGCGTCTCCACCGGAGCGCCTGGATTCCAACCGCGCGGACTGGAGGCACCTCCGGTGTGCCAGAGCTGCGGTCCCATCCGGCCGCCGGCCGCGTGCACGGCCTCAATCACCCCGGCCCAGCCGCGCAGCGCGGGCTCGCCATGGAAGAGAGGGATACCGCTGTCGTTGCGTGAGGCCGGCCGCTTGATCACCGTGCCTTCGGACAGGATGAGGCCAACACCATCCTCGGCGCGCCGACGGTAGTAGGCGGCATTGGTCTCCCCCGGGATGCCGTCAGGCGCGGACATCCGCGTCATGGGCGCCATCACGATGCGGTTGGCGAGCTCGAGCGACTTCAGCCGGAAGGGCTGGAACAGGATGTCGGTGGAAGCAGCAGTCATGGGGGGGGCGAAGCGCTCCGTTTTTGAGGTGCGCAATAGGTATCCGGAAGATACCTAGCGTCAAGGAGGCACCTTGAATCGCCCAGGTATCCCGAAGGAAACCTTGCCCGCTGAACTCCCCCTGAAGGTGTTTTCAGCCGATTGCCCCAGCCGCGTCCTATTCGACCAGGTGGCGGACAAGTGGTCGATGATGGTCCTCACCCTGCTCGGCTACGGCCCCCACCGCTTCAACGTGCTGCGCCGCCGCATCGAAGGGCTGACCCAGAAGGCCCTGACGCAGTGTCTGCGCCGACTGGAACGCAACGGCCTGATTGAGCGCCGCATCATCCCCATCTCCCCCGTCGGCGTGGAATACGCCATGACGCCGCTGGGCCGCTCGCTGCTGGAGCCATTCAAGACCCTGTATGCGTGGATGAACGCGAACATCGCACAGGTCGAACGGGCGCGAATCGCCTATGACCAGCGGACGACGGCCCAGGAGCAGGACGACGTCGTCTAGCCAAGGGGACAGGCGCTCCGTCCGCGAAGCCTCGGCGCTACCAGCGCCCGCTCGAACCGCCACCTGACGAGCGCCCGCCTCCAGAGGAGCTGCTCCGGCTCGACGAACTGGACGAACTCGACGTGGAGCGGGTGAGCTTCGGCGTCTTGTGGCGGGACTTCGAGGTGTGCTCGCAGTGCTTGCAGCGCACGGTGACCTCGAGTTCCCCACCATGGGAGTACGTCGCGCTGCGAAGCGTCCGGCTCGTCTTGTTGGCCGTCACATAGCGACACTTTCCGCACCGGACATGCCGCGTGAAGAGGGTGCCATAGCGCTCCACCACGGCGTTCTCACAGGGCTCGCACCACCACACGTCGTAGTCCACCGAGCCAAGCTGCTCCTCCCGGAGCTGTCCCGGATCCAGGTGGGTGTCTTCCGATTCCTCATCGAGCCGCGTCCTCGGGTTGCGGCACCGCTGGCACCAGCGAGGAAGACGGCGAAACAGCACCCGGCCCGCGATGCACAGGGCTCCGACGAAGCCCAGGCTGCCCGCGAGGGCAGCTACGTTGAACCCTCCCTCGGATTCCGGCGGCACTTCTCCGAAGACAGGCAAGTCGAACGCATCCGTGTAGGCGGCCTCATGGACCGGGTTGTACCAGTGCGGGTCCTCCGCATCCGCGGCCGGCGGCTGATTGAGCTCGGTCGTCACGACGAGACTGTGCAAGCGGCGAGCGCCTTCCAGCACCGCGTCGTCCGGACTGCCGCGTTTGAAGGCGGGCACCACTCCGGTCGCCATGATGTCATCACTCATCGCCTGATCGGCGGGGCCATCCACCCCGTCGCCCAGGATGATTTCCGCCGCCCGGTCCTTGAGCGCGACGAAGAGCAGCACGCCGTCATCGCGGCCGGCCTTGCCGATGCCCCACTGGTTGAAGAGCGCCAGCGCGAAGTCGCGGGGCTCGCGGCGCCCGGTCGTGTCGACCACCACCACCACGAGCTGGCCCTTTCCGTCATGAACCAGGGCGTTGCCAAGCTGGTCCACCTCCGCGAGCGTCTGTGGCGCGAGCGTGCGGGTCATGTCCACGGACCAGGACCCGGCCGCGAGCCGAGGTACCTCCTCCACGGTGACACCCAAGGCCGGGGCGCCAAGGACCCAACACGCCAGGAACACGCACCACGTCCACGTTCGCATGGGCGCCGACGCTAGCCCCTTCACGGCCTGCGGGTAAGGGGCTGCCCTGATGGGGCGGTGCTCAGGACGCAATCATGAGGCCGCTGTGATGATGCGCTCCCGGCCGTTTTCTACCTTGTTCCCATCCGACACAGGAGGGAGCAAGGCCATGTTCTGGCAATGGGATTCGTGTGGTTCGAGGGCCGCATCTCGCCGAAGCATCATTCTTTGCACCGTGCTCTGGCTCGCCGTCCTGGGCCCCGGCCGCGCCGCGGCGGAGCTGCCCCTGCTCTCGCTCGGAGCGCCAGGCGATCGCCAGATACTGAATGACCTGCTCGTCGGCTCCCATCAGATGGGGATGGGCGTTCTCCTCCCCTCCCCCTGCACCGACGAGACGGATGGCCTCGCGATCGAGACCCGCCAGCGCTACGACAACGCGGCCATCAGCATCGACGCCGCGTACTGGACGAACTTCGCACGTCAGCGCGACGATCTCCCGCTCGGCGTCTCCACCCAGTTGGGCCTCCACGTCCGTACGGCCACCCGCGACACCGAAATCGCGGGGCTGGGACCCTCCCTCGGCCTCCGGGCGCGCGCTCACAGCTGTGCTCGTCGGACGCGGCGGCTGGGAGGACATCCGGCTCGGCTTCGGGCCCCGGCCGACCGTCGAAGTCACGCTTGGAATCGGGCTCATCCACTTCCTTTGAGCTGGCCCCACCGGAGCGCGGTGGCCTATGCGCCCGTGCCTGTCCGCTCATCCAGAAGCGGCACGAAGCCACCGAAGACCATGCGGCGCTGGTCGTAGGGCATCGTCTGGCCCGGCTGCATGCGTGCATCGGCCGTGGCCTTCGCCCACCCCGCGTCACGAGCCGCCTTCGAAGGCCACTCAATCCAGGAGAAGACGACCTGCTCTTCAGGCGTGGCCTTCACCGCGCCCTTGAAGTCCGTGAGCTTCCCGTCGGGGATGTCATCTCCCCACGCGTCAACGACACGCGTCGCGCCGCAATCCAACAACACCTCCGCGAGCGTGGACGTGATGGCCTGATAGGCGTCCTTGTTCGCGACCGGCACGGGCACGAGGGAACCGTCGATGTAGCCCGGGCTTCCGCCTCCGCGCTCATGAACCCTGGGCACGAAGCCGCCGTAGATCATCCGCTTCCCATCAAACGGCATCTGCTCGCCCATCGACTGCATCCGAGGGTCGCTGAACGACTTCGCGTTCGCCTCGTCGCGCACCGCCTTGCTGGGGTACTCCATCCAGGAGAAGACGATGATTTCCCCAGGCTCGGCCTTCACCGCGCGCCGGAGGTCGGTGACCTTGCCTTCGGGGACGTCGTCACCCCAATTCTCAACGAAGCGCGTCGCACCGAACTCCTTGTACAGCGGCGCGGCCTCGGCAGATGCCTTGAGGTAGGCGTCCTTGTTCACCGCGGGCACCGCGGCCACGAATCCATCGATGTAGGCCATGACTCTCTCCCATGGGGCTTCCCTGCTTTGACAAGAAAGGTTGATATCAACATAATCACCCCTGTCAATGTCCCGAGCCGTCCCGTTCGCTACGACGCTTCATGTCCGTGACCACTGCCTGTGCCTGTCGGTCCAGCGGGCCGCGCGCGCCCTGGCGCGGCGCTTCGATGATGCCCTGCGCCCCGTGGGCCTCACGCACGGACAGTTCTCCCTGCTGATGTCGCTCAACCGCCCCCAGCCACCGTCCATCGGCCCGGTCGCGGAGCTTCTGGCGATGGACCGCACCACCCTGACGGCCAACCTCAAGCCGCTCGAAAGGCGCGGGCTGGTGAAGACCTCCGTCGACCCGGCGGACCGCCGGGGACGGCTGCTGACGCTGACGGACGCGGGGCATCAACTCCTCCAGTCCGCGCTGCCCCTGTGGGAGCAGATGAACGAAGAGACGGAGCGCTTGCTGGCGCACACCGATGCCGACGCCCTTCGCGCCGGACTGCGCGCGGTGTCCTGAGCGTCCGCCCGCCGCGCCTGCTCGCCCGTCCCGCGCGCCCCGGGCACAGGCCGTGCTCGCGGCCCGTTCTGCTATAGGGGGGCCCGTGAGCATCGCAACCCTCGAAGAAGGCCCGCTGCGGGGGCCCAGCTTCTTCTTCAACCGCACGGCGCTCCGTGCTGTCGCGCTGGTCCATCGTGAGCGCTACGGCACTGCGCGGCCCCACGCCCACGCCGTCATCGACGGCTTCCTGGGAGAGTCGCTGGCGTCCGAACTGGCCGCGGTCTTCCCGGGCGCGACCGAAGCCAGTTGGAAGCGACGCGATCACGCCGAACAGGCGGCACGCCTGGGCCAGCTCCAACGCAAGGCCTTCGAGGACGTGCCCGGACCGCTCCGACACCTGCTCTCGGAGTTCTCCGGAATGGCGTTCATCGACTTCCTGGAGTCACTCACCGGGGTGCAGGGACTCATCCCGGATCCGCATTTCCGGGGCGCCGGCCTGCACCTCACGCTGCGGGGAGGCCATCTGGCGCTGCACGCCGACTTCAACCGCGACCGCTTCCGAGCCCTCACCCGCAGGCTCACCGTCCTCTACTACCTGAACCCTGGCTGGGAGCCCGCCTGGGGCGGCGACCTCGAGCTGTGGAACGCGGACCTCTCCCGCTGCGAGACGCGAATCGCACCCGTGTTGGACCGACTGGTCGTCATGACCCACGGCGACGACCACTGGCACGGCCACCCCGCCGCGCTGGCGTGCCCCGAGGGACGGGGACGCGCCGCGGTCGCGGCCTACTTCTACACGGCCGAGGAATCCCCCAATGCGCCGGAGCCGCACAGCGCCATCTGGGTGACTCCGCGCTCGTAGCACGAGCGCCGAGCCGCAGCCCCGTGTCAGGCCGACGGCGCCACGGCCTTCCCGGGGGCGTCCGTGTGCGTGAAGCGGTCCTTTGAGCCGCAGCAGGGGCCGCTCGAAGCAGCGCCAGGAGATGACCGTCAGCGCCAGCAGCACCGCGTACTCGAACAGGATGCCGCCCACCCCACCTGGAAGAGCGAGCCTGGTGACGCACTGCGCAGTCCTGTCAGCGAGTGATAGGCAATCACCCGCAGCACCGCCACGCCGCGCAGCCCGTCCAGGGCGGGAAGGTACTCAGGCAGGCGCAGCGGCTCCGCGGGTCCGGTCTTCATCGTAGGGGCGGAGCATACCCAGGAACCGCGAGGCGCCCACCCATCCCCGGGGCAGGGCTGGAGAACTTCGCCGTCATGTCCGGATGTGCTGCGAATTCCCGCGTCACCTCTGCAATAATTGTATCGATGCTTGGCGCGCCCCCGAGCGACGACATCCTGTTGGAGCCTGTGATGCGCCTGCATGCGGCGGCGCTCCAGACACTTGCTTCGGATGCCGCGGTCAGCGCGACCACGAATCTCCCTTCGCCCCTTCCCCCTGGTCATGCCGAGGCGTGGATCGACTCGGCGATGGAGGCTCGGACTCAGGGTGAGGCCTACCACTTCGCCGTGGTTCATCCTCGGGATGGCTTCATCGGCTGCTGCTCGCTGATTTCCCTGTCCCCGAGGGAGCGGTCGGCGCAGCTCTCCTATTGGATTGGCCGGCCCTACTGGGGGCGTGGCCACGCGACACGCGCCGCGCGGTGCGTGCTCGACTTTGCTTTCGACACGCTGAAGCTCGACCGGGTCAGGACCTGCGTCCTGGCGAGCAACACCGCGTCCCTCCGCGTGCTGGAGAAGCTCGGCTTCCAGCAGCTCCTGCGCGCGCCGAACCGGAATCCGAAGTTCTCGCTCGACGATGTCCTCGTGTTCTTCGAGCGCGCACCCGACAACGACAGGAGTTCCGATGCTCCGAATCCGTGAGGCCCAGTTGGACGCCCTGGCGGCGGCCACGGACGACCACCGCGTCTCGAAGCTTGTCGACCGGCTCTATGTGGAGCATCCCGGTCACGTCGTGGGACAGCCCCGGGAGCAGGTGCGGCACCGGGTGGCAACATCGCTTCGCCGGGCCCGGAGCTTCGGCCTGCGCGACGACCGGGACCTGCACGCCTTCGGGCTCCTCAGCATCATCATTTCGGAGGCGTTCGACGCACATCCGCCCTTCCAGCGGCTGCTGGCGGACCCCGACATTCCTCCGCGGGAGAAGATGACGCGACTGTTCCAGAGCGCCACGGACGCGGACTGGCAGGCCGCCGCGGCCCTCCCGCTTTCCCACCCGCCGCGCGAAACCCGGTGACGCAGCCCCATGGATTACCAGACCACAGTCGTCCAGGACGCGAAGTCTCTTCAGGAACTGCACGCTCGCACGGCGCCCGGGAACGCATCCCCTCCGATATACGCGTGCGACCAGCCCCCATCCGATGTCGTCTTCGCGGTGGAGAGCATCTTCTTCGAGAATCACATCCCCGTGGAGTTCTATGTCTTCCCGCGTGCGGACGACCCCGTCTACTGCCTCCCCTCGGGCAGCGCCATGCCGGTTGACAAGCTGAATCCCCCCCAGCCCTTCCCCACGAATGGAGAACCCCACTGGCGCCCCGAAGACACGTCCCTTGACGGCAGGATGAGGAAACTCATCGAGACGAGCTGGCCCGTCGCCTATGTGAGGTCCGGCTCGTCCACGCCCACGCCACAGCCCATGGTCCGTGTCCTGCTCAAGGCCAGCACGCCGTTGGGGAAGGCAACGAACCCAGGAAGCCGCTGGGTGCGCGCGGCGGAGCATCCCGGCACGGGGCAAGGCCTGTTCACGGATCAGGCCGAGATTCAGTTCAACGATGCGGGAATCGGAGAGGTGACCCTTCCGCTCCATGGCATTCCCAACGCGGTGACGATGCGTTCGGGCGTCGAGCTCACCTGGGCGGTGGCGGAGAGCGGCCTTGAATACAGCCCGTTGACGAAGAAGACGAAGCACACCTTCTTCATCGTGGACGCCGTGCCGAAGCCCGGGCGTTACAACATCAGGATGTACCAGGGCGGGGCGTACCTGGATGCCTTGTACTACGGCTGCACCTGGGCGGACGGAGCACAGGGCTCCGCGGCGGTCCTCGACGCCATCTGGAGCAAGTTCGTCGGCACGCCGGATCCCCATCCCTCGGGTCTGGGGTACTGGCTCACGGTGGACCCCCTCCCCGAGGACGAATTCTTCCTGGCCGCACGCCTTCGTCGGTTGGACCTGGGGACGGAAAACGCGGGACGCAAGGTCAACGCGAGCTGCACCTCATTCGCTCAACTCTTCATCAACTGCCTTGCCGTGCATGGCATCGAGAGCGCGGAGGTCAGCGTTGAAACCGCCCTTTCCACCCCGACCGCGGCAAGGGCTCGTTTCAACTACAACGGCATCGACTACGTGCCGAAGAGAAAATTCCTGGTGCCCCCCACGGCTCCCGCGCAAGGCAACAATGCCTTGCAACGAACCACGTCGCGTCATCACTGGGTGGCGTGCGTCCGTCGGAGCGATGGCTGGTGGCTCTACGAAACCTCCTTCGGCCTCGGCCCCTTCCAACTCAAGCAAGCCCCCCATTTCGTCGAACCGGCGCCCTACACGCCCAACAGCGCGCCGCACCCGCAGATGTTCAAGCCCGACAAGGGCTATAAATTCGTCGCACCCGCGGACTACGAACACGCCACGGTGAGAGGCTACCGGTGCAGGTACTTTGAACCGCAGCGGGGCACTGCGCTCACTGACATCCCCTCACAGAATGACAACGTGCTGCCAAAGCGGCCCTATCTGCTCGCCCACGTCTTGTGGACGAACAAGACGGGCTGAGCGGCGCGCCGCCCCGTGGCTCAGCCTTCGAAGTGCACGGTCTCCGAATAGCCGCTTCGGTCGGTCACCGTGAGGTTCCTGAGCCTGGGGAAGCGCCCCTTCACGCGGTCCAACAGGTCGGGCAGCGCGCTTCTCGCCTCGAACTCACGGTTGAACTCGAACGTGAGCGACTCCAAGGTGCGCGAGTGCATCCGGTCCAGGTCGTACAGGAACAGGGCGTCGGCCCTTACGGTCACGTCTTTCACGCGAGGGAGCAGGTCCACCATCGACGGAATCAGGCCGTAGCCGCCCACCCTGACGACCTCGGAGGTGTCGACGTGGGAGCGCCTGCGGCGCCAGGTGAACGCGGGCTTCACCGTGACACGGGTGTGGACGTTGCCGTTCCATTCCGGCTCCAGGCCGTGCTTGCGCAGCGCCTCGACGATGGCCTCGGCGACCTTCGCGTCTTCGTCGGTGACTTCCTCGCCCTCCAGTGTGCCAAAGGCGATGCACAGCGAATGGCCCTTCAGCGCGTGGTCCAGGTCCTGCTCGTGGAAGAACGCGGCGGCCCATGACTCCGCGCCGTGGCGCGCTCGCTCCGTCGCGGTTTCGCGGACGCAGGTCCACCCTCCGCTCAGTGTCTCCGTCGCGCCCATCAGCGCGACGATGCCCGCCTGGTTCAAGTCGTCGAAGGCGGCCTCCAGGCGGTCCGCCTCGATGACCTCCGGCCAGTGCTTCTCCTCCTCGATGCGCGCCCGCACTGCCTTTTCGAAGGCCTTCCAGACCACACGGCGCACGCGGTCATCGACCAGGTCGTCCCACTCCCCGCCCCCGCTGTAGTCCGAGACCTCGGGCAGAGGGCAGGTGGCATAATCGAAGGTACGGCGAAGCTCCGCCAGCGCCGCTGGAATCGGGGCAGCCTCTTCGTCCGTCAGCGCGGGCGGCACGAAGGCCCGCTCGCGCAGGCGCCGTGACAGCGCCTCCGCATGCGCGCGCAACCCCAGCGTCTTGGTGAGCTTCGGCATGGGCACATCGCCACGCGTCGTGGCCAGGACCGGGTATTCGAGCTTGAACCGGGCTTCGAACAGCAGCTCCACGCACACCTGGTAGTGGCCCTCGTCGTCCTGCCACACCACGGGGTCGAAACCCGAGCCCTTCAGGACCTCGCGGGCCATGACCTCGAGCTGCTTCAGCACGGCGGGAACCGCCCACGGGGACACGAAGTCCAGGGCGCGCATCCGCCGAGCAATCTCCTCGACGCGCTCCGTCCACCCCAGCTTCGCGAGGAGCTCCGGCCTCCGGATATCCCCGTCCGACGACGCGATATCTCGCTCCAGGACCTCCGCCGTGTCCTGATTCACCAGGTCCAGCACCAGGCGCCAGTGGCCGTCTCCACGGTCACCGACACCGAGGTTTTCGACGCCCGGCATCACGTCGTCGATGATGGCCCGCATCTGCTCGTACCGCGACGCGTCTTCCACGGTGTGCCCCTTTTTGGGTGGCCGCGCGCGGGCAACGCCGCTCACCTCGGCCAGACACCTGGGGCAGATAGCGCACCGGCCGGAGTGACGTCTCCAGGAATGTCGCGGCAAACCCTGGCACATCGCCGCGGGCAAGGGACGTCAGGCCATGGCCTTGCGGTCGTCGTGGCACTTCCCATATGAAGCGCGCGCCCATGCTCCGATTCGTGGCAATCATTGCCCTCCTGACGACCACGCCTACGCTCGCCAACGAGGAAGCGGAAAACCCCGCTCCCCTCGCCGAGCCCGGCCCCCCCCTCAGCCCCGAGGAGGCCCAGGAGCAATACGAGCTCCGGCACATCGGGTTTGATGACTACGTCACCCTGGCATTCATGTATTCGTCAGTGGCCATCGTAGGCAGACCGCGCCAATGGTCCGTCCCTTATGAAGGGAAGTACAAGAAGCCGCTCGAAGGCGAGGCGTTCTACCAGAAGCTCGGCCGTGATGACCTGCTGGCGGAATATCAGTCGAGGAGCACCACGAAGCTCACCCTGAAGATCGTCGGCGGAGTCGCAGCGGTGGGAGGCCTCACCTTCGCCATCGCTTCGCTGGCGTCCAGCCCCGACTCCCACTGCTCACTGGGTCCCGATTTCGAGTCCTGCTGGCGCCGCAGGGACGCCGCGGAAGCGCGGACCGCCACGAGATACTGGGTGGGAGCAGGCGTGGGCATGGTGGGCGCCGGGCTCCTGATGTGGGGCGTCTTTCGCAACCCCCATCCCATCAACGCCAGCGAGGCGCGTGAACTGGCGGATGGCCACAACAAACGCCTGCGCCAGGAACTGGGCCCGACGGATGTCCCCGCGCCAGCCCCTCGCAAGCGTTCCAACGTCATCCAGGCCCGCCTGACGCCTGTCATCGGTCCGCACACCGGCGGGCTGCTGGTGGACGGAAGCTTCTGAGTCTCCACCGCGACTTCCCGCCCCCTCCCGTGTTGGAGGGGGCATGCGAACTCTTCCGGTATTTCTGGTAGCGAGCCTGCTGTACGGTTGTGGCACCACCGCCGCCCCAGACGAGGTGGCGGCCCCCGAGGACCCGCGCGCGCTGGACGCGCAGGAAGCACAACTCTCCGGCTGGAACGCCGTGCGGGCCCTGCTCGTGCAGCGCGCCGCGGCGGAGGGCGTCTCCGACCTCGGGCTGATGGTCTTCGACCGCAATGACAACCTCGTCTTCCAGCACATGCTGGGGACCTTCACGCCCGACCAACGCGTGGCCGTGGCGTCCGCGTCGAAGCTCGTCTCGGGCATCGTCCTCTTCGAGCTCATCAAGCGAGGTCAGCTCAGCCTCGACTCGACGACGGGCTCGGTGCTCGGCTGGACGGGGACGAAGGCCAACATCACCCTGCGCCATCTGCTCTCCTTCACGTCGGGGATGCGGCCCAATCATGAGTGCCTGCAAAACCCCCTCACCACCCTGGCCGCGTGCGTCACCACGCTGAGCACGCTTCCCCCCCTGGCCGCACCGGGCGTTCGTTATGACTACGGCGGCACGCACCTTCACGTGGCCGCGCGCATGGCGGAGGTCGTGACGGGCAAGTCGTGGAACACCCTCTTCAGCGAGATCCTTCGCCAGCCGCTGGGCCAGCCCTCCCAGGTCACCTACTTCACGATGCCGCGGGAGCGCATCGGCACACAGAACCCACTCGTTGGAGGCGGCCTCCAAGCGTCCATGACGGAGTACGCCGACTTCCTGTCGCTCACCTTCCACAAAGGCCAGACGGCCGCGCTCACGGTGGGCACTCCGGCGCTCTTCACGGCTCAGGCACGTGAGCCCTATCCCGATGCCATCATCGGCAACTCGCCCATGGCGGACCTTGGCTATCCCTCCGCCTATGGGCTCGCGGCCTGGCTGGAATGCCTGACACCGGCGTTGGGCTGCACGCGCATCAGCTCCCCGGGCGCCTTCGGCTTCACGCCCTGGCTGGACCGGGACAGCGGCTACTACGCCATCCTGGGCATGCAGTTGGAGCTCACGGGCTCGGGGGGCGGCGTCGGCGACTTCAGCTACCACCTGGAGCGGGACCTCGCGCCGCTCATCCGTGACGCGCTCGCGCCCTGAGGACGCCAGGCGACGCGCAGCACCCGGCCTGCCCGCCCGCCCGGCCTCCACCGTGGCGGGCTGCATGCCCCTTCACATTTCCCTTGCAACAAACCCCATCCAAACCAATACTGAGCCATATGGTTCAGTTTCATGAACGCCTGGATGCGGGCTTCGCCGCGCTCTCGGATTCGACCCGTCGGGGGATCCTCGAACGGCTCGGACGCGGTGAGGCTTCCATCAGCGACCTGGCCGAGCGCTTCGCGATGACCCTCACGGGCATCAAGAAGCACGTGCAGGTCCTGGAGGACGCGGGCCTGTTGACCTCGGAGAAGGTCGGCCGGGTGCGGACCTGCCGGCTGGGTCCACGGCGTTTGGAAGACGAGCTGGCCTGGATGACGCAGTACCGCCGGATGCTGGAGGCGCGCCTCGACAGCCTCGGCGAGTTCCTCGAACGCACCAAGGGAGATGAGTGATGACGACGCAGACGACCGCCGCCTTGAAGCTCTCCACGCCGCACGAGCGTGAAATCCACACCGAACGCATCTTCAACGCGTCCCGCGAGCGCGTGTGGAAGGCGCTGTCGGATCCGAAGCTGCTGGCGCAGTGGTGGGGACGCGGCAACAAGGTCGTCGTCGAACGGCACGAGTTCCAGCGCGGCGGTCACTGGCGCTTCGTCGAACACGCCCCCGACGGCACGTACGGCTTCGAGGGCCGCTTTCGCGAGGTGACGCCCGTCGAGCGCATCGTCCAGTCCTTCGAGTGGGACGGAATGCCCGCCCACGTCATCATCGAGACGACGACGTTGGAGGACCTGGGTGACGGTCGCACGAAGCTCTCGACGGTGTCGCAGTTCCACACCACCGACGAGCGCGACGGCTTCCTCCAGACCAACATGGAAGAGGGCCTCAGCCTGAGCTACGCGATGCTCGACAAGCTGCTCGCTTCGCTCGCGTAACGTCCATGTCACTGTGCCCCGGAGGCGCGCTGGATACAGCCGCATCCCGGGCACGGGCTCGCGCAGAAGCGACGCCTTGCGTCATCACCACGGCCGCCTCGTCCCTGTCAGGAACACCGGCAGCGGCGGGTCGGGGCGCCTCACCCTCGCCCCCTCCCTCACGAAAGGACGCCCCGAATGTCCCCCGTCCCCCCAGATGCCGCCCAGATTCTCGAGCTCGCCGCCAGCCACGGGCTGAAGCTCAAACCCGACGCCCTGTCGGTCAACGAGGCCGGGCTCGACTACCGCGTCGTGATGGCGCGCGACCTTGAAGACACGCTGTGGGTCCTCCGCATCCCCCGGCGTGAAGACGTCTCCGCGAAGCTCGCGGACGAGAAGAAGATTCTCGACTTCGTCGGCCCTCGGCTCGGAGTCGCGGTGCCGCAATGGCACATCGCCCAGCGAAACCTCATCGCCTATCGCGCGCTGCCGGGCAGACCCGGGCTGACGTTGAATCCCGCCTCGGGCGAGCCCGTGTGGCACTTCGACCGTGAATCCCTCGCCTACGCCCGCCAGTTCGGCGAACTCCTGGCCCGGCTGCACGCCATCGACGTCGAGGACGCCCGGCGGGCGGGCCTCGTCATCGAAACCCCTGACCAGGTCCGCGCCACCTGGGCCTCCGACATCGCCCGCGTCAAACAGGCCTTTGACGTCGCGCCGGCCCTCACCGAGCGCTGGGAGCGCTGGCTGGGCGACGACGCCTACTGGCCCCGCTCTGTCGCGATGACGCACGGGGAGATCTACCCCGCGCATGTCCTGCTGGCGCCGGACGACACCATCACCGGCGTCCTCGACTGGACCACCGCCAAGGTCGGCGACCCGGCGCGCGACTTCGTCTTCCAGAAGATGCTCGGCGTGGACGCCGTGTTCGAGGCCACCGTGGACGCCTACGTGAAGGCGGGCGGGCAGGTCTGGGACCGGCTGGGCGACCACTGCGTGGAGCTGCTCGCGGCGTCGCCCGTGGGGTATGCCCTCTACGCGCTGATCACGGGCCTGCCAGAGCACCGGGCAGCCGCCCAGGCGCAGCTCAACCCCGAAGCGTCCATGTAGGCACAGCGGCCCGGGCGGCGGGCCGGGTCCCCGCCGCTCAGGTTTCACTGTCCAATCCTGGCCCGGGGCGCTAGGTAGGAACGGCTCGATGGAGCCTCGATGACCGCTGCCCTCCTGTCCCTGTCCCTCGCCTTCACGCTCGTCACTGGCCAGTTCGCGCCCCAGCAGGCGGGAAGCGACCCGCTCGCGCCGGAGCTGGAGGTGCGCGTCCAGACGCTGGGCAAGCAGCTCCGGTGCGCCGTGTGCCAGGGCCTGTCCGTCGCGGACAGCCCGTCCTCCATGGCGCGGGCGCAGCTCGACATGATTCGCGAGCTCGTCTCCGAGGGGAAGAGCGACGCCGAAATCGTCGAGTACTTCGTCGCGCGCTACGGCGAGTGGGTGCTCCTCTCCCCCGCGCGGAAGGCTTCAACTGGTTCGTGTGGCTGGGCCCGGTGGCGCTCGTCGCCGTGGGCGGCTTCGTCATCTGGCGGCAGCTCCAGCGCGGCGCGGGCGCTCCGGAGGAGACCCTGGCCTCGACTTCCGAAGAAACGGCGGCCCCGGCCGCGCCCGCTGGAGCCCCTCCGGTGGATGAAGAAGACCCGTACCTCCAGGCCGTGCGCCGGGAGCTCGAGCGCTAGGAGCGCCAGGCCATGCAGCCGCAGACGACGAATTGGTTGCCCGGAATCATCGTGCTCGCCGTCACCTTCGTGATGGCGGCGGGCTGGATTCTCCTCCAGCGCCGCAAGGGCTCGCTGGCCTCCGCCGAGCCCCGCGACGGCGTGCTCGATGACCTGACGCAGCGCGCGCAGTCCCTCATCGACCAGCTCCGCGCGCTGGAGGCGGAGAAGCACAACCAGAGCCCGGAGCAGTACGCCGCCGAGAAGTCCCGCCTGGAGCGCGAGGCCGCCGCGGCGCTGCGCGCGAAGGACGAGCACCTCAAGCGCAAGGCCTCCGGCGAGGGCGTCCGCGCCCGGCCCCAGGCCCCGGCTCCCACCGGGTGGGCGTCCCGCAATCCGCAGCTCGTGGGCGCGCTGTGGGGCGCCGGCATCGTGGTCTTCTTCGGCGGGCTGGGCTGACCTCCTGGTCTCCGAGCAGCAGACGCGCGCCGACGGCATGGAGGCCACCGGCCGCACGCCCCGGGGCGCGCCACCGCGCAGCAGCAGCAGGGCGCGGGCATGAATGGGCAGATGCCGGAGGGCCCGGAGATGCAGGAGGCCCGCGCGCGGCTGGACGCCAACGCTGGTGACGTGGACGCGGCGGCGATGCTGAGCCACGAGCTCATCCGCCGGCAGCAGTTCGACGAGGCCGTGAAAGTCACAGCGAAGGGCCTGGCGGCGGACCCCTTCAACGTCGAGCTGAAGGTGCACCGCGGCGTGCTGCGCGCCACCCAGGGTGACATGGCCGGCGCCGAGGCGGAGCTGACGGAGCTGGTGGACACCTGGCCGGACGCGCAGGAGGCCCTCATCTTCCTGGGCAGCCTGGCCCTGCGCCGCGGCGACAAGGCGACGGCGCTGGCCCACTTCGAGCGCTTCTCCGTGGAGGTGCCCCGCAACATGCAGCCGCCGCAGCTCGGGCCCGCCATTGCCCAGCTTCGCGCGGAGGTCGCGGGCGGCATGCCCTGAAGCGCAGCGCACCCCGAAGCACCCGCGGCGCCGCCCCAGCCTCCCGGAGAGGCCAAGGCCGGCGCCGCGGGTGTTTTCAGCCCTCAGTGCACCGCGGCACGGCGGCGCCGGAAGCGCCGCACCTTCTCCACCAGCGTGTCCGGCATGGCCGCCTTGGCGCCGTTGCGCAGCGTGCGCGCCAGGGACTCCGACTGGGAGAACCAGCGGCCCTCCCACGTCCCGGCATGGACGCGCACGGACACCGTGCGCCGCTGCTTCGACACCCAGTCGGACTTGTACGTCTCCGTGCCCCGGAGGAAGTCGTACTCCGTGAGGCCGGCTTCCAGCGCGTCGCGGAACGTCTCCCCCACCAGCACCAGGCCCACGCTGCGGTTGCGCCACGCCGGGTCGTAGCCGGACTGGAAGTACACGAAGCTGTCGCGGTGGAGGATGCCGTACACGGACGCCACGGCCTGCCCGCCCACCTTCATCGTGTACAGGCGCAGCCGGCCACGCTCCGCCAGGAACTGCGTGGCGTCCCGGTGGAACGCCTCCACGCCCGAGCCCTTGATGCCCTGCGAGCCGCCATCCGCCGCCCACCGCGCCGAATGCAGGCGGAAGAAGTCCGTCAGCGGCGCCGCCAGGTCGCCCGGCGCGTCGGTGCGCTCGATGCGGTAGCCCTCCTGCTTCTCCAGCCACTTGCGACGCCGCAGGAAGTTGTCGCGGCGGCCCGTGCGCTTGAGGAACGCGTCGAAGGGCTCGCTTGGCGTCAGCGTGTCGTACGGGCACACGTAGCGCGGCGCCACGCGGACGTCCTGCCGGGCGAAGGTCCGCCGCAGCACGTCCACCGTGGGCGAGTCCTCGCGCAGGTCGGACAGGTCCAACACGTCCCACTCGTCGCGCAGCGCGTGCAGCATCCGCGCGAAGGCCTCCGCCACCTCGCGCTCGCGGCCGCGCCGGGCCACGACGTCCAGGTAGTCGCTGCCCACGTGCGTCTCACCCAGGAAGCTCAGCCGCCGCACCGGCACGCCGGTGACGCCCAGGTACTCCACGCCCAGCGGCATCAACCCCACCAGCGTGCCCGCCGCGTCGCGCGCGGTCAGCACCAGCGGGCGCCGGCCCGTGGCGATGCGCCGGCACCACGGGTACACCCACTCCCAGGCGTTGAAGGGGCCCGAGTCGCTCGCGTCCAGCAGCGCGGCCCACTCCTCGCGCATCCCCGCCAGCGTGGAGAGGCTGCCCACGGCGCCTACCTCCAGCCGTTGCGCGGCCCACGGTCCCTGCGACAGCTCATCCTCCCGAATCAACGCCCGTCCTCCCGGAGGGGCAGCCGCCCCTCCCTTGTCGCCTGAATGAACCTCAACCCGCGCGCTTCTTCGTCCGACGGTCCGACTTCACGGCCTCGCGCACCGCCTGCGCCACGTCCGCCATGACCTCCGGCGTCAGGTCCTGGTGGCACGGAATCTCCACGATGGAGCGCCGCAGCTGCGCCACCTCTGGGAAGGCCCCCGCGTCGCAGGCCGGGTGGAAGCGCTTCCAGAAGTCGATGGCGTCGATGCCCTGCGCGCGCAGCCGCGCCAGCACCTCCGCCTTGTCCTGCACCACCAACGGGTAGAACAACGGGCACGCGCCCGGCGGAAGCTGGTTGAACAGCGGCGGAGAGATGTCGCGCAGCCGGCCCAGCAGGAAGAAGTAGTTGCGGCGCCGCTGCTCGACGATGCCTTCCAGGTCCTGCGCCTGGGCAATCCGCTTCGTCAGCGGGCTCATGCCCAGGTCCACGTGCTTGCGGTCGAAGTGCTGCGTCCCCGTGGCCACGCGCTCGATGCTGGCGGCCTTGACGGTGCCATGGCCCACCATGCGCACGGCGCTGCGCAAGGCCCTGCCGGCCATGCCGCCGCGCAGCTCCAGGTTCTGCAGCAGCGCGGACACCGTGTGGCTGAAGGTGGACGCGGACGGCGGCGCGGGCGGCTCCGGCAGGCTGTACTGACGCGGGCCGTTGACGACCAGCGCGCCCCCGTTGGGAACCGGCAGCGTCTTGTAGAGACAGAAAATGCCCACGTCCCCCGTCGTCCCCAGGGGCACCGCGCCGTCGGAGGACAGGAGCGACAACGCGCAGTCCTCGATGAGGATGAGCCCGTGCTGGTCCGCCAGCTTGCGCATCTCCGCGACGGGGCCCGGGAAGCCCGCGTAGTGCGTCAGGTACAGGGCCCGCGTCTTGGGGCCGATGCGCCGGGCCACGTCGTCCAGGTCCACGTCCCAGCGGCTGCCCACGCGGTAGAAGCGCGGCGTGGCGCCGGCGTCCACCAGGGCCTCCACCTCCACGCCGTGGTGGTAGGCCGGCATCAGCACCTCGCCCGAGTCCAACCCCAGCATCTTCACCGTCAGCCAGATGGCGTTGCGGGCGAAGTAGAAGTAGCGGACGTTGGGCGAGGAGAACGGCGGCAGCGCGCCGGGCTTGGGCCGCGACAACAGCATGTGCGGCCACAGGGTGGGCAGTGACGGCACGAACAGCCGGCCAGAGTGCTTCATCGTCTCCATCGCGACACCACCTCTTTCACCGCGGGCCCCCACTGGAACTTCGCCGCGCACAGCGCCCGGCCGAAGGGGGAGTCATTGAACACGTAGAGCCAGGTGTGGCGCCGGACCTCGTTCGTCCAGTCGCGCTTCCACACCATGTCCGGCCCCAGGAAATCGAACTCGTGCAGGCCCCGGTCGATGCAGCTGCCGATGACCTCGTCCACCAGGAGCTGTCCCGGACTGCACTCACGCAGGCCTTCGTCGTAGCCGGGCTTCAGCAGGAAGTAGCGCCCGCCGTATTCCAGGCCGTAGTGGAAGGCCACCGGCCGCCCATCCAGCCTTAGGAAGTACAGCGCCAGCCGCTGGCGGTAGGCCGCGTCGCGCGCCAGCTCCGTATAGAAGCCGCGGGTGCGCGCGTCCTGCGCCATGGCGGTGCCACGCGCGCCCTTCCAGCCGCTCTGCTCCAGCAGGAAGCCTTCCTCCAGCGCGCCCTCCAGGCCCAGCCCACCGTCCACCCGTTCGAAGGTGAGCCGGCCCTTCTCCTCCAGCTTGCGGCGCCGGCGGCGGCAGTTGGCCTTGAACTTGGACTGCAGTGTCTTCTGGAAGGCGTCACGCGTCGCCGGCAGCGGCACGTAGGGCGAGCGCAGGGACTCCCACTCGCCCACGGGCAGACCGGACTCGCGCGCCACCGCGTGCAGCCGCCAGGCGCCCCCGCCGTCGGGGACGTCCGTGAGCCGCAGGACGTCCCAGCCGCCCGTCGAGCGCAGGTGGGTCACGAAGGCGGCCGCGGCCATGTCCGGCGCCTTCGCCACCAGGTCGAACCGGCAGGAGTGTGCGTTGGCCGCCGCGGACAACTGCCACACCGGCACCCCCAAGAGCGTGGTGCGCTCCTCCCACAACGGGAGCACCGCGCTCAGGCTCCCGTCCGCGTCCCGCAGCGTCAGCACGCGCGGAGTCGCACCGGGAACGAAGTTGTCCATCCAGATGCGGACGAACTCGTGCCGGTAGAACAGCTCGTTGGAGGTGGCCTCCACGAGCGCGTTCCACTCGGACTCCAGGGCCATGAAGGCCGCGCGTTCCGTCACTTCGATAACGCGCGGCGAGGCAGAAAGGTGTCTTGCTTCCATGAGATGTCGGGGGCCCAAGTTGGTGATGGAGAAGCGCGGCTACAAGCCGCTGCGGGCCATCTTCAGCAGGCAGGCGGCAACCTTGCGGCTGTCGTGTCGGATCCTGGACCCTGCCTTGAGGAGGTCCGCCTGCACCGGCACCACGCCCGCGCCAATCAAGTCCCGCGGGTTGGCGGCCACGAAGAAGGAGCCGCGCCGCGCATAGCGCCGGGTGGCCTCCTCCGAGGGCGCCGTGCCATTGACGAGCACCGCGTCCAGCACCGGGCCCACGTGGTCCGTGACGGCCTGCACGTGGTCCAGGCAGGACATGCCGTCCGTTTCACCCGGCTGGGTCATCAGGTTGGCCACCATGACCTTCAGCGCCCGCGTCTCCTTGAGCGCCTGGGCCACGCCGTCCACCAGCAGGTTGGGCAGCACGCTGGAGTACAGCGAGCCCGGACCAATGGCGATGAGGTCCGCGGTGTAGATGGCCTCCAGCAGGCCGTCCGTGGGTGGCGGCGAGCGGGGGCTCAACGTGACGCGGCGCACCCGGCCGTGCGCGCGGCAGATGTTGCGCTCCCCCACCACCTCCGTGTCGTCGTGCATCTGCGCCACCAGCTGCACGGAGGCCAGCGTGGACGGCAGCACATGGCCCCGGGCGCCCAGCAGCTCCCCGGACATGCGCACCGCCTCCATGAAGTCACCCTTCAGCTCGGCGAGCGCGGCGATGAGCAGATTGCCCACCGCGTGGCCCGCCAGGCCCCGCGCCCCGCCGAAGCGGAACTGGAAGACGTCCTTGAGCGCGTTCTTCCCGCCCGCGAGCGCCACCAGGCAGTTGCGGATGTCCCCCGGCGGCAGCGCGCCGTGCTGGCGCCGCAGCCGGCCGGAGCTGCCCCCGTCGTCGCTCATGGCCACCACCGCGGTGATGTCGATGCCGGGCTCCCGCGCCTTCGGCGTCGCGCGCCGGGCCAGGCCCCGCAACACCATGGGCAACCCCGTCCCCCCACCAATGGCGACGATGCGCGTCGGCCGGTCCACCTGCCCCTGAAGCACCTCGTTGCCCTGGCGCTCCAGCTCCAGCCTGCGCCGGGCCTCCGACCACTCCGCGGGCAGCGGCGCTTCCATGTCCATTCCCACCATGACGCTAACCCCCATCCACGACGCCCCAGCCCGCCTCCCCAGGCGGGCCCCACCTCCCGGCCTCCCTCAACGGAAGGCCGGGACAGCGCAATGCCCTACCGCGCCCCACGACCGAGAAGCACATGCCTCACGGTGTGGAAGATGATGCCCACATCCAGGAACAGCGAACCGTTCTTCACGTAGTACAGGTCGAACTCCAGCTTGTTCCGCGCATCCTCCACCGACGCGCCGTAGGGGTAGCGAATCTGAGCCCACCCCGTCAGGCCCGGCTTCACGGCCTCCCGCAGGCCGTAGAATGGAATCTGCTGCTTCAACTGCTCGACGAACACTGGCCTCTCGGGGCGGGCCCCACGAAACTCATGTCTCCCGTCAGGATGTTGAACACCTGGGGAATCTCGTCGATGCGCGTGCGGCGGATGAAGCGGCCCACCCGCGTGACGCGGTCATCGTTCGCCTTGGCCCACACCGCGCCATGCTTCTCCGCGTCCGTGCGCATGCTGCGGAACTTCCACAGGTGATACGTGCTCCCGAACAGCCCGGTCCTTTCCTGCCGGTAGAAGATGGGCCCCTTCGAATCCAGCTTGATGGCCACCGCGACCAGCAGCAGGAAGGGCGCGGACAGCATTAGCAGGAGGGATGCCACCGCGATGTCGAAGCCCCGCTTGAGCATGCGGCGCAGCGGGGACACGGTGAGCTCGTCCGCGAAGGCGAAGTCGCTGGCCCG
Organism: Myxococcus sp. 1LA; assembly: GCA_046520405.1. Lineage (GTDB taxonomy): Bacteria > Myxococcota > Myxococcia > Myxococcales > Myxococcaceae > Myxococcus. Next base: position 44,528 of record JBKGHI010000027.1, read on the forward strand.
CAGGAACTGCACGGGAATCCGGCGCAGCACCCGCTCGCAGAAGCCGGTGGCCTCATACACCCGCCGGCCCTCGAGCCGGCAGCGCAGCAGGCTGTCCACCCAGTTGGCCCCGCGCATGTCATCCGCGGCCTGGACGACATAGGCCGCGTTCAGCCGGGCCGCCGTCTGCTCCAGGGGCTCCCCGGAGGTGCGCGGGTCCGTCAGGCCCACGATGCGGTAGGTGCCCTCCCCGCCCGCCTCAATCGCGCTGGCCACCGCGCGGGCCTTGGTGCCCTCGCCGACGACGAGGACCGTGCTCGGAGCCCCCACCAGCGCGCGGATGGACACCCGCACCATCAACGTGCCGACCAGGGCACCCATGGCGCCGCCCAGCAGCGTGCCGGGCGGAAGCTGCACCGGCACCACCAGGGGCGTCACCAGCATGACGCCACCGGCGACCATCGCGGTGACGCCCGCGGCCTTGAGGAACCGGTATCCCCTCTCCCGGTCCTCCGCGGCCACGCGGAGGTCATACAAGTCCAACAGGTACAGCGTGAACTGGAAGGTGATGACGAACGCGGCGCCCAGCCCCAGCAACGTCGGCCACAACTGCGACAGGGGCGTGTGCGTCCCGTCAGGCGCGAAGAGTGCCGCGCAGGCCGCCGCGCCCATCACGCAGGCCAACGCGATCGCCGAACTCTCGGCGAGGAAGAACGTCAGTTTCTTTGCAGAGAAATAGTGGTGAAAAACGCGGAGCACGTGCCCCTCCGACCTACCCGCCCGACCCTCTCCCACCTTCAGGCCCCGCCCCCCGTCGCCAGGGAGCGGGGCCGAAGCCTCACGCCGCTACTTCTTTTCGTAGTTCTTCAGGTACGGCGCCGAGTGCACCTCCGCGCCGTTGAGCACGCACCCGACGATGGGCGCGCCGCCCAGGCTCTCCACCGCCTGGTGCACCGCCTTGCCCGACGTGACGTTGGCCCGGATGACCATCAGCACGCCGTCCGCCTGGTGGCCCAGGATGGCCGCGTCCGCGAAGGGCAGCGTGGGCGGCAGGTCGATGTACACCTCGTCGAAGCCCTCGCGCACCGCCTTGAGGAACTGCTTCATCCGGCCGCTCGCCAGCACCTGCGCGGTGTCCTCCGGGGTGACGCCCGCGGGGATGAGGGCCAGGCGCGTGGAGTTGAACCGCCGCACCACGTCCCGCACCTCGCAGTCCCCCGCCAGCAGCTCCGCCAGGCCCGTCTTGTTGCGCATGCCCAGCGTGGCCGCCACACCGCCCCGGCGCAGGTCCGCATCCACCAGCAGGATGCGGCGCTCCGGGTTCGCCCGGGCCGCGGCGAGCGCCAGGTTGACGCTCGTCACCGTCTTGCCCTCGCCCGGCATCGCCGAGGTGAGCGCGACGACCTTCATCGGCCGCAGGTCCCGCATCCGCTCCAGCCTGTAATAAAGACTGCGGTACTGCTCCGCCGCGGCCGAGGCCGGCGCCGTCAACGTCACCACCCGCCGGTCCACCGCATTGCCGCCCGTCGGGTTGTCATCCACTCGGGGGAGGAAGTTGCCCGCCCGCTCCATCGTCTGATCCATGTCCGTCCTCCGTCCTTTTTCCGGCGAGACTCAGTTCAACGACGTGGGGTTAGACACGCTGTTTCGAGCCCCCGAAGCCGGCATCAGAATCCGCCGCTCCGTCTTGCCCTGCATTTCCGGGACCACCGCGAGCACAGGCAGCGTCAGGCGCTGGCGAACCTCGGTGCCATCGCGCAGGCTGTCGTCACGCATCTCCAGCACCGCGCCCGTCAACACCCCCAGGCCCAGGGCCAGGAGGAAGACGATGAGCATGCCCGCCATGCGGTCCGGCCGGGCCGGGGTCGCCGGCACGCCCGCCGGAGAGATGACGTTGAACAGGCTCTTGGCGCTCTTGGCCTCCAGCTCCTGCGCGATTTCCGCCTCCACCTTGCGGCTCACCACGCTCTGGTACTTGGTGCGCGCGATTTCGTAGTCGCGGTTCATCACCGCCAGCTCGTGCGCCCAGCGCGGGGTGTTGTTCAGCCGGCCCTGGTACGCCTCGGCCTGCTTCTGGAGGTCCTGAATCTCCTGCTGGATGTTGCCAATCAGCGTGGCCACGCGGGTGCGCTCGGCGCGCTCGGCCCACAGTCGCCCTTCGGCCTCCTTGCGGCGCGCCGTCATGCCGTCCAGCTCCGTCTGCAGGCGCTTCACCTCCGGGTGGTCCTCCGTCCAGGTGGTGCGAGCGTTGACCAGGGAACGGGTGAGCCCGTTCTCCGCGGCCTCGAGCCGGCCGGCCTCGCTGTCCACCGCGTTGCGAGCGCGGGCCAGGTCGGAGCGGCGGCCTTCGGCGACACGCAGCTCCTCCGACTTCGTCTGGAGCTGGTGCGACACGCGCTCCAGGCCCCGCATGTTCATCTCCATCTGCTCGGGCAGCTCACCCAGGTGGTCCACCTTGAACTGGGAGATCTTGCCCTCCCAGGCGCTGACCGCCTTGCCCAGCGCCACCATCTCCTCGTTGAAGAGGTCGGTGGCGCGCGCGGCCTGGGCCTGGCGAATCTTCAGCGTCTCCTCGGAGAAGATGGTCGGCAGGCGGTTGGCCACCTGCGCCGCCACCTGCGGGTCGCGGTTGGCGTAGGTGAGCTCGAAGGCCGTCTCACCCTCCACCCGCACCGTGAGGTCCTTGCGCATCTGCGCGACCGCGGACTCCATGCCCTTCTCGGAGACAATCTCCGGATAGAGGTTCATCTCCTCGATGGCCTTCTGGAGCACCGGGCGCGCCAGCAGTTCCTGACGGACGGTGAGCAGCCGCTGCTCGATGATTTCGCTCACCGTGCGCTGCACCATCTCCTCACCCGGCCGCTGCGGCTCCACGCGGACCACCACTGAAGCCTCGTACATGCTCGGCCGGGTCATCACGATGGCTGCGCCCACCAAGAAGACCACTGCTGCGATGGCACCGACCAGGGCCTTGCGCCGCCACAGGGCTCCCAGAAGCTGGTCTGCCGTCATCCCTCGCTCCATGTTCCGCTCCTCCTCCATCCCACGCGCTGTAGCTACCAAGGCGTCACCACCAAACGGACGGCGAACACATTGCGCGTCAGGTCCACCGCGCTCGCCGAATCCGCCAGCCCAACCTGAGCGATCCGATCCACCGCACCCTGCGCCGACAGGCGCCGGTCCATGCGGTACTCCACACCACCACTCACCGCGTAGCCCTGCGACACTCGCGGCGCTCCTCGGAACACGGCCCAGTCCAGCGACGGGGCCTGCCCGTTGCGGAAGAAGCTGGCCGCTCCGAAAACCGAGAACTTCTGCGAGAAACGACGCGCCAGCATCACCGACGCATAATCCGCCCACAGCGCGTTGGTGAAGCCGTTGGCGCCCACCAGGTCGTGCCCCATGGACACGCCCACATCCAACATCTCTCCTTCGCGCTGCAGCTCCACATTCACTCGCGGAACCCAACCACCCTGCTGGCCCACCGGCGCCAGGTACCGCACCGGGCCGCCCCGGATGGTGAAGGTGGTAGGCCGCGTAAGCCGATACCGCAACCCCAGCGCCGCGCCGTGCGACTGGCTCAGCGTCCCCTCATAGAGGAAGCCCTGGTACCGGTACTCCAGGCCCAGGCTGAGCCGGCGCGTGGTGCGGTACCACCCTTCAATGGAGGGCGTGTGCGCGTAGCCCGCGCGCTGCCCCACGTCGATGATGCGCACCGCTTCGAAGCGGTAGCCCGCGCGCATGTCCAGCCGCTCCGTCACGCGGTTCGTCACGCCCAACGTCGCCTGCGCGAAGAACGTGGGCAGCGTGGAGCGCGCCAGGCCGTCACGCGGCAGCGAGCTGGGGTCCGTGACACGGAACACCCGGAGCGCCGAATCCAACCGCAGCCGGCGCGTCATCTGATGCCGGGCCTCCAGCCCGCCCCGGTGGTCCAGCGTCGTCCTGCCGGAGCCGTGCCGCATCAGCAGGTCGGCCGCGTAGAAGCTGTCCAGCGTGAGCCGCGCGTCCTTGGCCTCCAGTCCCAGGCGCGGCGTCAGCTTCGTCATCAACTGGCCGGTGCCGTCACCGCCCAGCCGCAGGTCATCGTCGAACCGCTCCTCGGCCGTGAGCCGAAGCCGGGGCTCCCACATCGTCGCGCCGTGCGCGGCAGGCGCACCGAACATCAGGCCCGCGAGTAGCCACTTCTTCCAGTTGCCCTTCACCGTCGCCCTCCGTCCCGTACGCCCCACACCGCCCACGTCCACGACGCCCACTGCGTCACCACGGCTCACGGAACGACGACGGTGTCACCCGGCCGGAGGATGACCTCTTGCCCGCCATCCGGAGAGATGAGGTCGCTGTAGCGGACCGGAATCTGGCCGCCCTTGCTGTCGGTGCGGATGACGACGATTCCATCCGAGTTCGCGAAGTCCGTGAAGCCACCCGCCAGGGCAATCGCCTGCAGCAGCGACACGCGGCCGCGCAGCGGATACGCTCCCGGGTGCGCCACTTCGCCGGTGACGAACACGCGGCTGCTGTTCACCTCGCGGACAATCACCGTCACGCGCGGCTCCTGCACGTACGGCTGGAAGGCCTGCTTCAGCGAGTCGGCCAGCTCCGTGGGCGTCTTGCCCGCCGCGTGGACCTCACCCACCATGGGCATGGAGATGTAGCCATCCGGACGAACCGGCAGCGTCCGGGACAGCTCCGCGTCACGCCACACCGCGATGTCCAGCACGTCCTCGCGGCCAATCCGATAGGGCTGCTCCGTGTTGTCCACCTTCACCTGCGACTGGTGCGCGCAGCCCCCCAGGAGCATCACACCCAACACCGTCCAGAACCCCGCGCTCGTCTTGCCCATCGTCAGCTCTCCCTCAAAAGCGTGTGTCGCGCTCCCGGCCCCACCGCGGCCGGGTGTTGCTTCCGGCGCCGTTGCCTTAGCAGCGCGTGTGCCACGTACTGAAGGGAGGGAAAGCCCATGGATCGCAGTGGGTTACGAGTTGCCCTCCTGGGAGACCCCATGGGGTTCAGGAAATTTTTCCGGCATCGTACCCGCGTCGCACACGGTGCTTTCTTCAGGCATTGCTCTGATCAGGGAACGACTTTTCCCTCCGCGGCCCCCCTCGCTTCCCATTTCGGGGGCTTTGAAGCTGGCACGCGTCTTGGATTGAGGTTCGCGCGAGGTAGGGAAGTCCACAACGCGTGATGAGCTCGCGAGAACGGGGGATGGTCGGATGAGGAAGGCGGCAGGGGCGGTGGCGGCGTCGTTCGCGATGGGCACTGGAGCCATGACCCTGATGGGCGTGGCCTTCGCGACCCAGATGGAGGCCGCGGTGGTGGCGGTGGTGGGCCTGGCGCTGTACGCGAGCAGCGCGCTGCTCACCAACAAGGCGCCGACGACGGCGGCCACCAGCGTCGCGAAACAGGCCTAGTCCGGTAGAAACGAAAGAGGCCTGGCGCCCACCGCATGGCGCCGGGCCTCTTCGCTTTTGGAGCGCATGGTTTCGGACGAAGGCGTTTATGGTGCGCCGCCATGGCAAAGCCACAGTACTGGCTCATCAAGAGTGAACCCTCCGTCTACGCCTACGCCCAGTTGGAGAAGGACGGGAAGACGGAGTGGACGGGCGTGCGGAACTTCGAAGCGCGCAACAACATCCGGGCCATGAAGCCCGGCGACTTGTGCCTCTACTACCACTCCAACGAGGACAAGGCCGTGGTGGGCGTGGCCCAGGTGCTCACCCCACCGGGCCCGGACTCCACCGTGCCGGAGGAAGACTGGGCCGCGACCTTCATGGGCCCCGTCACCGCCTTCACGCAGCCGGTGGACCTGGCGACCATCAAGGCCACCGCCAGCCTGAAGGACTTTCCGCTCGTCACCCGTGGCCGGTTGAGCGTGGCCCCCGTCACCGCCACGCACTTCAAGCAGGTGTTGAAGATGGGGAAGACAGTCCTGCCGAAGTAGTACGGTGAAACTGGTAGGGCGCAACCCCCGCGGGCATACTCCGGCGCCGTGAGTGCCTCTGACATCCGCAGGATTCCGGCTCGGGAGACGCGCGGCCTCCGCCACGCCATCCTTCGTCCCAACCAGCCCCTGGACATGGCCGTCTACCCCGGGGATGACGACGCGGACACCCTCCACTTGGGTCTCTACACGGCGGGGCGCCTGGTGGGCGTGGCATCCTTGTACCGGGAGCCCCCGCCGGACGCGCTGCGCGCCACCACGGCCTGGCGGCTGCGCGGCATGGCGGTGGACGCCACCCTGCGCGGGCACGGCCATGGGGCCGCTCTCCTGAAGGCCTGCATGGAGCATGCGGCGCAGCAGGGCGGTTCCCAGGTGTGGTGCAACGCGCGGCTCACGGCCTCCGGCTTCTACCGCGCGCAGGGGTTCGCCCAGCGGGGCGACCCCTTCGACTTGCCTGGCATCGGCCCGCACCACCTCATGTGGCGCAACCTCGGAACCTCCTGATGACCACCCTCCCCGACCTCGACCGCATCCGCGTCTCCATCGAGCGCATCGACGAGGAGATTCTCGACGCCCTCCGCCGCCGCATGGCCCTGGCGGACGACGTGGCCCGGGCCAAGCTGGCCGCCGCGGCGCCCTTCCGGGACCAGCGCCGCGAGGACCTGCTCCTGCGCCGCATCCGCACCCGCGCCGCGGAGCACGGGCTGGACCCGCATGAGGTGGAGCGCATCTGGCGCCTCTTCATCGACATGTCCGTGGCGCGGCAGCACGAGCTCGTCACCCGCCTGGACACCACGCCGCTGCGCGTGGCCTACCCGGGCGTGGAGGGCTCCTACAGCCACCTGGCCGCCCGGCGCCGCTATGGCCACCGCGCCGGAGGCGTGCTGCTGTCCGGCTTCGACCATGCCCGGGAGGCCGTGGAGGCGCTCCGCCGCGGCGAGCAGGACCTGGTGCTGCTGCCCATTGAGAACACCACCGCAGGCAGCATGAACGAGACCTACGACTTGCTCGCCGAGGGCGGCGTGGTCATCACCGCGGAGCTGGTCAGCCAGGTGGATCACCGGCTGCTGGGCCTGCCCGGCGCGAAGCTGGAGGGCCTGCGCGAGGTGCTCTCGCATCCGCAGGCGCTGGCGCAGTGCGAGACGTTCCTCCGGGAGAAGGTGCCCTGGGCGCGCGCGGTGCCGGACGTGGACACCGGCGGCGCGGCGCAGAAGGTCCGCGAGCGCAATGACGCGTCGGTGGCGGCCATCGCCAGCGAGACGGCGGCGCAGCGCTTCGGCCTGGAGGTGCTCGCGGCCGACCTGCAGCCAGCCTTCGACTACACCCGCTTCGTGGAGGTGGGCCGGGAGGCCACGCCCCTGGCTCCTGGCGTGCCCTGCAAGACGTCCCTCCTGATGGTGCTGGAGCACAAGCCCGGCACCCTGGGAGAGATGCTCCAGCGGCTCACGCTGCGCGGCGTGAACCTGAGCAAGCTGGAGTCGCGGCCCATCCCAGGGCAGCCATGGCAGTACCGCTTCTACCTGGACGTGGAGGGCCACGCGGCCTCCGCGGCGGTGACGGCGGCGCTGGACGACATCCGTCCGCTCACCTCGTCGCTGCGCGTGCTGGGGACATATGCGCGCGCGGAGGCGCCTCATGGCTGAGTCGCCGCGGCGCATCGCCTTCCAGGGCGAGCCTGGCGCCTACGGAGCGGAGGCCCTGCGCGCGCTGCATGGCCCCGGCGTGGAGGCCGTCCCCTGCCTCACCTTCCGCGCCGTCTTCGAGTCCGTGGCCGAGGGCCGCGTGCACGGCGGTGTGGTGCCGGTGGAGAGCTCACTGGGCGGCCCGGTGGCGGAGACGGTGGACCTGCTGCTGGAGCATGACCTGCCGGTGACGGGCGAAATCTCGCTGCGCATCCGCCACTGCCTGCTCGGTCCGCCGGGCCTGGCCCTGGACGCGGTCCAGAGCGCCCTCTCCCACCCGCAGGCGCTGGCGCAGTGCGCGGGCTACCTGCGCCGGCGGGGAATCATGCCCCTGCCTGAGACGAACACCGCCATCGCCGCCAGGAAGGTGGCGGAGGAGCGGCCCGCGCACACGGCCGCCATCGCCAGCCGGATGTCCGCGGCGCTGTACGGCCTGGAGGTGCTGGAGGAAGGCGTGGAGGACTCGCCGGACAACTTCACGCGCTTCCTCACCCTGGGGCCCGCGCCCGAGCGGACGTGGACGCGGCGGAAGACGGCGCTGGCCCTCACCGTGGAGAACGGGCCGGGCGCGCTGTACCGCGTGCTGAGCGCCTTCTCCTCGCGCGGCCTCAACGTGACGCGGCTGGAGTCCCGGCCGCAGCGCCGCGCGTGGGAGTACGTGTGGTGCCTGGACGTGGACGGCGCGCTGGAGGACCCGCGGGTGCGCGAGGCGGTGGCCGCCGCCCAGGCCGCCTGCATCACCCTGCGGGTGCTCGGAAGCTACGGCGTGGTGTGAGGCTCGCTCAGGCGCTGCTGCCCTGGAGCCCGTCGCCGTTCTGCACGGCCGTCTCGTACGCGGAGCGCACCAGGTTGACGTAGCGCTGGAGCGCGGGGAGCTGCTCCATGCGCAGGGCCTGGGGGCCGTCGCACAGGGCGGCCTCCGGCTGCGGGTGGAAGTCCACCAGCACCATGGACGCGCCAGCGATGATGCCCTGGCCAATGGCGTGGAAGACGTCCGGCAGCCCGTCCGGCGGCGGCGCGGCCTGGCCAATGGCGTGCGACGGGTCCACGCACACCGGCAGGCGGGTGAGCCGGCGCACCACCGGCACGTGGGCGAAGTCCACCATGTTGCGGTGCGGGTCGCCCAGGTGCGTCTTCACGCCGCGGAGGCAGAAGACAATCTTCGGGTTGCCCTCGCTCGCCACGTACTCGCAGGCGTTGAGCGACTCCTCCAGGGTGATGCCCATGCCGCGCTTGAAGAGCACCGGGAAGACGCGCTGCTGGCCAATGCTCTTGAGCAGCTCGAAGTTCTGCGCGTTGCGCGTGCCCACCTGGAGCATGACGCCCGTGGCGTTGCCGGAGCGCTCCAGCGCGTCGCGAATCTCGTCGATGTGACGCGGGTGCGTCACCTCCATCGCGATGACCTTGATGCCGTGCTTGCCCGCCGACTCGAACACCCACGGCAGGCAGGCGGCGCCCAGGCCCTGGAACTCGTACGGGTTGGTGCGGGGCTTGTAGGCGCCCATGCGCGTGGTGCGGATGCCCACCCGGGCCAGCGCCGCCATCATCGTGTCCACGTTCTCCGGGTTGTCCACGGCGCACAGGCCGGCGAACACATTCACGGAGCGCTCGTCGAAGGTGACGCCGTTGTACTCGAAGCCCGCGGACGTCCGCTGGCCCTTGTGCCGGCCGATGACGCGGTACTTCTGCGACACGCGCACCACCTGCCGCACGCCGGGAATCTGCTCGAAGGGCTCCACCGGCACCTGCGCCGTGGGGCCGAGCAGGTAGATTTCCGTAATCGTCAACTCGGAGCCCCCGATGACGTGCGTCCGAGGCGTCACTCCCTTGTACTGGGAAGCAACCTGGAGGACGGCGGACACCACGGACTCAGGCGAGTCCGGCTCGAGCATGACGATCATCTTCGGTTCTCCTGGGCGGCGTTGTCTTGACTTACGCGAATTGCGTGAAGTGTAGCGGAAAAAGGCCGCGTCAGGTGTAACATTCCGAGCGGCTTTGCCGCGTCCGGACTTGAAACCGGAATGAGGGCACGTCTCGTCCAGGCCCCGGCGGGCCGCCCGCTAGGCTGGCACGGGGCGGAGCCGGGTGGCGAGCTGGGCGTAGTGGTCTCTCTGGGCGGGGTCGCCCAGGTGCTCCCACACGTCGGCCAGGGCGCGGGCGCACTCGGCGGAGCCAGGGGACAGCGTCAGCGCCAGCTCGAAGACGTGGCGGGCCTGGCGGTAGCGGGCCTTGTCCGGGCGGCGTGAGCCCCGCGTCAGCAGCGCGTTGCCCAGGTTGTAGATTTGAACGGCGGCGCCCTCGCGAAAGCCGGGCGTGGGGTTGAGCTGCGTGGCGCGCTGAAGGAGCTGCGCGGCGGCCTCCGGCTCCCCCAGCTCCAACTGGCACAGGGCCGCGTCGCGGTGGGCCTCCGCCTCGGTGGGGTCCACCTCGATGGCGCGCTCGAAGCAGCGCAGCGCCTCCTCGAAGCGCTCCATCGCGGCCAGTGAGGCGCCCTTCGCGGTGAGTGCTGGGACGTGTTTGGGGTCCACGGCGAGTACCTTGTCGAAAGCGAGGATGGCCGCCTCGTGGTTGCCCGCCATCGACAAGCTCACGCCGTCATTGAAGGCCGCGAACAGCAACTTCTTGGACATCACTCCCCCAGCGCATGGGTGACCTCGGCCGCGCTCCTGGGCCGGAGGGTCAGCCTGTCACCGGGGAAGTCCTCATGGAAAGGCGTCATTCCTCAGCGCGCTTTCGTCCCGCTGATGGGAGCCATTGCCCCCCGCGTCAGAGCCGCAGGCCCACCTGTACGCCAGGCCACAGCAACACGCCCGCGGTGTCCAGGCTCGACAGGCGGCTCAAATTGGCCACCGGCTCGCCATTGACGTCATGCAACACGTTGAGCGTGGGCCCGCCGATGAGGGCCAGGTTCCGCGCCACCTGGAAGCCAGCCACCACGCGGAGCTGGTGCAGGAGCCAGTTGCCCTCGAAGGACGCGTTCCAGCCGTAGAGCGTGTTCGCCACCGCGTCCACGTCCAGGAAGAAGCGCTCCGTGAAGGGAATGTGCGCGCCGAGCCCCAGCCCCAGGGACCAGTGGCTGGGCCCGCGCGCGCCCTCCGCGGTGCCCATGCCCAGCACGAGCGTCGAATAGAAGTGGCGGCTGCCCACCTTGATGGCGGTGTTGGCGTAGTTGAAATCGTTGCCGAAGGCCTCGACGTGGAACTGGCCGTTGCGCGCGATGCTCACCAGGCCCACCGGCACGCCGGACTCCATCTCCCGCGACACGTTGACGAGCCCGAGCTGGAGCCCGTTCATCCGCCCCGCCACGTTGACGAGCCCCACCTGCGCGCCCTTCACGTCACCGCCCACGTTGAGAATGGACAACTGCGCGCCCCGGGCCTCCGCGACCCAGTTCATGCCCGCGGCCACCTGGAAGCCCGACATCCGGCCCTGCGTATGATTGAACCCCGCCGCGGCCTGGAGACCGTCGACATTCCCCGCCGTCCAGTTGCCGCCCACCGCCAGCTGCGCCCCCACCAGCGACGTGCCGGAGATGTTGGCCCCCACCGCGAGCTGCCCCAGGTTGCCGCTCTGGCGCGCCATGTTGAGCCCCACCGCGGCCTGGACGCCCTCCGCCTTTCCGTGCGTCCAGTTGCCGCCGATGGCCAGCTGCGTGCCCAACATGTCGCCGCGCACCACGTTGGCGCCCACCGCCATCTGCAACCCGTCCACCTTCTCCGTGGCCACGTTCGCGCCCAGGGCCATGGCCACGCCGTCCAGCCGCGCCATGCGGGACACGCCCATGGACAGGGAGAGGTGGTTGTCCACCGGCGCGCCGCCGTTCATCAGGTCGTTCGTCTGAAGCCCGGGGAACAGGCCCGCGTTGAAGAAGCGCATGCGACGCTCCCCGCTCGCCACCGCGACCTCGGCCACGCTCGGGCTCACCACCGCGCCGGGCAGCGCCCCACCGCCGCGCATGGCCGTCAGCTCGCCCTGCACCGCGCGGAAGGCGGACGCGGCCAGCACCGTGCGGCCCCCGTCCCCCAGCTCGAACTCCGCCTGCGACGTCTGGTCGAGCACCTTGCGCATCACGCTGTAGCGGCCCTTCTGCAGCCCCAGCTCCGTGGTGCGGCCCGCGTACTTCTTGAGCTCCACCACCAGCCGCCCCTGTGAATCCCGGACGAAGAGCCGCCCGTCCACCATGTCGCCCAGCACGAGCACCGCGGCGGTGGAGCGCAGGTCCGTCATCACCAGGTCGCCCGTGCCCGCGAGCTCGATGTCATAGGCGGGATGCTGCGCCCCGGCCCGCGTCTCCTCCGTGCGGGCCAGCGTCTCGTGGAAGGCGAACTGGTAGGCCTCGTGGAGCGTCACCCGGCCGTCGCCGGAGACATCCGCCGCGCCGCGCAGGCCGGACACCAGGTTGTGGGTGAAGAACGAGCCGCCAATGCGGTCGGACTCCTGGGACACCTCGTCCTCGGAGGACGACGTGAGGATGGCGTGCCCCCGCACCGCGGAGGACGCGTCCACCATGAAGGCCGGTCGCCGCACGCCGCCCTTCTGCCGCGCCAGCGTGCCGGACGCGCACGAGTCCAGGATGGCGATGCGCACGTCGGCCGGGAGTGACTCCAGCGCCTTGCGCAGCTCGCGGTAGCCGAAGCGGTCCTTCTGGAGCAGCAGGCCCTGCTCGTCCGAGTGGCCCGAGTAGTAGATGAGGGCCTCGATGCGCGTGCCCTGCCGGCTGGCCGCCGTCAGCATCGCCTTGAAGCGGTCCAGGGCGGACTCGAACGCCGCGCGGTCGCCCTCCATCATCAGCAGCTTGTCCTGGGGCTGCACCCCGCCAAGCTCCTCCAACACGCTGCCGAAGGAGCGCGCGTCCGTGACGGCGTAGCGGAGCCGGGCGCGGCCCTCGCCTCCGTCGTTGACGCCCACCAGCAGCGCGAAGCGGCGCACCTCCAGCGGCGGTGCCGAGGGCGCTGGGGCCGCGGCGGCGAGCGCGGGCACGAGCAGCAGCAGGAACAAGAGGGACCGCGTCATCACCGCACCTTTTCCAACGTGAAGGACGTCTGGCTCAGGGTAGCCGGAAGCGGGAGGGACTGGGTGCGCGCTTCGGCGGGCTGACGGGCGAGCACGCGAGCCGCCTCCAGGACGGTGGAGACGTTCAATGGCCCGTCGGACGTCACGAAGAGGAACCGCTCGAAGTCCGGCGCGTCGTCGAGCTCATAGGCGTGAGCCAGCGGCACCGCCTCGCCCGGCCCCAGCTCCGTGCTTCCCGCCAGCGTCGCCGGGTGGTGCAGCGTCACGGCGCCGCGCCCATCCACCGACACCACGACACCATGGCGGCGCCCTCCCGACACGTAGCTGAGTTGCAGGACGTCTCCGCGGCGGGCCTGGGCCTGCTCGCCGAGGAGCTCCGGTTCCCCCATGCCCTGCCGGTGGACGCGCAGGCGCGGAGGCCCCTTGATTCGCACGGTGTCCAGCATCACCACCAGGGGCACGGGCGACGTCGCGGGCTCCGGCTGCTCCTCCGGCGCGGACATGAAGAGCAGCGCCAGCGAGGCGGCCACGGGCACGCTGAGGGACAGGCCATGCCACCCCTGTGATTCGGCGCGCCGCGTCGCCTCCTCGCGGACCCGGGCCAGGTGTTCGCGCCGGGCCACCTCGGCGGCGACGGCGGCGGGTGGGTGGCGCTCCAGCGTCCGACGCGAGTCGGCATCCAAC
>JBKGHI010000280.1:0-10653 GCA_046520405.1 Myxococcus sp. 1LA
CCGCAGGACGGGACGGATGCGCGGAGTGAGGCCGTGGGGGCCGGCCGCGCCCACGTCGCCCTGTTCGCGCCGCAGCTCCTGGCGCAGCGCCCGTAGCGCCTCTCGGATGCCGGGTGACGCATACGCCGCGGCGCCTTCCGGCGCGTCTTCCCGGTGCACCTGCGGCAACAGGCCGTGCCGGGACAGCGCATGGATGTGTCCCTGGTGTCCCTGCTCCCGCAGCGACAGCACGGTGTCCACCATGGTGAGCCCGGTGCCGATGAGCAGCACGTCGTCCTGAGGGGACACGCCCCGCAGCGCGTCCGGCGCCCAGGGAGAGCGGTGATACCGGCGGCTGGCATACAGCCCGCCGTCGGGCACGCGCAGGTTGGAGGGCAGCGCGTTGCCCAGGGCCAGCACGACGGTCCGCGCCTCCAACTGGCCCCCGTTCGCCAGCGCGAGCCGCACCGTGCCGGCCTCCGTCTCCTCCAGCGCGGCGACGTCGCTGGCCATCATCTCCAGATGCACGTCCAGGGCGGCGTGGGCGCGCGCCTCGCGCAAGGCCGCCTCCAGGTAGCGGCCGTAGCGCTGCCGGGCGATGAAGGCGCCAGGAGGCGTCCCTGGCAGCTCACGGCGCACCCAGCGAAGGAAGTGCTCCGGGTCGTCCGCGAGGGCGCCCATCCGCGCCGCGGGCACGTTCAGCAGATGACAGGGGCTGGTCGTCGAATACGCCAGCCCCAGCCCCGGGCGCCCGCTCCGCTCCACCAAGGCCACGCGGAGGGGCGCGCGCGCGCTCCGCAGGAGGTTCACCGCCAGCAGCGTGCCGCTGGCGCCTCCCCCGACAATGGCCACATCCCAACACCCCAGTGCTCGCACGCACCAATCGTAGGTCGTGGCACGCCTGCTGGCATCCTCCGACAGCGACCCACTGTCCAGGCGCTCCTCCTGAATGTCCGGCCCGCCTCCCTGTGCAGGGTGTTGTCCGGTGTTCACACTCCCACGCACACGCGGGGGGAAGACGCCATGCGCGAGCCCATCATCGAAGAGCGTGAGCATCGTTCCATGGCGGAGGCGCTGCTCGGCTGGTCATTGCCCGAACGGCCAGAGGCCATCGGCTCCGTGGCGTGGCTGGTGGAACGGCTTCGCTCCAGCAGGGTGGATTGGGGCCTGCTGGACAAACTGGTGCGCTTCGAGCCCACCGGTTACTCACGGCTGACCCTGGCCCGGACGCCTGCCTGTGAGCTGCTGCTCATCTCCTGGCTGCCAGGGCAGGCCTCACGCGTTCATGACCATGGCGGCTCCGGGGGCGCGTCCTGGCTGGTGCGGGGCGCGCTGCGGGAGACGCGCTACGCCTGGGCGGGAGAGCGGCTGGCGCCGGAGGTCGTCGTGGGCGCGGGCGAGGGCGATGTCCTGGTCGAGTTTCCGGACACCATCCATCGCATCGACAACGCGTCCCGCCACGGCGCGGTGTCGCTGCACCTCTACGCGCCCCCGTTGCAGGGCATGACGCCGTACGACGACGCGCGCCTGGCCCCGGGGGCGCTCAGGCCACCGCGTCCGCCTGTTGGGAGCGGGGCGCCTGGGCGAAGGCGCCGGCCACGGGCAACGTGACGCGGAAGATGCTGCCGCGCTCCGGCGCGCTCTCCACCGTCAGCGTGCCGCCCAGCGACGTGACGATGCCATGGCACACCGCGAGCCCCAGGCCCGTGCCCACGCCCAGCGGCTTGGTGGTGAAGAACGGGTCGAAGATGCGCTCGCGGTGTTCGGGAGAGATGCCGCACCCCGTGTCCCGCACCTCCACGGCGACGCGGCCGGCCTTCGCCTCGCGGGCGATGACGTGGACCTCGTTCTTCTCCACCTCGCCGGGGACGATGGCCTGCGCCGCGTTGAGCAGCAGGTTGAGGAACACCTGACCCAGCCGCGCGCCGTTGCCCTGCACCGGCGGCAGGCCCTCGCACTCCACCACCAGCCGCGCGCGGTGCCGCAGCTCGTGCATGGCCATCTTCGCCGCCGTGCGCACCACCGAGGCCAGGTCCGACGGACCCGTGCCTACGTCCTCCGCGCGTGACAGCGTCTGCAAGTCCCGCACGATGAGGCGGATGCGCTCGGCGCCGTCGCGCGTCTCCGCCAGCGCCTCCAGCACCTCCTGCCGGTCCTGCTCCGACAGGTGCTCCTTCTGCTGAAGCTCCTGGTGGATGTACTCCAGGTTGCTGAGGATGAAGGCCAGCGGGTTGTTGATTTCGTGCCCCACGCCCGCGGCGATGCGGCCCAGCGCAATCAGCCGATCCGCGAACAGCAGTTGCGCCTGGGTGGCGCGAAGCTGCTCCAGGCTGCGCGACAGCTTGACGTTGGCCGCCTCCAGCGCCGCGGTCCGCTCGCGCACCGTCTCTTCCAGCAGCGCGGCCTCCCGCGTGGAGGGACGCGGCGCGCGCGGACGCGCACCGTTCAACGTCGGGCCCTGGAGCGTGCCGAAGGCGCGCCGCAGCGTTCCGCGCCGCTGCGCCACCGCCGACATCAGCTTCACCCTCGCTCGCAGCGTCATCGCGTCCGGCTCCAGAGGTGTGGCGTCTGTTCCCGTAAAATCCCCGAGTCGCGACAGGCCCGCGTAGTCAACACTGTCATGGTGGTCAGGGGCAAGCGACCGAAGGGTGGTGACACCGTGTGCCGCAGGACGGAGGAGGTGTGCTCCGTCCGAGCACCCGCTGCTTCATTGGGGACAGGTTCCGCAGTCCGCCTGGCAACTGTCGGCGGAGACGCCGCTGCCGCACCGCTCGGTGAACTGACAGAGGCCGTCGCCACAGCGGTGGATGTCTCGCGGTTGGAGGCGCGTCGTGAGCGGCTGGTACGTCCGTCCGTTGTATGTGCACGTTTCGTAATAGGGCAGCTCTCCGTTGCCCGGCGGGTCCTTCTTCTCCACCATCACCCCGCCCATGGGGATGGCTGCCTCGGTGGCGCGCTGGCAGAGCGACTGGCAGGTGCCCGTATGGATGATGGGCAGGCAGTCTGTCTGGTCGGGGCTCGAGGCCAGCCCGCAGGCGCGCGCGGTGCTCTCAGCCGCGCCCAGGAAGCCGCGGTCCGTGGCGGCGAAGACGCCGGTGCCGTCGAAGAGGTTGCCGAAGAAGCACGCCTCCCGCTCACTGAACGTGGACAACTCCTGCGCCGTGTATGACAGGGCGCCGCCGCGCGCGTTGCGGCCCAGCACGGAGATGTCGACGGGGATTCCGAACTTGTTCGCATGGGCCGCCAGGCACGCGGAGACGACCTCTTGTTCCTGCTGCGTCGCCGGCGAACCCTGGGCCCAGTTGTGCGCCAGACCCAGACCTCCATCCCAGGTGTACTTCTCGCCCGTCACCGGGTTGGTGTACTTGCGCTGCTGGTTCCCCTTGGCCGCGCACCGGATGATGTAACGCATGATTTCATCGGCGTGTTCAGGGTCCTGGTTGAACCAGTCGGAGAATCCATTCGTGGACAGGCCATTGGTTGACAAGCCATTGGTGGACAGTCCATTGGTTGAAAGGCCGTTGGTTGACAAGCCATTGGTCGACAAGCCGTTGCTGGACGCCATCGCCGTGCGGGCCTCGGATGGTGGCCATGTCTCGTTCTCGAATCCCGAGGCGCCGCATGCGCCGCCTCCCACGCTCAGCACCAGACTCAACAGTCCCCAGGTGCCGCGGGCCGGGCGCGCGTGTTTCAGGCAGGAATTGATTTGGATTCCAGACATGGCATTTCCCCCGTTACGGGAAGCCGGCAACAGCGCCCGCTTCCCTGATGCCATCAGTTCCAGCTCTCACGGATAAAAACACTGTCGCTGATGGATGAGACCAGTGTGACGGTGTTCAAGCCGTGAGAAAATATGGCTCGGCAGGAATATTCGGGTGGGGGTCTGCCCAAAGACACCTTGTGTGTGACTTGGCCGACGCCATGGCTTCAGCGTGCCCGCCAGGTGATAACGGATAAGGGCTTCCCGTCAGCTAGTCGCTCTCGTCGAACTCCAGCGCGAGCGCCGCGGCCGGCGTGAGGGCGAAGCCATCCGCGGTGCGCAGGCGCCAGGTGCCCACGTCGGTGACGGGGCCGCCCACGACTTCGGACTCCGAGGAGTCGCCGCGCGTCTCCGCCTGGCCCAGGTGGATGCAGAGGTGGACGCGGGCGTTCACCGGGTCGGCGAGCTTCTGCGCCATGTCCTGGAGCACCCGCAGCGTGCGCTCGGCCTCGCGCAGGTATTCGGTGCGCTCGGCGCTGGGCGCGCCGTTGTCCAGCGGATGGATGGCCAGCAGGGACGTGCCGGACTGGAGCGCCAGCAGGAAGCCGCCGCCGCGCAGGCCCTGCTCCAGCCCGTCCAGCACGTCCGCGAGCACCGCGTACACGGCGTCGTCGTCCTGGGCGGACGCGGCGAGCACGACCTCCGCGTGCACGGCGAGCGCCAGCCGCGTACGGCGCGTGGGCTGCACCGGCTCCTCCGCCGCTTCGCTGAGCGCGGCGAGGAACGCCGTCACGCTGCCGTAGCGGCGGTTGCCGTCCTTCTCCAGGCAGCGCAGCACCACCGCGTCCACCGCGGGGGACACCGCGGCGATGGCGCTGGGCCGGGGCGCGGGCGCTTCCAGGTGCAGGCGCTCCAGTTCCATCCGGTCCTCGCATTGGAAGGGATAGCGGCCGGTGATGAGCTGATGCAGCAGCACGCCCAGCGCGTAGATGTCCGTGTGCGGGCCAATGGGGCCGCCGCGGAACTGCTCGGGCGCCATGGCGTGCGCGGTGCCCAGCCGCTGGCCGGCGATGGTGAGTCCTTCCTGCGAGGGCTCGGCGTGCATCAGCTTGGCGATGCCGAAGTCCAGCAGCTTCACCCGGGGGCGCTCGCCTTCCTCCACGACGAGGATGTTGCTGGCCTTCAAATCACGGTGGACGACGCCCGCGCGGTGCGCCGCCTCCAACGCGCCGCAGACGGGCTCCAGGTACGCCAGCGCGCGCGTCGCGGACAGCCGGCCGCGCTCCTGCACCACCTGGCTGAGGGTGCGGCCGGTGAGCAGCTCCATGACGTAGTAGGGGCTGCCGTCTGGCATCAGCCCGAAGTCATACACGTCCACGATGTTGGGGTGGCGAATCTGGTTCACCACGCGCGCCTCGCGCACGAAGCGCTTGAGCATCTCCCCCTGGTCCGCCAGGTGCGGGTGGAGGACCTTCACCGCGGCCCGCCGGCCCAGGATGCGGTGCTCCGCCTCGTACACGCTGCCGTGCCCACCCGACGCGAGCAGCGCCTTGAGGATGTACTCGCCCGCGAGCGTGCCAGGGCCTCGCTGCGCGCGTGAAGGGTCGCTCGCGTCCCGCTCGGATGCATGCAGGTCCGCGCGGGCCTGGATGCGGAAGGTGCTCTCGGAGTCCGCCGCCATGGGGTGCCTGATCCTTACACCTTTCCCCACGCAGTCTGCTCCCCTGCGGGATTGAATTCCCGCCGCGTCGCGGCATCACCCCGTGTGCGTCGTCCACCCAGCAGGGGGGACACGGCGCGTGGGGCGGGGTGTTCGGTTGCGGAAGGTCTGCTGCCCCGGAGTCGGGGGGGATTGGACGGCGGGGCCCCGGCACTGATGGGATTCCAATGGCGTGACGCTTCGCACGGGGAGACCGGGGATGGCGGGAGAGTGGGGATTCGGGCAGGCGTCGGGGGGCAGCTACATGACGACGCTGGACGACCTAACGACGTGCGCGGGCCTGGCCTTGGCCCCGCCGTCTTCCACGGGAGCCTGTCTCATCCTCATCAGCACCACCACGCCCGCCGCCATTGGCAAGGCCTACCGCCTGGACCAGGGCGAGCACATCATCGGCCGCGGCTCCGACGTCACGGTCCGCATCGACGACCATGGGGTGTCACGCAAGCACGCGCGCATCGTTCGCACGCCGGACGGCGCCTGCCACGTCACGGACCTGGACTCCACCAACGGCACGTTGCTCAACGGTGTGCCCGTCAGCACCGCCGAACTCACGGAAGGGGACCGGCTGCAGATCGGCACCGTCACCGTGTTCCGCTTCTCCAAGCGCGAGGTGCTGGAGCAGCGCGAGGAGCAGCTCCGCCAGGCGCTGTCCGCCGCCCGCGTGGGCATCTGGGATTGGAACGCGCAGAGCGGCCGCGTGACGTGGAGCGAGCAGGTGGACCGGCTGTTGGGGCTGCCCGTGGGCAAGCTGTCGGGCCGCGCCATGGAGCTGTCGGAGGTGGTGCACCCGGCGGACCTGCCCCGCGTGGGCGAGGTGCTGGGCGCCGCGCTGGAGAAGAAGACGCAGGTGGACGTCGAGTACCGCATCGAGCCGCAGGGGAGCGGCTGGCGGTGGATTTCCTGCAAGGGGGATGTGCTGTGTGATGCCTCGGGCGCGCCGGCACGGGTGACGGGCACGGTGATGGACATCACCGCGCGCAAGCTGGCCGAGCAGGAGCTGCACCGCCAGTCGCTCATCTTCGAGAGCATCTATGACGGCGTGGTGATTACCGATTTGGGCGGCGGCATCATCGACTGGAACTCCAGCGCCGAGCGCATGTTCGGGCGCCAGAAGTCGGATGCGCTGGGCCAGACGCTCTTCAGCGTGCTGCACCCGGACGAGCCCGACCGGCTCACCAACCTGATTCTCACCGGGTTGGACAAGCAGGGGCGCTGGTCCGGAGAGCTGGAGTTCAAGCGCCGCGACGGCACCACCTGCTGGTGCGAGTCCGTCGTCGTGCCGCTGCGGGACAGCGAGGGGCGCGCCATCGCCAACATCATGGTCCACCGCGATACCACGGAGCGCAAGCAGCTCCAGGCGCACCTGGTGGTGGCGGACCGGCTGGCGTCGGTGGGGACGTTGGGCGCGGGCGTGGCGCACGAAATCAACAACCCGCTGGCCTACATGCTCGTCAACCTGCACCTCATCCGCGAGGGGCTGGAGCGCCTGGAGAGCCAGGCCCCCGCGGCGCCCGTGGCGTCGCTCCAGCAACTGGTGCGTGAGACGGCGGAGGGCGCCGAGCGCATCGCCACCATCGTCCGTGACTTGAAGGTCTTCGCGCGCGGCGAGCAGGAGGCGCGGCTGATGCCGGTGGACGTGCGCCGGGCGGTGGAGCTGGCGTGCAAGATGGCGGACAACGTCATCCGCCACCGGGCGCGGCTGGTGACGGAGTTCGAGCCGGTGGCCCCGGTGGAGGCCAGCGAGTCGCGGCTGTGCCAGGTGTTCCTCAACCTGCTGCTCAACGCGGCGCAGGCCATTCCGGAGGAGGGCACGCCGGGCGTGGAGCACGAGATTCGCGTGGTCATCCGCGGCGGTGAGAAGGACCGGGTGGTGGTGGAGGTCCGCGACACGGGCATGGGCATCAGCCAGGAGGTGCTGGGCCGCATCTTCGACCCGTTCTTCACCACCAAGCCGGTGGGCGTGGGCACGGGGCTGGGGCTGTCCATCTGCCACGGCATCATCGAATCCATGGGCGGCTCCATCCTGGCGGAGAGCGAGCCGGGCCGGGGCAGCACGTTCCGCGTGGTGCTGTGCGCCGCCACGCGCGAGCTGGAGGTGCTGCCGCGCCTGTCCGCCGCCATGCAGGCCAATGCGCGCGCACGCATCCTGGTGGTGGATGACGAGCCCAACGTGACGCTGGCCCTTCAGCGCTCGCTGGCCGCGGACCATGAGGTGGCCACCGCGAACAGCGCCCAGGCCGCGCTGCGGCTGGTGAGCGACGGCGGCCGTTTCGACCTCATCCTTTGTGATGTGATGATGCCCGGGATGACGGGCATGGACCTGTACCACGAGCTGGGCCGCTGTGCCCCGGAGCAGGCTGGACGCATGGTGTTCATGACGGGTGGCGCCTTCACGCCGCGCACGGTGTCGTTCCTGCGTGACGTGCCCAACGCCAAGATTGCCAAGCCGCTGGACTTGATGCAGTTGCGCGAGCTCGTGGGCCGCTCCGCAGAGGCGGGGCGATGACGCACCCGGTGAGTGGTCTTTCTGGAACGGACCACCCGGAGGTCGCGGTCGCGCCCTCCCTCTCGTTGGTGACGGAGCCTCCCGCTGCGCTGGAGTTGACGGCGCGCGCGCTGGGCATGGGCCTGCTCATTGGTGGGCTGCTGGCCGTCACCAACGTGTACATGGGCTTGAAGACGGGCTGGTGGGAGAGCGGCTCCGTCACCGCCGCTGTGCTGGGCTTCAGCGCGCTGGCCTCGGTGTCCCGCCGGCGCGGCGTGCCCTATACGCCGCTGGAGAACAACCTCACCCAGACGGCCGCGGCGTCCGTGGGCGCCATGCCGGCGGCGGCGGGCTTGTTGGGCGCGCTGCCCGCGTTGACGCTGCTGGGCACGTCCGTTCCGGGCTGGGGTGTGGCGGTGTGGAGCGTGGCGCTGGGCGTGCTGGGCGTGCTCGCCGCGCATCTGCTCAGGCGCCGGCTGGTGGCGCAGGAGGCGTTGCCGTTTCCCACGGGCATCGCCACCGCGGAGCTCATCACGGCGATGCACGCGTCCACGGCGGACACGGTCCGCGCGGGTCGTGGACGCTTGCTGGCGGGCGCGGGAGCGGTGGCGGTGGCCATCACCGCCGCGCGGGATGCGCTCAAGTGGCTGCCGGGGATGACGGCGATGCCGGGCACGCTCGCGGGGCTGCCCGCCGCGTCGCTGACGTGGGGCGTGGGGTGGAGCCCCATGCTGCTGGCCATCGGGATGATGACGGGGCCGCGCTTGGGCCTGAGCATGCTGGCGGGCGCGGCGGTGGCGTGGGGTGTGCTGGCGCCGGGGCTCGCCGGCGCGGGCGTGCTGGCGGATACGCGCTACGAGACGCTCTCCGCCTGGCTCACGTGGCCGGGCGTGGGGCTGATGGTGGGCTCGGCGATGGCGGCGCTGCTGGCGCAGGCGCGTGACTTCCTGACGGCGGCGCGTGATGTGGGCAGCCTGGGGCGAGGCACGGCGGTGCCTCCCTGGGCGCTGGGCGCGGGGCTGGCCGCGTGCGTGCTGGCGGTGGTGGTGGGCTCGGCGCTGTTCGGCCTCAGCGTGCCGTACATGTTGCTGGCGTTGGTGCTGGTGCTGCCGCTGTGCGCGGTGTGCGCGCGCGGTGCCGGGCAGGTGGACGTGTCGCCGGTGACGCAGATGGGGCAGGTGACGCAGGTCATCTTCGGCGCGCTGCTGCCCGGGGCCATGGCGCCCAATGTCGCGGCGGGCGCGGTGGTGTCGGGCGCGGCGGCGCAGACGGGCGTCAGCATGTGGTCGCTCAAGGCGGGGCACCTGCTGGGCGCCTCGGCGCGTCACCAGCTCGCGGCGCAGCTCGTGGGAGTGCTCGCGGGCTCCGTGGTGGGCGTGCCGGTGTACCTGTTGCTGTCGCGGACGTATGGATTGGGCTCGGAGGCGCTGCCGGCGCCTTTCGCCCACCAGTTCCGCGCGGTGGCGGAGGTGGCGGTGCGTGGGCTGGATGGGCTGCCGCCGCATGCGGCGCTCGCGGCCTGCGTGGCCGTGGGCGTGGGCGCGCTGCTCACGCTGGTGTCTCGTGGCAAGGCGGCGCGGTGGCTGCCGTTGCCCGTGGCGCTGGGCATCGGCTTCATCCTGCCGGCTTACTACGCGGTGACGCTGTGCCTGGGCGCGCTGGGGCTGGCGGCGGCGCGCTGGCGCTGGCCACAAGCGGCGGACCGGAACACGTCCACGCTGGCTGCGGGGGCCATCGCGGGTGAGTCGCTGGCGGGCGTGCTCATCGCCGCGCTGATGGCCTTGGGACTCGCGTAGTCAGTCAAGGCGCATGCGTCTTGGCGGTGGGCGCATGCGCGGGTCAGACGCTGGCGGGAGGGCTCGTTGCCGCGCTGCCTGGCCCGCGGCCTCACGCCGTCGGCAGCGACTCGTGCACCTTCTCCAGCGAGCGGCGGATGCGACTCTCCATGAGGTTGGGCACATGCCGTGCCCGCTCCAAGGCCTCGCCCAGCACGCGCGCGGCCTCCTCCCGGTCGCCTCGGCGCAGCGCTGCCAGCCCCATCATCTCCAGCACCTCCAGCGGCTCCTGCTCCACGGACACCTGGGCGGAGCGTTCGCGCAGGGACCACCAGGCCTCCGGTGAGGCATCCCGCGTGGCCAGCTCCACCATGGAGAAGAGCACTTCCTCCGACGGACTCAGCTCCACGCCCGGCGGGCCTTCCGCCATCACCTGACGCACCTGCGCCAGCACCTCGCGCGCGCGGGCGTGCCGGCCCGTCCACGCCAGGGCTCGGGCCTGGAGCAGCAGGGCCCACGGGCGAGACGCCACCTCCGGGTGCCGCCGCTCCAATGCAATGGCGCGAGTGATGTGCGGCGTGGCGGCTTCGGCGTCGCCGGCCTGGTAGTGCAGCTCACCCAGGTTGTGCTCGGCGAAGTACTCCCAGCCCACCATGCCCAGCTCGCGGCCCAGGTGCATGAAGCGCTCCTGGTCCCGCAGCGCACGCGTCAGCTCCTTGCGCGCCACCCACAAGTTGCGCCGGTTGTTGATGGCGCTGCCCAGGTGGAAGTGGTCACCGCGCTCGGTGCACGCGGTGATGACCTCGGTGAGCACGTGCTCCGTCTCGTCGATGTCGCCCAGGTTGGGGAGGATGACGGCCAGCAGCAACTGCGCCACCACCTGCGTCTCATAGCCCGCGTCGCCCAGGCGGCGCGCGCGCTCGGCGGCGGCCTCCAGGGGCATGCGCGCCTCCTGCCACTCGCCCTTGCGGAACTGCGCGCGCCCCAGCGCCAG
>JBKGHI010000281.1:0-10614 GCA_046520405.1 Myxococcus sp. 1LA
CGGGCGCCTCGGCCTTCGAGCGCGGTGGCGCGCTGGAGCGGGCGCTGTCGTTGTACGAGTCCTTGCAGGCGCGCGAGGCCATGGCCCGCTGCCTCACCCGGCTGCGGCGTCCCCTGGAGGCCGCGGCGATGTACCGCGAGCTGGGCAACACGCACGCGGAGCTGGAGGCCCTGCGCGCCGTGTCCCCGGACATCGCGGTGGCGCGGCGCGAGGCGGTGCTGCGGATGAGCGCGCTGCTGGATGCGCAGGGAGATTCGTGGCGGGCCCTGGTGCTGCTGGCGGATGCGCTCCAGGCTCCGGAGCTCCAGGGCGACATCGCGCTCCAGGCGGAGCACACGCGGCTCTTGCGCCACTTGAACCTGAATGGCGGGCCAGCGGTGGAGCCCGCCCGCGCGCCGCCGTCGCCGCCAGACGGCTACGAGTACCTGAAGGCGATTCCTCTCTTCGGCGAGCTGTCCCTGGGGGACATGAAGGACCTCTACCAGGTGGCGCAGCCGGTGCAGTTCGCGCAAGGGTCCACCGTGCTGGAGAAGGGCGCACCCGGCTCGGGACTGCTGGTGCTGCTGGAGGGGACGGTAGATGTGCTCGGTGGGGCGGCGCCCGGCGCCCGGCTGCTCAACACGCTGGGGCCTGGGGCCTTCATCGGTGAAGTCTCACTCATCCTGGACGGAGAGACGTCCGCGCAGGTTCGCGCGAGCACGGCGGTGCGGGCGCTGCGGGTGACACGCGTGGACTTCCAGCACTACCTGGACACGCACGAAGCGGCCGCGCTGCGCATCCTCCGCCTCTTCACGCAGAAGCTCGCCGAGCGCGTGCGCGCGCTCAGCGCGTAGCAAGGGAGACGGCCATGGCGCACGTGCAGGGCGCGGACAGGCAGCGGGCCGTTCAACTGGCCAGCGAGGGCCGGCTGGAGGAGGCCCTGGCGGAGTACCAGGGCGTGGCGCGGGACGCGCCGGAGGACGCGGAGGTGCGTCAGAAGGTGGCGGAGCTGCTGGAGTGGTTGAGCCGCCCCTCGGACGCCGCCGCCGCGTACGAGGAGGCCGCGCGGGCCTGGGCGAAGGCGGCCAACCCCTGCGCGCGGTGGCCGCGTGCGTGGCCATGTCCCGGCTGGACGCCTCCGATGCCGCGCGGGGGCGCACCGCGCGCGTGCTGGCGGAGCGCTTCGCCCTGGCGCCGGGCGCACGGTGTCCGTGGACGTGTCCCGGGCACATGCCGTGGAGGTTGGAGCGTCCGGGTTGCCCATTCTCTCGCAGGTGGGCCGGGACACCTTCGTCGCGCTGCTCGACGTGCTGGAGGTGCGCGCCTTCTTCCCCGGTCAGCCGGTGGTGGAGGAGGGCACGCCGGGCGCTTCCATGTTCGCCATGGTGGAGGGCCGCGCGGACGTGGTGCGCGCGCTGGAGGACGGGCAGCGGCGGAGCGTGGGCACCGTGGCGCCCGGAGACTTCTTCGGGGAGCTGGCGCTCATCTCGGAGGGGCCGCGGCTGGCCACCGTGGTGGCCACCGAGCGCGCGGTGTTGCTGGAGCTCACACGCCAGCACCTGGAGGCGGTGGCGGCGCGGCACCCGGACGTGACGGCGGTGGTGGATGCCTTCTACCGGCGGCGCATGGTGGAGAACCTGCTGCGCAGCAACCCGCTCTTCAATCAGCTCACGCCTGAGCAGAAGGCCGCGGTGTCGCGCGACTTCGAGCTGCGCTCCTTCGCCCCGGGCGAGGCGCTGATGACGCAGGGGCAGCCGGGAGACGCCTTCTACGTGCTGCTGCGCGGACGCTGCACGCCGTGGCTGGAGCAGCTCCACGGGCGGCGCGTGGCCTTGTCCGCGCTGCACGAGGGCGACGTCTTCGGCGAAATCTCGCTGCTGCTGGACAAGCCGGTGTCCGCCACGGTGCGCGCGGACGTGGCGGGCGTGGTGCTCCGCCTGGAGCGCGCCGCCTTCCAGAAGCATCTGCTCAGCCAGCCCGGCCTCAAGGGCCAGTTGATGCGCATGGGCACGGAGCGGCTCCAGCGCACGGCGCAGGCGCTGGCCTCCGGGCGGGTGCTGCACGACGGCGATTTGCGCGTCTGAAGCGAAGCGCCGGGCGGCGGGAAACACAACGCCCGGGCCTCCGTGAGGAGACCCGGGCGCGGTGAGGCCCGGACGGTGCCGGAAGACTACATGGAGTAGCCGAGCGTCAGGCCGAACACCTGGGCCGTGCCGTTGTAGACGCCGGGGATGCCCGGCGCCGTGCTGTCCTTGTCGAACAGCGTGACGAACTGGTAGGCCGCGTCGACGCGCACCGCGCCGAAGCTGTAGCCCACGCCCGCCGACACGCCGAAGCGGTCCGCGTCCGGCAGGTCCGGCGTCAGCGTGTCATCCGGGCTGGGCGCCGGGTCCCACAGCACGCCGGCGCGCACCTGCAGCGCGTCGGTGATGCCGTACTCGCCGCCCAGGTGGAAGTTCCACGTCGAGCGCCAGTTCTTCGGCAGCGGGTTGTTGATGGCCGGGTTGTCAGGGAACTCGATGGCGAGCTCCGGGAAGCTGGACCAGCCCACCCAGTTGGCGTCGAAGGCCAGCGTCAGGCGATCCAACGGCGTGACGGCGATGCCCGCCACCACCGACTGCGGCAGCTTGACGTCACCCTCCACGCGCGTGTCCGGCAGACGGCCCTGGAAGGCCGGCGGCACGTTCTGGAAGTCCGCGTCGCCCTTGAACGTCATGCTGATGGCGCTGCGGTACTGCACGCCCAACGTCACGAGCTTCGGAACCACCACGGCCTGGACGCCGGCGTTGAAGCCGAGGCCCCAGCCCGCGCCGCCCAGGTGCACCTGGCCCTCGCTGGTGACGAAGCCCAGGGCGCGCTTAATCTCCAGCGTGCCGCGGGCGATGTTGAGGCCCGCGCCCACGCGGAAGCGCTCGTGGACCTGGTACGCCACCGTGGGGTTGATGTTGTAGATGGACAGCCCGGACTCCTGGGCGCGGAAGCGGCCCACGAACCCGTCTTCCCACCGGCTGCTCGCGCCGAACGGCGTGTAGAAGCCCACGCCGGCCGCCAGCGAGTCCGTGATTTTGTACACGGCGAACACGTGCGGCGGCGGGGACAGCGTCGTCTTCTGCCCCTGCACCGAGCCATCCGTCGGGGTGAACTGCAGGCTGGGGAGGATGCCGGTGACGCCCGCGGTGATGTCCAGCTTCTCCACGCCCAGGATGTTGGCCGAGTTGGAGTAGATGGCGGATGAGTCATCCAGCCACGCGGCGGCCGCGTTGGCCATACCCGAGGAGCGGGCGCTCTGGGTGTTGACCTGGAAGCCCGCGGCCTGGGTGGTCCCGGCGGCGAGCAACGTGATGAGGGAGAGTGTCTTCTTCATGTTCGTTCGTTCTCTCTCTGGAGGCCGTTACGGGGAGGGCGCGTTGCCCGTGTTCAGGAAGTCGATGACCTGGTCCTGGGCGGTGTGGCGCACGGACCGGAGGAACTGGCTGGTCGCCGAGCCGGGGTCCAGCGAGGGGTCTACGATGCCGAAGAACGCGTGACGCACGTTCGCCGGCAGGCCCTGCACGTCCGCCAGGTACGTCTGCACCGTGCGAGGCTCGGAGACGCCGACCAGCGGGTGGTTGGCCGCGCTGATGAGGCCCTCCGTCACCGCGTTGGGGATGACCATGTCGCCCTTGATGTACTGGATGAACGCAGAGCGGTTCGCGGGAGCGGACGGCGCGTTCTCCAGGTACTTGCCGTAGTTGCGGGGCGAGGCCGGGTCCAGGATGGTGCGCGCCAGGGTGATGAACTCGTAGAACTCCGGCGTGCCCGGGACGCGGCCGATGCTGGCCAGGGTGTTGAAGAAGCCCGTGCGGTACTGCACGAACGTCGGGTCCGTGGCCGTCAGGAGGATGTCCACCAGGTCACCGCCCACCGTGTTGAGGGCGGTGCGGCCCACGACAGGAGACACGGAGGAGGACAGGACGCCCTGCATGGCGCCCAGGCTCTGGCCCACGTAGTTGAACTGGCTGGTGTTGAGCGTACCGGCGCCCGCGGCGGCCAGGCGGCCGTTGAGGCTGTCGGTGTCCAGCGCGCGCACGAACTGGGCGAAGTCCACCACGTGGTGGCGGAAGTTGTCGCGGGTGGCGAACAGGTTGACCAGGTTCAGGAAGCCGGCGCCGGAGATGAACGGCGGCTGGGTGGGGCCGGGACGGGCGAAGTCGCCGCCCGCGCACTGGCCGGTCGCGCTGCCGGGCGCGGCCACGCAGTGGCCCAGGCCCTGGCTGGAGCAGAACAGGTCGCCGTGCGGCGAGGCCGTCGGGGCCACGTTGCAGGCCGGGCGGTTGGCCGACACGCAGCGGCCGAAGGTGGGGCTGCCC
Organism: Myxococcus sp. 1LA; assembly: GCA_046520405.1. Lineage (GTDB taxonomy): Bacteria > Myxococcota > Myxococcia > Myxococcales > Myxococcaceae > Myxococcus. The sequence goes on from JBKGHI010000281.1 coordinate 4,329, forward strand.
GCCGTCACGTCGCAGGTGTCGCCGTCGTCACACGCCTGGTCCGGCGAGGTGAAGACCATCTCGGGCGTGCCGTCGCGGTTCTCGTCGATGACGACCGGGGACGTCTGGCTGATGCCGGCGCAGCTCGCGCGCTCACCGTGGAACACGGTGTCGATGGCCGCCACGGCGTAGCCCGCCGCGTTGAAGCGGTTGGCCACCGTCATGATGTTGGTGCGGTTGCCCGTGAGGCCGTGCCCGTAGACGACCACCGGGTAGCCGCCTTCCGGCGCGGCGCCCGCGGGCGTGAAGAGCATGAACGGGACGCGGTCGAGGCGCGGCGTGGCGCGGTTGAGCGTGCCCTGCGCGTCATCCAGGAGGAAGGGCGAGTGGTAGGCGCCGATGAAGACGCGGCCCACGGACTCGTTGTCCAGCGTCAGGCCGTCCATCGTGTCCTTGATGGAGGTCGTCTGGTCCACCAGGTACACCGGGTCGGCCGGCACCTGCGTGGGCGCCGCGTTCAGCCGCTCCAGGATGGAGCGGGTGCTCTGGGTCGTGAAGGCCCAGGCCAGGTTGATGTCCTTGCGCGGGATGCCCGCGGCCACCAGGCCGTCGAACAGGGGCTTCATGCCCAGACGCGCCGGCTCCAACTGCGCGGCGAGGTCGTCAGGCACCGCGGCCACCTGGCTCTTGCCATTGGCGTCCACCAGCGGGCTCTCCATGCGCATCAGCGCCTGGGCCGCGGTGGGCGCCACGGTGCGGCCCAGCGTGTCCTTCATGCCACGCAGCATCACCACGCCGTACTGGGTGGCCTCGTCCAGCGGCACCTCCGGGACAATCTGGAGCTGCTGCGGCGAGTTGGGCGCCGGCGTCAGGTCCGCCACGACGGGCTCGCAGTTGAAGCACACCTTCACCTGGGGGTTGGTGCCCACGGTGGGGTCGCCCAGCTTGACGAAGCGCAGGGTGGTCTTCTGCTGCTCCGTGGTGCCCTCGGCGTCCGGCGCGAAGCCAATCTTCAGGCGCACCGTGTTGGCGTCCAGCAGGGAGCCGGTGTCGATGGGGCCGCGGGTCGCGCCGTTCTCCGACACGATGGGCGCGGTGGTGGACCAGCCGTCCAGGGTGTTCAGGCCGGCGATGAGGCTCTGCGCGGGACCGGCCTCGGGGGGCACGGGCAGGTTCAGGCGCGCGGGGGTCTCCCCGTTGGCCGGCACGCGCAGCAGGTCATTGGGGAAGGGGATGACGCTGTTCCCGGGGTCGAACGTCGCCTCCGGGTGGTCCATGATGGTGAAGGTCCACAGGAGGACGATGTCCTCGCGCTTCACGCTGAACTGCTCGGACACCAGGTCCAGGATGGGCGCGTAGCCGCGGCGCAGCTGCTCCAACTGCAGGGCGCTGGCCGTCTGGTCCGCCAGGCGCGCGGCCGGGTCCGTCTCCGTGGAGGGGATGAGCTCGGTGGCCGTCTGGCAGTTGGGCGCCTGCAGGTCGTCGCAGGTGACCAGCGACTGGGTGGAGCTGGCGAAGGCCCACGTGGCGGAGGGGATGACCGGCTTGCCGGCCGTCGTCTTCACGCCGTTCTCACCGCCCAGGATGGCCACGGCGTAGCGGCCGCCCTTGGGCCAGCCCTGGGGCAGCGGCGGGAGGATGGTGATGAGGTCCGTATCCTCGTGGTACGCGATGCCCGTCGGCGTGGCCGGCTTCGCCAGCGGCGTGCCCGCGTACACGTCGATGAGCTTCACCGTGTTCCAGTTGACCGTCGTCGGATCCAGGTCCCGGATGCGCGTCGTCACCGTCACGGTGGTGGGGAAGCCGTTGAGCGTGTTCACGTAGTCGCGCGTGAACTCCTGCTCCGCCGCCGGCGCCTGCGGGTTGATGGGCGCGTTGACCAGGCCGTTGACGATGGCCAGGTCGTTGGGCGACGGGACGACGGGTGGAGACCCGGTCGGGTCGAACTCCGCGACAACGGAGTCTTCGGGGCTCCGCGGCGGGTCCTGAGCGATGTCGGGAGTACAGGCCGAGGCGCCCAGGGCAAGAGCCCCGAGGAACAGCACCTTTCTCATGGGTACAACCCCCTCCAAGTCCTGGGTTGGGATGACTGGACTGGAAACGTCCGTGGCGTACCACGTCCCCGAGTTGGCAGGAAGCCAACGGACTTGACGCGTCGTGTCAGTTGTGATGGCGCGTGCGGGTGGTGAGACGGGCCGTCGTTGACACGCTGCGCAGTGGGGCCCGGGCGGTTACGCTGCCGGCCATGAACCGACTATTGGGTGTGCTGGTGGTGGCCGTTGCCGTGGTGGCGCATGCGGAGGACGCGGGGGGCCTGACGTGGACGGCGCCCGCGGACTGGGCGGTGCAGGGCCCCCGTCCGATGCGCGCGGCGACGTACAAGATTCCCGCGGCGAAGGGGGACACGGAGGGCGCGGAGCTGGCCGTCTTCTACTTCGGCCAGGGCCAGGGTGGCGCGGTGGACGCCAACGTGAAGCGCTGGGTGGGCCAGTTCCAGACGGCGGAGGGCAAGCCCATCCCGCAGGACAAGTCGAAGACGAAGTCGGAGAAGGTCAACGGCATGCCGTTGACGACGGTGGACGTGAAGGGCACGTACACGGGCGGCGGCCCCATGATGGGCCCCTCCACGCCCAAGCCCGGCTTCCGGCTGCTGGGCGCCATCGTCGAGGGCGCCCAGGGCGCCGTCTTCTTCAAGCTGACGGGCCCGGAGAAGACGGTGGCCGCTTCGGAGAAGTCCTTCCGCAAGCTGCTGGAGTCGGTGAAGAAGCAGTAGCGGAAGGAGGGCCTGGGCGCGCGGAGGCTACTTCGTTCCGCGCGCGGGCTTCGCCTGGACCTTGGGCGCGTTCGCGCCCGCCAGCGCGCGCTGCACCGCGGCGGGCGGCGTGCGCTTGGAGGGCAGGTCCGGCATGAGGAGCACCTCGATGCGCCGGTTGCGCGCGCGGCCCAGCGGGGTGGCGTTGCTGGACACCGGCCGCATCTGCCCGTAGCCCGCCGCCACCAGCCGCCGCGCGGGCACGCCGCCGGTGTCCTGGAGGAAGCGCACCACGTTCACCGCGCGCGCCACGGACAGCTCCCAGTTGGACGGGAAGGTGCTCTGCAGCTTCTGCGTCGGCGGCGAGTCATCCGTGTGGCCCGACACCTGGATGGACTTGTCCTCCACCTTGGCCAGCACGCTGCCCAGCCGCGTCAGCACCTCCTGGCCGCGCGCGCTGATGCTCGCGTCGCCGGAGTCGAACAGCACCTTGTCCACCAGGTCCACCTGGATGCGGCCCTCGGCCTGGGACAGGCGGATGGCGCCCTCGGCGATCTCGTCCTTCATCTTGTCCTGCAGGTCGTCGTAGGTGGCCTTCAGCTTCGCCAGCTCCGCCTCCTGCTCCTGCACCGTCTGGCTGAGCTGGTCCTTCTCCGAGCTGAGCTGCTCCTTCTCCGTGGCCAGCCGCGAGCGCTCGGCCTCCAGCGCCGCCAGCTTCTGCTCCAACTGGAGCCGCGCGGACTCCGCGTCGCGCGCCCGGTTGGCGGCGTCCACGGCGTCCTGGCGGGACTGCTCGGCCTGCGCCTCCGCCAGGCTCGTCCCGCGGTGCGCGAGGAACATCACGCCGCCCGACATCAGCACCACCAGCGCCGTCACCAGCCAGGGCACCCAGGGCCGTCCGTGCTGTGCCTGGCCGTGCTGCGAGGACTCCGTCATGTCGCGACCTCCCGAGTGAACTCCGAACGCGTGTCACCGTAGCCAGACGGCCTGGGTGTGCCTCAAGGCGCCCCGGTGCGCGCAGGTATCTGGCGGTGCAAGGTTGCAGCGGTGTCAGAAGCCGGCGCGCCGTTTCGCACGCCGCGTCTGGCGCGCCCGGCCTGGGAGCGGAAGTTCGCTCGAGGGGAGTGCACCGGGCGGCGGGGATGGACACGTTGAGCGCCGGGAGGCGCACGCCTCCTACGCGTGCCCGTGGGCCAGCCGGCTGGCCATCATCCGCAAGCTGGAGGGCGCCATCGGCCTGACGGTGGTGGACCCGCGCATGGGCGATGACGGGTGGACCTTCCAGGGCTACCCCGGCTCGGACCCGGAGCCCTTCTATGGCTTCCAGTTCCTGCGGGAGCTCTACGTGAAGGCCCGCGCGGACTACACGGGCCGCGTCACGGTGCCAGTGCTCTGGGACCGGCAGCGGGAGACGGTGGTCAACAACGAGTCGCGCGAGCTGCTGCGCATGCTGGACACGGAGTTCGACGCGTACGGGGACGCGTCCGTGCAACTGGCGCCGCCGCACCTGCGCGCGCAGGTGGACGCCACGCTGGACGCCATCTACCCGTCCATCAACAACGGCGTGTATCGCGCGGGGTTCGCCACCAGCCAGCAGGCCCATGAGGACGCGTGCCGTGAGTTGTTCGCCGCGCTGGACACGTGGGAGCAGGTGCTGGGCACGCGGCGCTACCTGTGCGGCGCCACGCTCACCGAGGCGGACGTGTGCCTCTACACGACGCTGGTGCGCTTCGACCTCGTGTACCACGCCCACTTCAAGTGCAACCTGCGGCGCATCCAGGACTATCCGAATCTGTGGGGGTACCTGAAGGACCTCTACCAGACGCCCGGCTTCACGGAGACGACGCAGCTGGACCACATCCAGCTGCACTACTACTGGAGCCAGACGACGGTGAACCCCACGCGCGTGGTGCCGCTGGGGCCCACGGTGCCGCTCGGGGAGCCCCATGACAGGGCACGGCGTTTGGGATGACGGCCAGCGGACGGAGCGCCTGGCCGGATGCTCATCCACCGAACACCCGTCCGGAGTGACTGGCGTCTGGCTGACGGCCGGGACCCGGGGGTGGGCTGCAATCCTACGCGGACGCCACAGCCTTTGAGCGGAGGCCCCCGGGCCTGCTGGCGTTCATTTCATGGGGGCGGAGGAGGCGTGGCATGAAGGCAGTGGCGATCATCCTCGCTGCGGGTGAGGCCCGGCGGATGGGCCACCCCAAGGCGCTTATCGAGCACGAGGGAGGCAAGAGCTTCCTCCAGTCCCTGGCATCCACCTTTGGCAAGGCGGGTTCCATGGTGCTCGGCGTGGTGGGGAAGGACTCCGAGGCGGTGCGCGAGCAGCACCCAGGGCTGGACCTGGTGGAGTCGGAGCGGTGGCAGGAAGGGCCGCTCCTGTCGGTGAAGGCGGGCCTGGAGGCCGCGCTGGAGGCGGGCGCGGACGTGGTGCTGCTGCATCCGGTGGACATGCCGGCGCTGCGCGCCACCACGCTCAAGTCCCTCCTGAAGATGATGGGGGAATCGGACGAGGTGCTGCGGCCCGAGTTCGAGGGCGCGCCAGGCTGGCCGCTGGTGCTCTCGCGGGGCGGGGCGGAGCGGCTGCGCGCCGCGGAGGGGCAGCAATTGGAGCCCGCGTTGGCGGCGCTGAAGGTGCGCCGCGTGGCGGTAAAGGACCCGGGCGTGGTGGTGAACATCAACACGCCGGAGACGTACGAGCGCCTCTTCGGCACGCAGCCGAAGCTGGCGCCTCCGCCCAAGCGGCGCGGTGCCAAGCAGCGGGGCACCGGGCCCGCGACGTCCAACGTGGCGGAGCTGGGCGGCGGCTCCGCGCCCATGGCCGCGGCGTCCGAGGAGTAGCGCGCGACAGAAGGCTGGCTGGGGCCCGTGCCAGAGGGGCTCCGGCCAGCGCCGCCTGTCGCGTCAGAACGTGAGGCCCAGCCCGACGTACGGGCCGTTGAGCCGTTCAATCCTCGGCTCCCCGTCCGTGTGCCCGGCGTCGTTGAGGTAGAGCGCCCGCCAGCCGCCGCGCAGGTGGAGCGAGCCCGCGTGCACGGCCAGGCCCGCCTGCGCGTCCACCTGCCGGTGCGGGAAGGGCACCGCCTGCACGCGGGCCTCGATGTCCACCGGCGAGCGGCCGATGCAGGCCTCCACGGAGGCGGCCAGGCTGGGGCCCACGAAGATGATGCTGGGTGCATGCGCGCTGGCGACGCCCGCCTCCAGCCGCAGCCGGCCCCGCTCTCCCGCCCACAGCGCCGCGGAGGCATGCGCGCTCAGCAGGGTGATGCGGTCGGTGGCGTCCGCGCCGTCCGCCGCGGGCAGCGCCATGCCCGTCATTCGCGCGTCCAGGCCCAGGTGGCGGCCGTCCATGGCCATGAAGAGCCCCATGGCCCCGCCTTCACCCAGCAAGTCACCTTGCACGCCCATGCGCACCAGCAGCGGCACCGTGTCCTCCTGCTCGCGCCTCACCCGCGGCGTGGCGGCCACGGCGGTGAAGCCAGGACGGGTGACGCCGATGACGGCCCCCGTGACGATGTAGCCGGGCGGGAGCCGGCGCACGCGCGCGCG
>JBKGHI010000282.1:0-10593 GCA_046520405.1 Myxococcus sp. 1LA
TCGCAGCCGGCTCTCGGCAGCCGCTCCGCCTCAAGCCGGGCCAACTCCGCGAGCCGGGCCTCCTCGGCAAGCCGCTCCGCCTCGAGCCGCGCTTCCTCCTCCCGCCGCCGCTCCTCGTCGAGCCGCGCCTCCTCCTCCCGTCGCCGAGCCTCTTCCTCCTCCTGCCGGATCCGCTCGCGCTCCTCCCAATCCTCCACGGAGAGCGCCTGAATCCACCCCTCGCGCTCCAGCACGAGCAGCAGCGCTTCCTGCGCGGGCGTCAGCGACTCCGGCTCCCGGAACTCCGCCAATGTCTCCAGGAACGCCCGCTCCGAATCATCCGCGAGCCACGGCCCACAGGCCTCGACATCCTCACACCGGAACACCCGCGCAACCGCGGCGCCCTGCCCCGGCCCCTCCAGCGCCGCGCGCACCACCCGCACGCCCGCGATGGGCCGGAACGCCTCCGCCTCCACCGTCTCCGGCTCGAACGCGGCACGCTCCGCCAGCGCGCTCAACCGCCGGACATGCGCGAGCACCTGCTGCTCCGCCACCACGTCCGGAACCAACCCGAACTCCTCCAGCGTCTCCTCGTCCGGAGCCCCTGCCCCACCCCGCGCCCACAGCGCGTCCAGCGCCTCCGCCCCCAGCATCCCCGACTGGAGCAGCGCCTGAGCCGGGCTCTGGTAGCCGAAGCCCAGCTGCGTCCTCACGAGGTCACCCTCACGCAGCCACAGCCGGGACTCACGCCCTCCCGAGGAAAGCGTGAGCCTCCCGGTGGCTCGGGACTTGTGGGCGGAGTAGAGCGCTTCGGCGGCCTGCGACGGGGTCATGCGTCGCCGCAGTGTAGTCCCTCCTGACGGCCCCTCAACTTGCCGGGGGTGCTTGCCTGCCCGCTCAGGTGAAACGGACCTGTCGCAGGGCCTCGTAGGTCCCGATTCCCACCGACGTGGACAGGTTCAGGCTCCGGCGGTCCTCCAGCATGGGGATGGTGACCGGCGTCCCGGTGCCCCCCTCCATCACCTCCGGCGCCAGCCCGGACACCTCCGAGCCGAACACCAGGTGGTCCCCCTCCTCGAACCGGGCCGCATACAGGGATGTCGCGGCCGGGCCGAGAAGAGCCACCGCCGGGCGTCCGGATGGTCCGCCACGTACGCCGCGTAGGTTGGATACAGGCGGAGAAATACCTTGTCCCAGTAGTCCAGCCCCGCCCGCTTGAGCTGCCGGTCGTCGATGGAGAAGCCCAAGGGCTCCACCAGGATGAGCCGGCAGCCCGTCACGGCGCACAGGCGGGCGACGTTGCCCGTGTTGGGGGGAATCTGGGGAGAAACGAGGACCAGGTGGAGAGGACGCGCCAGGGGCTCGAGCATGGGGTAGAAGGCGCTACATGCGCTGGAAGGTGAACAACGAGACGCGGCAACGGCTGCTGGCGGACCGGGCCGACAAGGCCAGCTCGTTCGTCCAACGGTTCAAGGGACTCATGGGGCGCCGCTCGCTGGAGGTCGGCGAGGGGCTCCATATCGTCCCCTGCAACTCCATCCACACTTTCTTCATGCGCATCCCCATTGACGTGCTGTTCCTGGACGCCCAGGGCCGCATCGTCAAGCAGATGCCCGCCCTGCCGCCCTGGCGTGCGACATCCGTGTATTTCCAGGCCCGCTCGGTGCTGGAGCTTCCCGCGGGAGTCCTGGCCGCCAGCGGCACCCAGGAAGGCGACATGTTGAGCTTCGAGCCGGTCCCCTGAGGCCCTGCCCGAAGTGCCCCTGCCTGTCCGGCCGGGATGCACGAGTTTTGACCGATTTCCGAGCGCTTTGTTAACCTCCGGCGCCACGTTTTCTCGCCCCTTTAGAAGAGTTCTCGCGCATGCGCATCGAGGTAGCTGGCAGCACCCACGTTGGGATGAAGCGGAATCACAACGAGGACAACTTCCTGATGCTCCCGGAAGAGTTTCTCTTCTGCGTGGCGGATGGCATGGGCGGCCACTCGTCTGGAGAAATCGCCAGCCGCATCGCGGTGGACGAGCTCGGCGAGTTCTACAAGCTCACGTCCAAGGACCAGGACTGCACCTGGCCCTTCAAGATGGACAAGACGCGCAACTATGATGAGAACCGGCTCGCCACCGGCATCAAGCTCGCCAACGCGCGCATCTTCGAGAAGGCCAGCTCCGAGTCCAAGTACAAGGGCATGGGCACCACCATCGTCACGGCGCATTTCACCCAGAACGCCGTCTACGTGGGCCACGTCGGCGACAGCCGCGTGTACTACTTCCGCGGCGGCGCCCTGAAGCAGGTGACGGAGGACCACTCCCTCCTCAACGACTACCTCAAGGCGAAGAAGCTCTCGCCCGAGGAGGTCGAGAACTTCCCCCACAAGAACGTCATCGTTCGCGCGCTGGGCATGAAGGAGAACGTCCAGGTGGATGTCTCCCGCGTGGAGCCGCAGGAGGACGACGTCTTCCTGCTCTGCTCGGACGGCCTGAGCGGCATGGTGACGGACGCGCAGATGCAGGAAATCCTGCAGCGCACGCCGGAGCTGGAGAAGGCCTGCTCGCAGCTCATCGACATGGCCAACGCCGCGGGCGGCAACGACAACGTCACCTGCGTGCTGGCCCGCTACCACGCCGCCTGAGCCGCGGCGCTCAGCGCCCCTTCAGCGGCGCGGCAATCCGGTGCGCGCCCCAGGCGAGCACCTCGGACAGCGACTCCCCGGAGGACACCTCGGTGTCCTCGAAGACGGCGGCCCGCGACAGCCGCGCCCCTGAAGCCACCTTCGCGCCCGGCTCCAGCGACACGCCCGGGCCCACCAAGGCCCCTGACGCCACCGAGGCGCCCTGCCCCAGGTACACCGGGCCCTCCACCGTGCCGTCCACCCGGGCCTCCTCGTGCGCCCAGGTGCCAGCCGCGCCACGGCCCGTCCCCGCCAGCGGCGAGTCCGCGCCCAGCCACTCCAGCCGCACGCGGCCGGCGAGCACGTCCTGCACGGTGGCGAGGTAGCGCGACGGCGTGCCCAGGTCGGACCAGTACCCGTCCACCCGGACGCCGCGCACCGTCTGCCCCGCCTCCATGGCGCGCACGTAGACGCCGCGGTTGATGTCCTCCTCGCCTCGCGGCGACATGAAGTCGAAGACGCGCGGCGACATCACGTGCACGCCGGTGAAGTGCCACGGAGACAGGCCCTCGCCGCCCGGGCCATGGCCGGCGATGCGGCGCACGCGGCCCTCCGCGTCCAGCTCCACCGCCGCGTACGTCTCCCCCACCGGCATGGGCTGCAACACCATGGTGGCCAGCGCCCCGGAGGCCTGGTGCACGGCCACCACCGGCCGCAGATCCACCGGGTAGAGGATGTCGCCGTTGAAGACGATGAAGTCGCCGTCCGACAGGAAGTCCCGCAGGCCGCGGATGCCGCCGCCGGTGCCTTGGATGACGGGCTCGTTCACCACGTGCAGTGGCAGCCCCGCGCGAGCGCACTCGGCGCGGGCCACCGCCGCCATGGTGTCCGGCAGGTGGTGGGTGTTGATGCCCACCGCCGTCACGCCCGCGGCCTTCAGCACCGCCAGGTGGTAGCGCAAGAGCGGCTGGCCCAGGAAGGGCATCGCCGGCTTGGGCCAGCGCTCGGTGAGGGGGCGCAGGCGCGTGCCCAGGCCCGCGCAGAGGACCATGGCCTTCATCTCAGGCCTTCAGCTCCGGCACGTACTTCGCCACCAGCTCCTGCAGCTTGCGCAGCTCCGGCCGCCGCGCGAAGCCGTCCCGCACGTAGCGCAGCGACGCGGGGATGGACACCAGGAAGCCCGGGTTGCCCTTCACGCGGTGGATGAACTCGAAGCGGGCCGCGTCCTTCAGCTTGCGCTGGACGGTGAGCAGGTCGAAGAAGGCCTTGAAGGCCACCGCGTCGATGGGCTCGCCGCTCACCTCCTGGAAGGTGGCGATGTAGCGGTCCAGCATCCGGTCCACGAAGTCGCGGTCCAGCTCCACGTAGCTGTCGCGCAGGAGCGCCACCAGGTCGTACTGGCGCGGGCCCTGGAGCGCGTCCTGGAAGTCGATGACGACCAGCTCGCCCTCCTTCACCATGATGTTGCGGCTCTGGTAGTCGCGGTGCGTGAAGCCGCGCGGCTCCGCGGCGAGCTGCCGGGCGATGTCGCGGAAGGTGGCGTCCAGCTCGGCGCGCTCGGCGTCGGTGGGCATCTGGCCGCTCCACGCCTCCAGGCCCCACTCGCGGAAGTGGTGCAGCTCCCAGTCGTAGAGGTCCTCGTCGAAGGCGCGGGTGAAGGCCAGGCAGTCCGGGTCCTGCGTCTTCTCCGCCGCCGCGCGCAGGCGGGCCAGCAGGTCCACCGCGCGGGTGTAGAGCGCCTCGTTGTGCTTGCCGCCGTCCAGCGCGGCCTCGAAGGTGATGTCGCTCAGGTCCTCAATCACCATCATCCCCGCCGGCTCGTCGTAGCGGAGGATGCGCGGCACACGCACACCCAGCTTCTCCAGGTAGCGGTGCACGTTGACGAAGGGCAGCTCCTTGGGCGGCTCGCCCTTGGTGGCCTCGTCGCTCTTCTTCGTCGAGTCGGGCGGCATCACCATCACCACCCAGCTCTCGGGCGGCGCGCCAACGCGGTAGTACGAGCGGCTGCTCGCCTCGCCCTTCAGCTTGGTGATGGGGGCGTTGGGAACGGGACGGCCAACGGCCTGTCCCACCTGGTCGCGCAGGGCGGCCTCGAGTTCCATATCGACGGGGTTCTCCGGAGGGGGTTGACGCAAGTCGCACACGAGTATCGGAGGCGCGCCCATCCGGGTCAAAGGGCTGTCCGGGTGGATGCCCGGACGCCCCCCGGGCTGTCGCCAACCCGACGGGCGGCCAGCCATCCCTCCCGCACGGCCGGGTGCGTCGGAACACCCTGCCCGCAGGGGCGGGTTCAACGCTCTTGGAGGCGCAAGAGGCCACACGCTGTCGACCGGGCCAGTGCGGCGGCATATAAGACGCGCCGCGAACCCTCATTTACATACGGAAACCGCGATGGACATCCACGAGAACATCCTCACCGCCATTGGCAACACGCCGCTGGTCAAGCTCAACAAGCTCGTCGGGCCAAACGACGCGACCGTGCTGGTCAAGTGCGAGTTCATGAACCCGGGCGCGTCCATCAAGGACCGCATGGCGCTCTACATCCTCGAGAAGGCCGAGCGGGAGGGGAAGCTCAAGCCCGGCGGCACCATCGTGGAGAACACGTCCGGCAACACCGGCATGGGCGTGGCGCTGGCGGCCGCGGTGAAGGGCTACAAGTGCATCTTCACCATGCCGGACAAGATGTCCCTGGAGAAGATCAACCGCCTGAAGGCGCTGGGCGCGCAGGTGGTGGTGACGCCGACGAACGTGCCGGCCGAGGACCCGCGCAGCTACTACGAGACGGCCAAGCGCCTGCACCGCGAGACGCCGGGCGCGTTCATGCTGAACCAGTACCACAACCCCGACAACATCGAGGCGCACTACAACACCACCGGTCCTGAGATCTACGAGCAGACCGAGGGCAAGTTCGACTACTTCGTCGCGGGCCTGGGCACCGGCGGCACCATGAGCGGCGCCGGCAAGTTCCTGAAGGAGAAGATTCCCGGCCTCAAGAATGTCGGCGTGGACCCGGAGGGCTCCGTCTACGAGGGCTACTTCAAGACGGGCAAGCTGACCGAGCCGCACGTCTACAAGGTGGAAGGCATCGGCGAGGACATGCTGTGCGGCGCCATGGACTTCACCCACCTGGACGACGTGCGCCAGGTCGATGACCGCCAGTGCTTCGTCGCCGCGCGCCGCCTGGCGCGTGAGGAAGGCATCTTCGCCGGCGGCTCCTCGGGCGCGGCCGTCCACGTCGCGGTGCAGTTGGCCAAGGAAGTGGGCAAGGGCAAGACGATTGTCGTCGTGCTGCCGGACTCGGGCAGCAGCTACATCAGCAAGTTCCACTCCGACGAGTGGATGCGCGACAACGGCTTCCTGGAGGAGAAGGGCGCCGGCACCATCCGCGACATCCTGGGCGACAAGCTCAAGGACGTGAAGACGGCGCGCCGCGGTGACAAGGTGGACCAGGTGGTGGAGACGATGCGCGGCCACGGCATCAGCCAGATGCCGGTGGTGGGCGACGACGGCCGCACGGTGGGCATGGTGCACGAGTACGACCTGCTCAACGCGCTGGTGGCCGGCAAGGTGAAGTTCTCCGACACCATCGACGCCATCATCGCGCCGCTGCAGGGCGCGCTGTCGCTCGACACCAGCATCAACCGCCTGCGCGAAGTCTTTGCCCAGGACAACGTGGCGGTGGTGAAGGACGGCGAGAAGGTGGTCGGCATCGTCACCAAGATTGACCTCATCGACTACCTGCACCGCACGGCGGCGTAGTCCCGGGCGCACCCGCGCCTGGAAGCACGAAGGGCCTCCCGCTCCCGCCCAAGGGAACGTGGAGGCCCTCTGTGTTTCCGGAAGGGGGCCCTGCCCTAACCCTGCGGACGGCGGCCGAAGAGCACGTTGGCCAGCTCCGTCATCACCACCTCGTCCTTCTGGTTGCGCACCTCCATGCGGAGCTTCACGGCGCCCCGGTCCGGCTTGCTGCGCGACGGCGTGGCGGAGGCGACCTCCACGCGCACGCGCAACGTGTCCCCGGGCCGCACGGGCTTGAGCCAGCGCAGCTCATCCAATCCGGGCGAGCCCAGGCTGGACGTCTGCCCCAGGAAGCTCTGCACCAGCAGGCGATGACAGAGGGAGGCGGTGTGCCAGCCGCTGGCCACCAGGCCCCCGAAGATGCTGCCTTGGGCACCTTCGTCGCTCAGGTGGAACGGCTGCGGGTCGAACTGGGTCGCGAAGGCGATGATTTCCTCGCGCGACACCACATGGGGGCCGTGTTCGCTCACGTCCCCGGGCTGGAAGTCCTCGAAGTAGCGCATGCGCGCTACTTCAGCGCGACGTGTCCTTGGATTCCAGTTCCTCCGGGTGGAACACGCGCGAAGCGACGCGGTCCAACACTTCGGAGTTCCACTTGATGCTGGCCTTCATCAGCCGGCGCATCTCCTTGGCGAAGGCGCGCTCGGTCGGCATGCGGGTGTAGGTCCGGGCCAGGTAGAGGCCCCGGTTCTCCCGCTCGTAGTCCACGGTGCCGCCGCCGACGTCCGTGCCCTCCCGCTCCTCCGCCTGGAAGCCCTCGATGACACCGGGCTTGGGCGGCTCGCGGAAGCGGTACACCAAGGCGCTGCACTTCAGCGCCTGGGTGTCCTCCAACCACTCGAAGTACAGCGACGCGCCCCCCGCGTTGAGCCCGCCGAAGCCCTGGGGATTGATGCCCGGGCTGGGCGGCGTGCCCTCCTCGTGGAGAAAACCCTGGACCAGGCGCTGCGCCAACTCCCGCGTCATCGGGGTGTCGGCGGGAGCGGCGGGGCCCAGGCCTGCAATCCAGGACCGGAGCAGGCCTGCGAGGCCACTGCGGGGAGCGGTTGCCATGGGCTACTGGTTGAAGTTGCCTTCGCGGGCCTGGTCGAACGGCACGCGGTTCTTGAGGTAGACGTCCTCGAACTTGTGGCCGTCGAACGGGTTCAGGTGGAACTCGTTGAAGTGGTGGACCTTGGAGCCCTTGCCACCGTCCGCGACGGGGTTCCACGCGTCCGGGATGGGGCCCAGGCCGAACATGCTGGGGACCGGGTCGCCACGGTTCACGTAGTGCACGTAGTTCGGGCCGTCCGGGTACGTGGTGGCGGCGGCGCCGAACGTCTCCACGTCGATCTTCCCCATCAGCGCCTGGGCGTCCTGCTTGGACATCCCATCTTCGATGCGCAGCCGGTTGTACACGTCATTCAGCGCGCGGCTGGAGACGAGGCCTCCCTGGCTGTGCGCCATCAGGTGCACGTCACGGCCGGCCTTGATTTCCGTGTAGAGGGCGTCCGCCAGGGTGTCCACGGCGGGGTTGGTACCCTTGTCCAGCTTGTCCTTCACGCACTGGGCCAGGTCCGCGCCCATGCCCTCGGTCGCGTTGTGGATGCCGACGACGCGCGAGCCCGTCGCGTTCGCGATGGCCTGGAGGCTCTCGGACTGGGCCTCCTTCGTCGTCAGGATGCCGTTGACGTAGAGGACCGTCGACTGCGGGTTCGGGTTGTTGGCCGGCGTCACGCCCGGGATGTCCGCCAGCGGGGTGCCGGCGGGAACGTCGCGCCGTCCGCGCCCAGCAGCTTGCCGTCGTGCACGCGGTCCGGCTGGTTGCCACCGCCGAAGAACTCCTGCACGCCCCGGGTCGCGCCACCGACGACGTTGCCCACGCCCCGGGCGGCGCCGGAGGCGGCGTTCTCGAAGCCGTCCACGAACTGGCCGACCTTGCGGCCACCGGCGGCAGCGGCGTCCTTCACGTTGTCGACGGCGTTGCCAACGGCGTCCTGCGTGCGGTCAATGGCCTTCTCGGCACCGGTACGGACCTTGTTGATGAACTTCCCGATGGGGTTCATGGGGGGGCTCCAGGGCGATTTGAAAGGAAAGGACGACAGTGAGGGGATTATCGCCCCGCAGTCTCAGAAGTTGCGCTGCCCCTCACTTTGCCGCACTGCGGTAAAGGATCAGCGTCCGAAGACGCGGTCCGCCACGCGGTTCAGGACGGTGCTGCTCCACTCGAGGCTGGCCTTCATCAGCCGCTTCATGTCGTCGTTGAAGATGGGGATCTGCGGGGCCGTGGTGTAGGTGCGGCTGAGGAACAGGGACTTGTTCTCCGGCTCGAAGTCCACGGTGCCGCCGCCGGTGTCGGTGCCCTTCTTCTGCTCGTCCTGGAAGCCCTCCAGGATGCCCGGCTTGGGGTTGTCCCGGAACCGGTGGATGAGCGCGCTGCACTCCAGCGCCTGCTCCTTGTCGTGCCACTCGAAGTAGAGCTGGGCGTCACCCAGGGCGACGCCACCGAAGCCCTGCGGGTTGATGCCGACGCTGTTGGGGTTGCCGTTGGCGGCGAGGAACGCCTGCGCCAGCATCTGCGCTTCTTCTCGAGTCATGGGGGGTCGGTCTCCAGGGGCGGGCACTGCCTGAGCCGACAGCCTAGCAAATCAGCACGGCGCCTCCAGTCCGGACCACGGCACGACAAGGGCCTCCGCGCGCTTCCGGGAAGGCAGCGCGGGGGGGGCCCTGAGTCCGCGGGGCGCGAAGGCCCTGGCGGCTACTTCGCGGCGTCGAGCGCCTGGGCCAGGTCATCCACCAGGTCGCGCGCGTCCTCGATGCCCACCGACAGGCGGATGAAGCCGTCGGTGATGCCGAGCTGCTCGCGCGTCTCCTTGGGGATGGAGGCGTGGGTCATGATGGCCGGGTGCTCGATGAGCGACTCGACGCCGCCGAGCGACTCGGCGCAGGCGAACACCTTCACCGTCTTCAGGAAGGTGCGGGCCGCCTCCAGGCCACCCTGGATGTCGAAGGTCACCATGCCGCCGAAGCCGGACATCTGCTGCTTCGCCAGCGCGTGCTGCGGGTGCGACTCCAGGCCCGGGTAGGTGACCTTCTTCACCTTCGGGTGGGACGCCAGGAACTGCGCCACCTTCATCGCGTTGGAGGCGTGGCGGTCCATGCGCACGTGCAGCGTCTTCACGCCGCGCAGCACCATGAAGCTGTCGAAGGCGCCGGACACACCGCCCACCGCGTTCTGGAGGAAGTACATCTTCTCGGCCACGTCCTCGCGGCTGGTGCAGACGAAGCCGCCGACGACGTCACTGTGGCCGTTGATGTACTTGGTGGTGGAGTGCGCCACCACGTCGAAGCCGAGGTCCAGCGGGCGCTGGAAGTACGGCGTCATGAAGGTGTTGTCCGCGACGGAGAGGATGTTCCGCTTCTTGGCGACCTCGGCGATGCGCGCCAGGTCGATGAGCTTGAGCATCGGGTTGGTGGGGGACTCCACCCACACCATCTTCGTCTTGGGCGTAATCGCCGCCTCGAAGTTCTCCGGCTTGGACAGGTCCACGAAGGAGTAGTGCAGCCCGGCCCGCCGGAAAACCTTGTCGAAGATGCGGAAGGTGCCGCCGTACACATCGTCCGAGACGACCACGTGGTCGCCCGAATCCAGCATGTGCATCAGCATGGCCGTGCCCGCCAGGCCGGAGGCGAAGGCCGCGCCGTGCTTCGCGCCCTCGAGCGCCGCCAGACAGTCCTGGAGCGCGTTGCGGGTGGGGTTCTGCGTCCGGCTGTACTCGAAGCCCTTGTGCTCTCCCGGGCCGTCCTGGACGTAGGTGGAAGTCAGGTAGACGGGCGTCATGATGGCGCCCGTGGTGGGGTCCGGCTCCTGACCGGCGTGAATGGCAAGCGTGTCGAAGCGCATGGCGGGGGACCTAACACAGACCCCCTCGCCCGCGCAGCAGGACCCGCCTATTCGAACTTCCCGTGACGCCCCGCCCCCCGGGCGAAACGCGTGGCGCCGGCAATGGACTCCGACTCCAGCACCTTGACGCCGCGCGCGAACTCCTGACGCAGTGCTTCCTCGGTGCTCAGGCCCGCCTGCGTGTAGGCGGAGCGCCGGTCCGCGTTCATGCAAGCCTGGGGGAAGGCGGCCACCTCGCGCGCCAGTGCCTCGGCGGCCTCGCGCGCCTGTCCCCGGGGCACCACGCGGTTGACCAACCCCATGGCCAGCGCCTCCTGGGCGGACAC
>JBKGHI010000283.1:0-10560 GCA_046520405.1 Myxococcus sp. 1LA
CGGTTGCCCGACCATTTCCCTATTCGGCTAACTAATATCCGAACAGGCCCTAACGGAGCGTGTCGCCATACTCGGTAAAGAGGATGACCCGGCGGGGCTTCCACGCGGCGCCTCGGGTGAGCGGGCATTGGTGCTCGCGAATCCAGTGGAGCAGGGCCCGCAGCTTCGCGTCCCGGGCAGCGCGGTGCCGGGCGCTCAGCTCGAGCATCTCATCCAGGAGCTTGCGAGCCTGGACGCTGGCGGACAGCTCCTGACTGTGCTCACGAATGGTCTCCGCGAACGACAGCTCGAGTGCGTCGTCCGTCTCGCCATGCTCCTCGGACTCAGGAGCCGTGTCGCCGGCGAGCGCTCCGCCGTCGGGAGCCAGCGCCCCCGCGCCGAAGGCCGCCGCATGGACGGAGAGGGTGCGGTGGAACGCCTCGATGCTGGAGAGGAGGCGCTTCTGGAGGTTGATGAAGACCAGGCGCCCCTGCTTCGTGCCAGGCGCCATGAGCTCCGTGTAGCGCGCGAGCTTCTGGGACAGTTCCAGTTCCGGAGCGGAGGCTTCGCCCAGGTCGACACGCTGCTCGACGGTCTTTCCGTCCGGGGCGAGCCACTCGGCGTGCCAGCGTCCCGAGTCATGCATCAGCCGCACGCCCACCACGTTCCGCTCGGGGTAGCGCTGTGAACTGCCCAGGGCGCGAAGGTCGCCCTTGAGCCGGCGCACCATGACGGGAGCCAGCTGTGATTCGCGGACGCGGGTGCCCCGGGTGAAGCGCTGTGGGTCCAACATCTCCAGCAACGCGGAGAAGCTGTTGGAGTGGCCGTTGTGCGGCGTCGCGGAGAGGAAGAGCCGGTGCTCGAAGCGCTCCGCCAGTGAGCGGATGCTGCGAGTGGTCTCCGTGTCGATGGCGTACCGGCTGGCCGATGCGGGCGCGACGACGTGCGCCTCGTCGAGCACCAGCAAGGACTTGTGGTGACCCTTCTCCTCCAGGAGGGTCTTCAGCGGCTCGAAGTACTCACTGCGCCGCAGCGTCTGGTACGACACGATGAAGCGTGAGTGCGTGGCCCAGACGGGGACCTGGAAGCCGCGCTCCTGACGGCGGCGGGAGACGAACTCGCTGTTGAAGATTTCGAAGCGCAGACCGAAGCGCTTCTCCATCTCATCGCGCCACTGAAGCGTCACCGACGCCGGGCAGACGATGAGGACGCGGTCCACGCGCTGGCGGAGGATGAGTTCCTGCAACACCAGCCCAGACTCGATGGTCTTTCCGAGACCTACGTCATCGGCGATGAAGAGATTCACCCGAGGCAGCTCAAGCGCCTTCTTGAGAGGCGTGAGCTGGTGATTCATCAAGTGGATGCCCGCGCGGAACGGCGCCTGGAAGAGCCGGGCGTCGGTGGCGGTGACGGAGCTCCACTTGAGCGCGTGCAGATACGCGGCGAAGTGACGGGGCTCGTCGAAACGCTCAGGCGTTCCCAGTCCACCCTGTTCGGGTCGGACGACCCGAGCGGCGAGCTCACGCTCCCACAAGACAGACAGGGAGCGTCCCTGTGCGTCATCATCGAGACACGTGAGACGAACGAGGGTGTGTTGCTCCCGGACATCCGAAGGAGCGATGACCTCGTTGACCAGATACTGACGGTGTCGAACCTGCGCGATATCACCCGCGCACGGCATGGAAGCGATGGGCACGGGAGCAACATCCCGCTGCTGGGATGCGGCAGCCATACCTCCCCGGTGGTAGAACTCCCCGGAGGAAGTACTACCCCGGAGGTATGTAACAGCCTCATCAAGCCAAACATGCTGAGGGCGCCGATACGTCTATCAGCTCAGCGCAGAAGCCTTCGTAGCCACCGGCGAAGGTGGAAGCGAAGAAGGTGCGGACGCCGCGAGTGGATTGGGACGGGCTGCGGCACGAGCGCAGCCAGTTCGCCCGGCCGCCCTGGCGGTTTCAAGGGAGGTCTCACGTCGATTCGATGTGCCGCCCTATCCCGCTTTGTCCCGTTCTCATCCCCGTTGGAGGAACACACTGGGGGCACATGCGGCTCAACAGGGGCAACCTGCGCAGGGACGCGAGCGGCCCGATGTGCAGGGAGCTTCACCCCCGTGTGCCACGCGCTGCACGAGTTGCTGAGCGAGCGAGGTTGCGGCCGGGCGGGAGCGGGGCCTTCCCGGCTGGCCTCAAGGATGCATTGCTAACGCACATGGGCCGGGACCGAGCTGTTTCCCTGATGGACGACCTTCGCGCCGCCAACCCCAGCGAGCATACGCGCTGGCTGGCCGAGCCCGATGAGCCGGCCTTCCGCGAGCTGCTTCACGCGCGCTACGCGGAGACGTATTCCTACCCGTTCCTCTACGAGCCCGGCGGCGCCGTGCGGCTCTGGAGGGACGGGGCGCTGCTGAGCCTCGGCGAGTTCGACACGCGGGGGGCGCTGCTGTGGCACACGGGCCTGTGGAGCAAGCCGGGGTGGGACTCGCTGGACTCGGGGCTCTCCGTGGCGCTGCCGAGCCGCCGCACCCTCATGGGCCGCGCCGAGCATGAGGCCCTGTGGGGCTCGCTGCTGGAGCGGCTCGGGCGCTGGGTGGGCTTCCTGCACCAGAATACCTCCACGCTGCACGTCATGGCGCAGCGCTACGCCTCGCGCTTCATGCGGGCGAGGCCCATGGGCCTCGTCGTCAACTACACGCAGGGCGAGACGGTGATTGGCGTGGAGGAGGGCCTGGGCGTGCCCATGCAGGCACTGGCGATGACGACGGTGCTCTCGCCCCCGCCGCCACGCCGGCGCTACCTGCCCGAGGGCCCGTGGGGGGAGTGGCTCGCGTCCATCCTGGCCGAAGCGGGGCTCGCGGAGTCGGTGGTCTTCACGCCGCTGGAGCGCCGGGCAAGGAGGGAGGGCGCCGTGCTGCGTCCGCTCGACTGGAACGCGTCGCTGAGCCTGGAGCGGCGGGTCCTCGTGGGCTTCAGCGCGGAGGGCACCCCGGCGCTCACGTCGGAGCGGGCGCGCGTGGACCTCATCCACCTGCCCATGGCCGAGCCCCAGTGGGTGGCCGAGGGGACGCCGGTGCTCCTCGCGGCCGGCTTTCTTCCGACGGGCATCCGCCTCCACCAGCACGCGCCGGATGAGCTCGTCTTCCAATACGTGGCGGACCCGAGGGCCGCGTGCGAAGTCGTGAGCCGCGCCCGGCTGGACGGCGCGCGGGCCCGGGAGCTCTTCGCGGGATGGATGGAGCGATGCGCGCGAACTTCGTAGACACGGTGATGGCGCGGCTGGACGGCGAGGTCGCCACCATCTGGGCCACGGTGCTGCTGCGGCTGGAGGACAGGCCCGACGTGGCGCTCCTGCGCCGGGGGCTGCGCGCGCTGGTGCGGGAGAGCGAGCGCCTCAACGTGGCCTGGAACGACGCGCGCCGCGCATGGGTGCCCGCGGTGCGCGGGGACGCGGAGGTGGACGCGGCCCTGGTGGAAGGCGCAGAGCCCCTGTCCGAGCCCGACGCCGTGGCGCGAATCATCAACACGCGGGTGGACCTCACGCGCGACGTGCCGCTGCGGCTGCACCTGCATCCCATGGTGGACGCGGCCCAGGGGCCCTGGCTGCTGGGCATCCAGTTGCACCACGCCATCGGGGACGCGAAGGCGCTGGCGCACCTGCTGGAACGGCTGTGGTTGCTCTGCGCGGGACGCGGGTCGGAGTCGCGCCCGCTGGAGCCCTCGACGCTCACGGATGGCAAGGTGCTGCTCGCGGCGCTGCGCCAGCCTGGCCCGGTGCTGGGCTCACGCGTCCGCGCCGGCGGCTCCTGGCGCAGCGGGGAATGGGGCTGCGCCGCAGTGGGGACACCGCCGGACACGCGCTATCGGCCACCGCGCGGCTCACGCTTCCCCAGGGCGACACGGACCTCCAGGCGTCGGAGGTCTTCTTCTCCGCGCTGCTCGCGGGCGTGGCGCTGCGAGAGTCCCCGGCGGACGGACGCATCCGCCTGCGCATGCCGGTGGACCTGCGGCGGATGCTGGGGCTCGGGCGGACGCTGGGCAATGGCTGCTCCGCGGTGCCGGTTGAGCTCTCCCTGAAGGAGGTCCGCGCCCGGCTGGAGGCCCCGCGCGAACTGGCCCGCTTCCTCCGCTCCGAGGTGCAGCGGGTGCTCGATGAGGGCGTGCACTGGACGACGGCGCTGGAATGCATGGCGGTGGCCCGGCTCGCACCGGCGCGGGTGCTGCGCAAGAACGCGCGTCCCGGGCTCATCGCCGAGCCCCGGACGAACACGCTCGTCGTCACCTACCTGGGACGGATGGACAAGCACTTCACGGAGGCGCCGTTCCGAATCCGCTCCATGCGCAGCCACACGGCCACCTGGGGCGCCACGGGCCTGTCGTTCGCGGACACGCTCAACATCAGCACGGCGGCCTTCGAGGGCCTCTGGACGCGCGAGGAGTTGCGCGACTTCACTGAGCGCGTCGCCTGGTGGGCGTCCTCGGGCTTCGGCCTGAGGGCGGAGGTGCTCGCGCCATGATGGGGCTGCGCGAGGCGCCCGGGGTGTACCTGGGCTTCATCTCCCTGCACGTGCTCGCGGGGCACCTGGGCTCCAGCCTCGTCTACCGACTGCGCTTCGGGCGCAGCCCGCTGGCCTACCGGAGCGCGGCGGCGGATTCCGCGCACACGCGCGTCACGCGGCGCATCAGTGGCGTCTCGCTGCTCTGGGCCGGCTCCGTGCTCGCGGCCGCGTTCTGGCCCGCGTGGTCTGTCATGTCCTGGGGACGGCCGCTGCTGCCCGTTCCTCCGCTCGCGGGTTGGGTGCTCGGTGTCGTAGGGCTCATGGGCATGCTGTGGGCCCAGTATGGAATGGGCCCGGCGTTCCGCATCGGCATGGACGCGGGGGAGGCCCGGCCCGAGCTGCACGAGGGGGGACTCCACCGCTACTCGCGCAACCCCATCTACGTGTTCTCCTACCTGTACCTCGTAGGGGCTTCGCTCTGGGCTCCGTCCGTGGTGACGCTGGGCGCCTGTGCGGCGCTCGGGGGGCTCTTCCATCAACTGGTGCTCCAGGAGGAGCGGTTCCTCGCGGACCGCCTCGGTGAGCCCTACGCGCGCTATTGCCAGCGCGTCCCTCGCTACTTCTGACGCGCCATGCAGCCAGCCCTCTCGCGTCCCGCTGATTCGCCCGGTGCCGCGCCCCCGGAGCCCGGCCTCTCCCGCTCCGAGTTGGTGGAGCTGCTCCGCATCCGTCCGCTGCGCGCGGTGGGCATGGCGACGCTGCACCTGGGTGTCTGGGTCGCGGCGGCCGTGGCCATTGCCCGCGCGGACAGCGTCTGGGTGAAGCTGCCGCTGTGGATGCTGGCGGGCGGGGCGGTGATGGGGCTCATCCAGCTCGACCACGACGCGTGGCACGACAACCTCTTCCCGAGGCCGTGGCAGAACCGCCTCTTCGGCAACGCGCTCAGCCTGCTCGTGGGCATCGCCTACGAGCCCATGCGCCATGACCACCTCGCGCACCACCGCTGGAACCGCACGGAGAAGGACCCCGACGCCTACAACGCGGGCCGCCGCTCGCTCGGGCTGTGCGCGCTCTTCTACGCCACCGTGCTGCTCGGCATCCCGCTGAGCCTCATCTACTTCAACGTCCTCTATCCGCTGCAGCACTTCTCCCGCGCGCGCTTGCGCCGCCATGGCGCGGTGCTGCTCTGCTACGCGGGATTCTACGCGGGGCTCTTCTGGCTGCTGTCGCGGCACGGGCTCGTCCCCGGCGCGGTGGAGTGCTGGCTGCTGCCGGTGCTCTTCGCCAGCCCCCTCAACGGCCTCAAGTCCATCGCGGACCACTACGCCAACACGTGGCGCGGGGACCGCTTCCACACCGCGACAACGGTGCGCGGCACGCGGCTCGTCACCTTCCTCTGGAACGGGCTCAACTACCACCTGGACCACCACCTCTATCCGCGCGTGCCCGGCTACAACCTCGCGAGGCTGCACACCCACCTGCGCCCCGGGTTGCTCGCGCGCGGCGCCCCTGTCTTCGACAGCTACCTCGACGTCATGGGACGCGCGCTGCTCGCCGGGCCCACCGTCGTGGACGACGACGTGCGGCTCGTCACCCTGGAACGAAAGCGCCCATGAACGCCCTGCGCCAGCTGTACGCGGACATCCGCTACGAGAACGGCCGTTGGCCGCTGTCCCGCTGGGACCTCAACCTGCGCTACATCGCCAAGAGTCTCCTCCACGTCCCCGAGCCGCGCCGCACTGAGGACGCCGAGCACTTCGCGCGCGTCGCCCGGCACCTCGCCTCCGGGAGCTGGAAGCCCGACGCGCCCGCGGCGCTCAACCTGTGCGCCGTGGGCGATGTGATGTGGATTCGCAGCGGCTTCCGCGAGGCCCTCTCCCCGGGCGTGCGCGCGCTGATGGCGGACGCGCACGTGGCCTTCGCCAACCTGGAGACGCCCGTGGACCCGGCGCGGCCCGTGCCCCGGCTCGTCTACGAGACGCTCCACTACAACGCGCCGCCGGGATACCTGGACACGTGGGAGGGCACCGCGCGCCACCGCGTGTTCTCGCTGTGCAACAACCACGCGCTGGACCAGGGCGAGGAAGGGCTGGAGCGCACGCGCCAGAGCGTGCTGGCCCGCCCGGAGCACCGCTGCGTCGGAGGCCCCCGGGCGGAGGACGCGGTGACGGGCCTGGAGGTGGCCGGGGTGCGCATGGGCATTGCCGCGGTGACGTATGACATCAACCACCTCGCGGGGGCGCCGCCCGCGGGCGTTCCGGTGACGCGCCTGGGCAACCCACTGCATGCGCCCGACTGGGAGCGGCTGGGCGCCCTCATTGACGCGGCGCGCGCGGTGGGGCCGGACCTCGTGGTGCTCATGCCGCACTGGGGCTTCGAGTACGAGTACTGGCCCGAGTCCCTCCAGCGCGAGCACGCCTACCGCCTCATTGAGCGCGGGGCGGACATCCTCCTGGGCTCCTCGCCGCACGTGCTGCAGCCCGTGGAGCTGGTCTCCATCGACGGCGGGGACCCCACGTGCCCCGCGCAGGTGCGCCGGGGAGGGCCGCCGCGAGTGGGGCTCATCGCGTACTCGCTCGGCAACTTCCTGAGCATCATGCCCACGCGGGCGTGCCAGACGGGCGCGGTGCTGAAGCTCGCGCTCGCGCGGGACGCGGGGGGCCCCCTGCGCCCCGTGGACGTGCGCGCGGTGCCACGGCGTGCGGGCGGGGCCTGGGCGGCGAGGGCTTCCTGGACGCGGGCGTCGTCGCGGTGGACGAGCTGGGCCTGGAGCGAGCGGCGCCGCACCTCGCGCACGCCAGGCGCACCCTGGGCGGACTGATTTCAACCCGGAGGGATTGAGATGGTGTCGATGCGAGAGCAGTTGGAGGCACTCACCGTGGGCATGGCCCGGCAGGTCGCGGGCTGGCTGCCGGCCGTGACGCCCGAGCGGTACGTGGCCTTCCTGGACATGATGTACCACTACACGCTGCGCAGTGGAGACCGGCTGCGGCTCGCGGCCGAGCGCGCCACGCTCCCTGAGCTGAAGGCCTTCTTCTCGGAGCTCGCGGCGGACGAGCAGTCCCACTACCAGCTCGCGAAGGCGGACCTCGCGGCCTTCGGGCGCACGCCGTCGGACGCCACGCCCCGCGAGGTCTCCGCGTTCCACGCCTTCTGGGAAGGCATCCCGGCGGAGCGACAGCTCTCGTTCCTCGGCGCGCTGTCCGTGCTGGAGGGCGTGGCGCGGCACCTCGGGGGCGACACACGCCAGGGGTTGGGGCGGCTCGGCCTGGACAGGACGCGGGCGCGCTTCCTGCTCGTGCACCTGGACGTGGACGTGGAGCACGGCGCGCGGGCCCAGGCGCTCTGCGAGTCGCTCGGTGCGCACAGCCCCGAGCCCCTGCTGGACGGCGCGCGCCAGGCGGCGGACTTCTGGGTGGCCATCCATCGCCGGGCGCTCACGGAGGCATAGGCCGGGCACACGCAGGCCAGTTCCGGGCCCGACGCAATCAGCCGAGCGCGTGAATGAGGATGGCTGGACTTTCAATAGCGAGGAGTACGGGACTTGAACCCGTGGGCAGGGCGATAGGAAACCTCACGCAGGATGCGCTGTTACCCGCCATCGCCTTGATTTCCTCGGGTTCGTCATCCCACCCCGTCCCGCGCCGTTCCCCGGTGTTCCGCGTCAATCCACACCGAGGGCACATGCGGCCACGCGGGCAAACAAAAAGCCCAGCAACCTCTCGGCTGCTGGGCTTCTCACTCAGTGGAGGCGGCGGGAATCGAACCCGCTGCGCCGAGCAACCCATTCCCGAGGCAGGATCGCCTTGACCCGCGATTTTACTGGGGATTTCGGCCAGCGGTTGTCCCGTCCTGTCCCGCCCATTACCCCCTGATTCCCCCGTGGAGGGGCTATATGGGGGCAATGAGCGAGACCCTTGGCAGGGCTCGAAGGCACCGGCTAGCTGGAGGGGTCTCCAGTTTCGGTCAGGCTTCTTCGTCCGGAAGGAGTGTCCTCAGAAGCTCGTCGTCAGGTCCGAGAGGGCGCCAGCCCGGAAGCGGGGGATTGGCGCGAAGTGCCTCCCTAGCCAGTCGAACCCTCTCCTTGTGGGTTTCTGGGACGATGCCGGACCAAAGTCCAAGTGCCTTAGCGACCTTGAAGCGGTTGTCGTCATCCAACACGGCTGGCCAACCATCAGGGAGGCTCCCCCATAGCTCGCGCACGAGTTGTCCACGCACCAAGCGGGTCACTTGCTTGCTTCGAACTGCTTCGGCCACCAATCCGTCGTACACCTGAACTCCGGCAACGTCGTCCGGACCAAGTTCCTCGGCCAGTGCCACCATTGATGCGGTGGGACGTGCCTCGGCAAAAGCCGTAAGTGAGTCGTAGCCTCGCTCACGGACGCGCTCATACAAGCGGGCCTTCCAGTTCCCCCGCCATGAACGTCCGTCGGTCATCGGCTCCTCCCCTTCGTGAACGTGCTCGGGACTGTGTAGAACTTCATGCGCTCAGCGACGATGTCTAGGACCTGATTCCGCGTCAACATCCGGCCAGCTTCAACCTCGGCATCCAGCAAGGTCTCCATGATCATCCGGTTCCACTCACCGGGCCACGTGCGCCCCAGCTTCCAGTTCCCTCCCCCGTGGATGGCCTCATGATGGGCCTGCTCCAGCCGGACACAGAACTGGTCGATGTCCATGTCGCCCTTGAAGCCGCGCCGCTCGAACCACTCCCGGTGCTCTTTCGGCAGGACGTGGTGCTTCGGTGCGCTGGACATGCCCGCGCCCGCTCTGCCCGTCACCTGCATGCCGCGCACTTCAGGGCTGTCCCCCAGTGCATCGCGCACGCCCTTGGGCAAGTCCTGGTGCGCCTGGGCCATCATCACCTGCCCACCGTGGATGCGAACGGCCGCGCTGACTGCTGGGAGGGAGATGACGCCCGCCTGCACGAGCCTTCGCATCATCTCTACCCACTCGGCGGAGACGACGATTTGAGAGCCCACCATGACACCCCCCGAACTCATGACGAGGCCCACGCCGAGCGTCGCGGGGGCGGCTGGGGGTGGTCGGGGTAGTGACATCTTCAGCGTGGAAATCAGGACGAGCATCTCCATCACCTGCGCCGCCACCATGACCTTGCCGCCCAGCTCCATGGCCGAGCGCGCATCTCGCTGAATCGCGTCGAACTCACGGGTCAGCTCCCCCATCAGCACGGGAATCGCGGTCGCCGCCGCCTCTACCCGCTCCGGGTCCCCCGATGCGAGGTCGGCCAGCGTGGGTGCCATCATGCCTTGAACTCGATGCAAGCCCGTGAACAGCGTCTCGACGCCGCACATGGGGCACTGTCGAAGCACGGCGTCAGCGAGTTGGAGGAAGTCCACCCATGTGGCCAGCAGCAGGGTTCCGAACATCGCGGCCTGGATTCGAGGCCCCGACATGCGGAGGATGCCTAGCTCCATTCCTGAATCCCCGACCTCCGAAGCCACTCCCGCCAGCGCAGTAGCACTCCCTAACGTTCCTCGGAGCCACGTCAGTTGCTTGGAGCCGTGGTCGAGGTAGCGCGTGAACACCCCGTCGAGTCCCCGGCCCCCGAGAGAGGGTGGACGCGACGCAAGTTGAGCGCGCGCGGCTTCGATGCCCTCCATGGAGCGCTTCACCTCATCAATGGCGTCCAGGGTTGCCTGACGCACCGCTGCGACGCTCTGCACTCCACCCCCGACAGCCATGGACGCAGTGCCAGGCACAGCCCCTGTTGCGTTGATTCGTGGCCCCTGGCGGCGCAATCGCCGTTGGTACACCTCGGGTCCCGAAACAGAGAACGGAGGGGCGTCAGGGAGACGCAGGGCCTCATCGCCTGCCGCGTCGACCCACACGGGGGACGTGGCCACGCGAGGCGCATAGTGCAGCGTCCCGCCAAGCCCGGAGGCATGCGCCACCGAAGGGGTCCCCGTGGCCAACACCGCCACCACTAACGGCAAGACGCTAGCGTGCATTGTCCACCCCCAGGCCCACCGAGGCGAAGGCCCCCGGTCGCAGCGTCCCTTCCGCCGTGGGAAACAGCAGCGTGCCGCCCGTCCCCATCGCGTAGAGCTTCCCGCCCAGGAATCGCC
>JBKGHI010000284.1:0-10539 GCA_046520405.1 Myxococcus sp. 1LA
CAGCCTGCGCGGCGCGCCGCTGGGCAACGTGCTGCGCCGGCTGGAGTCCAGCCCCGCCGCCTTCGCGGGCGCGGTGCGCGCCAACCCCGTGTTCAAGGGCCACGCGGACGCGCTGCGGCTGCCCTCGCGCGACGCGAAGTTCAGTGCCTTCCTGGGCGTGCTGCGCGGCGTCTGGAAGTCGGAGCCGGCGGCGAAGGTGCTCGTCTTCACGGAGAGCCGCGACACGCTGGACGCGCTCCAATCCGAGCTGGGCCGCGAGGGCGTGGAGGCGCTGGGCTACCACGGTGATTTGCCCCTGGTGGAGCGCGACCGGCAGGTGGCGCGCTTCCGCGACCCGGAGGGGCCCAAGGTGCTGCTGTGCACCGAAGTGGGCGGCGAGGGCCGCAACTTCCAGTTCGCGCACCACCTGGTGCACTACGACCTGCCCTGGAGCCCGGCCACGGTGGAGCAGCGCATTGGCCGCCTGGACCGCATTGGCCAGACGCACCCGGTGGAGATTCACGTCTTCGACCCGGCGGGCACGCTGGCCTCCGACGTGTTGATGCTGCTGGCGGACGCGGTGGGCGTCTTCGGCGAGACGGTGGGCGGCCTGGACGCGGTGCTGGAGGAGGTGGAGACGCGGCTGGCCGAGCTGGCGCTGCTGCCGCGCGAGGCCCGCATGGCCTACGCGCAGGAGCTGAAGGCCCGCGTGGAGGCGGCGCGCGCGCAGGTGAAGCGCGCGTATGACCCGCTGCTGGACGTGCGCAGCTTCGACAAGCCCGCGGTGGAGCGCCTGGTGAAGCGCGCCCAGGAGCGCATGGGCATCGAGGCCGACGAAGAGGACGAGGACGGCGAGGCGGAGGCGTCCAGCGTGGAGGATGGCCTGTGGGGCATCGCGCGCGACCTGGACGAGCGGCTGGAGGAGACGGTGACGGAGCTGGCGCGCCGGGTGGGCATCGGCGTGGACATCGATGAGCAGGTGGAGGCCTTCCAGGTCGCCTTCCAGTTCGGCCACGCGCTGAAGGTGGACGGGCTGCCGGGCATCGACGTGATGGAGGACCGCACCCAGCTCGGCACCTTCTGGCGCGATACGGCGGTGGAGGCGGAGGAGCTGGAGTACTTCGCCACCGGCCACCCGCTGGTGGAGGCCCTCTTCGGCTTCCTGCGCGACGGCCCCTACGGCCGCAGCGCCTTCCGCTTCATCGAACGGCGCGGACCCCAGAAGGGGCGCGGCGTGGAGCTGCTCTTCCACGTCCAGCTTCCGGAGTCGGAGGACACCTCGCCCGGCGCCCGGGTGCCCAGCCGCCAACTGGCCCGCTTCCTGGAGCGCACGCTGGTGCACGTCGCGGTGGCGGACGCGGGCGGAAAGCCCAAGTCAGAGCCCTCGCTGCTGCCCGCGCTGGAGAAGGAGGGGAAGACACTCAAGGGGGACGAGGTGTCGCTCGCCTTCCCGGGCTTCGCGGACTTCGTGGACGCGGCGGTGCCCGTGGGCCAGAAGGCCGCGGAGGCGGAGCTGACGAAGCTGACCACCCAGGCGCGCAAGGCCATTGAAGCGGAGCGGGACGCGGCGGTGGCCCGCCAGCGCCTGTCCCTGGGACACCAGGGCCTCTCCGCCGAGGCCGTGGAGGCGCAACTGGACGCCGAGCGCGGCCACTACGCCCGGCTGCTGGACGCCCTGGCCGGCGCCAAGGTGGTGCTCGATTCCGCCTGCGGCTTCGTGCTCAACCGCTGACGCGTCCCGCCAAGTGTCCACCGATTGACGCGCGATGTTGGGTTACTGGGACTTCATGAATTGCTGCTTCTGTTCTCTCAGTGAAATCGCGCGTCTTCGGGGGTGCGGGCCATTTGACCGATTCCTCAATCAACGAGAAATAGGATGGTGGAGGCTCGCATGATCCACCGGGGCACCCCACGCACACGACGTCAGTCGGGACAAGCCGCGGTGGAGGCGGCCATCACCCTTCCGCTGGTGGTGTTCCTCGTGTTGGGGACACTGCAGCTCTTCATGATGCTCCAGGCGCGCATCCTGGCGCAGGTGGCGGCGTACCGGGCGGTGCGCGCGGGCAGCATCAACCACGGCAACTGCCTGCCCATGATGCACGCGGCCCTGGTGACGATGCTGCCCACGGTGGCGCGCACGGACAGCGCGGAGGCGCTGGCGGCGGCGTTTTCGCCCCGGCGTCACAACCACTACCGGGTGCGCAGCTCCTACGGGAACGAGTTCAACGAGCCGCTGATTGAAATCGTCCGGGAGTCTCCGGATGCCGGCTGGGCGCAGGAACTGTCGGGGGGAGAGGACCTGCTCTTCGACCAGCCCACGGACAACGCGGCGGCGCTGCGGGCGCGCACGTTGGAGATCCGCATGGTGGCCTGGTACTACATGCGCATCCCCTTCGCGAACTGGGTGATGAACCGCATGCTGCTGGCCCACTTCCGGCTGCGGCGCTACACGGCGGCCAACCCGCTGATGCCGGTGCAGCGGCGCTCCGCGTGGTGGGGCGAGACGGACGCCACCCTGGGCCGTGACGGCTGGCCCGGTGGTGATTTGGGCACCCGCATGCTGCGCTGGAGCGACCAGGGGCACTTCGTGTTCCCCATCCAGGTCAACGCTGCGATGCGCATGATGACGCCCGTCATGTCCGAGTACTTCATGGGAGGTCCCGCGTGCAATCTCCACGGCTCGTGAGGCGTCCACGGCGCGGTCAGGCGCTGGTGCTGTTCGCGCTGACGCTGCTGCTGCTGACGTTGATGGTGCTGATGACGCTGGGCTTCGGCATGCGCGCCAAGGAGCGCGTCGAAATCCAGATGGCCGCGGACGCGGCGGCCTACAGCCAGGCGGTGGCCACGGCGCGCGCGTTCAACGCCATCGCGGTGATGAACCGCGCGCAGGTGGCGCACATGGTGGCCATGGCCGGCACCCAGGCGCTCATCAGCCACAGCAGCCAGTCCTACGCGGCCCACGCCGTGTCCTGCCCCGGCGTCATTCCCGAGACGGTGTGGTTCACCATGGACGCGGCCGCCGCCACGCAGGTGCAGCAGCTCCAGGGCAGGGCTGGCAACCTGTACCAGGCGGGGCTCACCATCTACGGCAAGCTCCTGAGCGAGCACATCGCGGGGCAGGAGCTCACCCGGCGCGTCGCGCAGGCGGTCAACCCGGAGCTGCTCGCGCCCCCCGCGGGCGCGGCCAAGAGCTTCACCGAGCTCAACGGTGGCAACGACGTCCCGGAGCGTGACGCGGTCATCGCGTCCATCAAGGCGGGCACCTATGGCTGTGGCGTGGGTGACGGGACGCTGTGCCCGTCGGGCGGTGGCATCCCCGCGCTCAACGCCACCATGGGGAGCATGGGGTGGACGTGGGTCCACAACCGGCCGGGAGGCACCGCCAGCTTCGGCACCGGTGGCGCCGCCGTCTCCACCAGCTTCCGCCGCTACGGCTCGGCGTCGCAGATGGACTCCTCGACGTATCACACGGTGTCGGGCCGCAACTCCACGGCGCATGACCACGGGCGCGTCGTCATCCCCACGCTCTGCCCGACGCAGCCGCCGGTGCCGCCCATCGCGTTGGACGCGTGGGTGATGTCGGACGAGGAGCAGACCCACGAGGACCAGCACGTCTACGGCGCGCGTCTGCCTCCGGGCCAGGCGCCCGAGGACGGGACGCCGCCCTATGAAACGCACACGCTGGGCGCGTGCGTCGTGTGCCCCGGCATCTGGCCCTATTCCGTCGGCTACAACGTGGACGAACTGCACGCGGGCGCGGCCAACCACTACGGCCAGCCCAAGCTGTACAGCATGCTGTACCGGGACTACGCGAGCGCGGAGCGCCGGGCCCGTCCGGACCCGTGGAACCTCTTCTTCCGCTTCCGCTTCGCGGGGACCGAAACGGAGTTCGACAACAGCAGCCCGCTGGGCCGCATCCGCCCCACGGGCCGCGAGGACGTGGCCCGCAACCAGGTGGCCCTCTCCGCGGGGCAGGTCTACTACCACCGGCCCCGGCCCGCGGCGCAGGGCGGCGGGTGGCGCGAGCCTCCCAACTTCCTCAACCCCTTCTGGCGCGCCACGCTGGTGAGCGCGGAGGGCGCCCGGGATGACCGGCCCGCGGACAGCCTGGGGGCGGCGGGCTTCTCCGGGCACGCGCGGCGCTGCGCGAGCTGCACTCCGTGGGCTACCGGGGCGGTGGCCCCGGCGACAGGGGCTACTGACATGCGGGCTCGCCACGCACGAGGCCAGTCGTTGGTGGAGACGGCGCTGGGGGTGATGGTGTTCGTCACCATCCTGCTGTTCGGCATCTACTTCGCCGAAGTGGGCGTGCTGACGCTCAAGGTGCAGGAGGCCGCCAACTTCGCGATGTGGAACGCCACCGGCCGTGTGATGCACGACCCGCAGCGCAACGACTGGGGCCGGCGGGGCACGGTGCTGGGCGCGGAGGCGGAGGCCAACGGCCGCTACGCGGACTTCGATGGGCGTCAGCGCATGGGCGGCACGCCCGTGGCCGTCCAGCAGGCCATTGCCCGCGCGCAGCCCATCCAGGTGGACTGCCGCCCGGAACTGCCGGGCACCATGTACGGCCTCACCATGGCGGACGCGGACCCGGACCTCGCGGGCACCATCGCCATGGGCACGCAGGGCATGGGGTGCACCGCGTCCTCGCGCATCCGCGGCGTGCGCATCGGTCGCTATCTGGAGGATGGCCGGGAGGGGTTCTTCCAGGCGTCGCAGCGCCGGGCCGCGGATGCCTTCACCGTGTGCGCCGCCGGGCGTGCCTCTGGCGGACGCTGCACGGCGCGCTTCGGCATGCTCCTGGATGACTGGGGTCTGGGCGGCGTGGACGAGGGCCGGTCCTGCGCGCTCAACATCAACGGCGCGCGCCGGTGCGCCAACCCGGACTACTACGAGTGGGCGCAGCGCGTGTACCGGGCCAACGACGCGGCGGGCAACGCGGGCACCGCGCTGGCGGGTATCACCGGCTCGGACGGCGTCAACGAGGACCAGTTCTTCATGAGCTTCCGCGGCGAGGAGGACAACTACGAGGAGAACCTCGGCTCCACGCACGCCGGAGGCCAGACGCGCTGGGAGACTTCGCCCTTCGACGCGCCCAACATCCGCTCGCACAACGTGGGCCGCGCGAACCACTGGCTCGGGGTGTCGCGTTGACGTGGCGCCGTGGGCTGCTGGCCGGCGTGTGCCTGTTGGGCGCCGCGCCCATGGCGGCGCAGCGCGCGGAGGCCCCAAGCGCTGCTGCGATGGCACCTGCGGTGGCGCAGGGCAGCGCAGCGAAAGCGCCTGGTGCGGCGGTTCAGGGCAAGGCCGCGAAGGCACCCGCCACAGCTCAGGGCGCAGCCGGGAACGCACCCGCCGCGGCGCAAGGCGCAGCCGCGAGCAAGTCACCCGCCACAGCTCAGGGCGCAGCCGCGAACGCAGCACCGCCCGCGCACCCGCGCTTCGCCTGGCCTCGCGTGCAGGTCATCGACACCGTCGAGGCGAGCGAAATCGTCGAGGCCGCGGGCATCCCCGTCGCCTTGCGCGCGGTGCACGCCAAGGAGCGCCTGGATGCCCTGGTACAGCGCTTCGCGGATGCCTTCATCCAGGCGGGGCTGCACCTTCCACCGGGCCATGAGCAGCCGCAGCTCGCCAACGGCGCGGTGATGCTCACCGCCGTCGACATGTTCCGGGGCATCACCTACACCGCCATCTTCCAGCCGCGGCCGGACCGCACCACGATGATGTACCTGGGTGAGGCCAACCACGCGCTGCGAAGGGACCCGGCGGCCGCGGGGGACTTCGCGCCCATGCCGCCCCAGGCCAGCCAGGTGCTGCGCGTCAACAGCGAGGGCTCGCGGACGCTCGCCTTCCACGTCCCGCTCTCCGGCGCGGAGGTGGACGCCTTCTACGCGGACGCGCTCAAGCGCGCGGGGTGGCGGCTGGCGGAAGGGGAGACGTCCTTCTACGTGCGCGCCGGCGAGGAGCTGCGCATGGTGCACGACGCGGGCGAGGCGAACCAGCGGGCGGTGGTGCTGGTGTACCGCGGCGGCCAGGCGTGCCGCCGCCGCAGCCCGCGCCAGCCGCCGTCGCGCTGAAGCCTGACGGCGCTCAGGCGCGCAGCTTCTCGCGCAGCGCCTTGGCGCGGCCCTGCATGTCCGGGTCCATGCTGGTCAGTTCGACGGACTTCAGGCGCTGGTCCAGGCTCTGCGGCACCTTGGTCTTCAGCTTGCCTTCCTCCCCGAGCACCTCCAGCTTCGCCAGCGCCTTGTCGACGATGCGCTCGCGCGGGTGGTCCAGCAGGCTGTCGAGGAAGTATGCGTCGTCCGGCATCTCCGGGTACTTCTCCAGGTAGTCCACCACGGCCTTCACCCAGTCGGCGCGCGTCTCGGACTCCGTCACCTTCTGCATGGCCTGCTTCTGGGCCTTGCGCTTGCCTTCGGGGTCGAACGTCTTCGCCAACCCTTCGGGCAGCTCCCCGCCGGTGAAGAGCGCGTCCGCGGCGGCCTTGTACTTCTGGTAGCTCGCGCTGCGCTCCAGCTTCTGCTGCGCCGGGTCGTCCTGGCGGGAGGTGTACTTGCTGCCCTTGCCGCGACCCGCGTCGATTTCGCGCCAGCTCTTGGAGCGCTTCCCGGAGAAGCCGCCGCCGTTGTCGTCCCTGTCCTTGGCCATCCTTCATCTCTCCTTGCGAGCGCCCCAGAGCGCCGCCAGTCCGCGATGGACGAGGCGCCGCACCACCTCCAGTTCCTGGGAGGACAGGGGCTGCTCCTCGTCCTGCTCCGCCTCGAAGAGCACCTCGTCCGCGTAGTCCTTCAGCGGTTGAGGCACTGGCGGGGCATCCGTGTCCGCCTCCAGCTCCGCCGGTTTGACGGACGTGAGTCCCGGCGGCCAGCCCAGCTCCAGCATGGCGTACAGCTCGAGGAGCAGGGGCTGGGCGACGCCATATCCTTCGTCCGTGAGCGCCGCCGCGTCAAGCGCGCCCAGCAACGCGTCCTGCCGGTTTTCGAAGGAGTGGGTGAGGCGCGTGCGCGTCTTCTCGTCGTCCTCCAGGTAACGCCAGGCGGCCTCGATGAATTCGCTGGAAGGCTCCCCGGGGTGGAAGGGCGGGGGCGCGGTGAGCTTCACCTTCTTCGGGCGGGGCGGGAGGGCCGCGTCGTCCATCCGGACATGTTTCCCCTCCGCCACCAAATCCCAGAGGCCCAGCAGGTTCTGGTACAGGCGCAGCGCGATTTCCGGCGAGGGGAAGCGGGGCTCCTCGTCGAACAGGGCGGGGATGGCGTCGCTGGGCGCCGTGCCTTCCGCGCGGGCGGCCCGCATGCGTTCGAGCACCTGGGCGCTGTCCAGCGCGCTGCCGGCCAGGTCCAGCAGGCCGTCGAGCGTCGGGGCGCCCTCGAAGTGGCGTTGGAAGTCAGCACCTCTGTCACGGGAGCGGCTCATGTGGGCGGGCACGCTAAGCACAGCGAGCAGGCGGGCGCACGCGGCTTCATGGCTCGCCGGGCCATTCGCCCATCAATTCGTCCTGGCGCTCCTTGGGGTTGGAGTCCCATGTGTAGTCCTCCGGGACGTGGCCACCGCCGTGGGCGGCCCAGCCGTCCCAGCTCACCTGCGCCTTCATGAAGGCGTCGGTGGGCTCGTCGGTGACCTCGGGGCGGTTGGCGGGGACCTCGAACGGCGCGTTGATGGGCTCATCGGGAAGGGTGATGGCCATGATGAAGCCTCCTGCTGTGAACAGTAGGGAGCCTCCCCGTGAGAGAGGAGCGGGGTCGCCAGCCAGACGAGCGGTGGGCCGTCTTCCGTTTCGGGACCGGCGCCCCTAGTCTCCGTTCACACATGGCAGAAACCTCCGTGGAAACGTTGAAGACCGCGGTGCAGGCGCTCTACCGCGTCCACGCGGTGGAAGGCCCGCCGGGCGAGAATGGACTGCGCACCGTCTGGCACCTGTGCCCGGACGGCGCGGAGCTGATGTCCCTGGTGGACTCAGAGGGGCGCGTGCGCCGGCAGGAGCTCACGCTGCTGGAGGACCACTACGTGTGGGCCAGCGGCGAGGGCGTGCGCACCGGCTACCTGGAGCGCGGCGCGAAGCCCGCGGCCGCGGCGGTGGTCCAGACGGACCCGGAGCTCGTGCCGCAGCGGTTGATGCGCGCGGCGCTCGCCATGGGCACGTACACGGGACAGGACCGCTACCTGCTCCACATGCAGCGCGTGCTGGCGCTGGCGCGCGAGGGGCTGGAGATGAAGGGCGGCCTTCAGCGTCCCTCCGAGCCCACGTTGCCGGCCATCGAGGCGCCGGTGGTGGCGGCTCAGGCCGTCTTCGACGTGCCGCCCCCCGCGGGGGTGGTGGAGGACGTCACGCCGCCCGTGGTGCGGCCCGGCGAGGGCATGATGATGCTCATCGTGCTCGGTCTGGGGCTGGTCGTGGGGCTGGGGATGCTGGCGTTCATCTTGATGGGCTGAGCCGGAGGGACGTCACCCGTCGGCGGCAGGGGCATGCGTCCCGAGGGGCCTTCGCCGTGCTCGGCGGGAATGGCCACCGGCGCGTGCTCGGTGGCGGAGCTCACCGGGTGGGCATCCAGCACCAGCAGCACGGCCACCGCGGTGGCGGGCACCAGCCGGGCGGACCAGCCCAACGGCGTGTGGGAGTCCTCGCCGGCCCGCCGTGCCATCAACGTGAGGCCCAGCACCGTCAGCACGCCGGTGCAGGTCCACCGCAGCGCGCGCAGGTTCGCCGTCGCCGCCAGCCCGGTGGCGATCAACTCCGAGCGCTCCGCCTCCGGCATCCGCGCCAGGCTGGTGAGGAAGTTGAGCAGGTGGCGTGCCTCCAGCGCGCCCACCATGGCCACCGAGGCCAGGGACGCGGAGACGCCGCTGGCCAGCAGCAGGCCCCGGTTGCGGCGCCCGCGTTCTCCCGGAAGCCCGAGGGCGCGAAGTGCGCCAGCATCTGCCCCAGGGCCAGTCCCAGCAGCAGCGCGGTGCTCGTCCAGGCGCCCAGCATCCGCGGGGCCATGGCCTCTCCCGTGCTCACCGCCAGCACGAGGCCCGCCTCCACCGTGTCCAGGCGGGGCAGGGACATCAGCACCCGGTCCATCAGGACTTCGGTGCCCATCAACCCCAGCATCCACGGCAGCGTCGCCAGGCCCAGCATCGCCGACAGGGGCACCCGCCGCTCCATGCCCGCGCTGCCCAGCGCCAGCGACAGCAGCGGCACCTCCAGCACCAGCGCCATCACCACCAGCGCGGCGAACGGCCCGGCCGCATGGAGCGCGCGCCACACCCCGTCCACCCCATCCAACAGGGGGCCCAGTGTGAAGCACCACACGAACACGGTGATGGGCACGGCCGACGCCACGGCCAGGCCGGGCGCGAGACGAAGCCGGAGCGGAACGAGCATTTCAGGAGAGAGTAGTCTCTCCGGTGAAGCCTGTGAAATTAGACCGGGGGACGACCCACGAGCCAGTAGATGACGCTCGCCAGCGCTCCTGCGACAGGAGAGACAAGCACACCCATCAGGTAGAGCTTGGGGCACCCGCCCTCGCTGCAGCCGACGCGGCCGTAGGCGAGGACGCCGGCCAGCAGCAGGGGCACGTGCATGCCCATGAGGAAGACGCCGACACCGCGCAACACCAGCCCGCGGTACCAGGTGCGTGTCCACAACCGGAAGACGATGGGGAGCAGCAGCAGCGTCAACGTGGCCGCGGTGGCCAGGGTCCCCTGCTGAGCTGACACAGCCACACACGCCAGGGCCGCGAGCGCCAGCGCGGGGACGAGCAACAAGGCGTTGAGGGACAGCGGCTCCCGGGGACGCATCGAATCAGCGAAGGACGCTGGCAGAGCGTCGGTGGGGGTGCAAGGACGGATGCGGGTGGGGTGTCCAGCAGCGGCCAGGGGCGCGCCGGCTTCATGCCGCGACGGCGCCCTCGCCCAGCAGTTGGGTGTAGCGGCCCCGCAGCGCCAGGAGCTGCGCGTGGGTGCCGGCCTCCACCACGCGGCCGCCCTCCACCACGGCAATCAGGTCCGCGTCGCGCACCGTGGACAGCCGGTGCGCGATGACCAGCACCGTGCGCCCCTTCATCAATGCGACCAGGCCTTCACCCACGGCCGCCTCGCTCGCCGCGTCGAGCGCGCTGGTGGGCTCGTCCAACAACAACACCGACGGCCGGCACAGGAAGGCGCGCGCCAGCACCAGCCGTTGCCGTTGTCCGCCAGACAGCCGGCCGCCGCGCTCGCCCACGAGTTCGTCCAGGCCACCGGGCAGCGAGCGGACGAAGTCGTCCGCGTGCGCCAGCCGCAGCGCCTCCCACAGCTCGTCGTCCGTGGCCTCGGGCCGGCCCAGCCGCAGGTTGTGCCGCACGGTGCCGGAGAAGAGCACCGGCTCCTGGGGCACCCACGCCACCTGGCCGCGCATGCTGGACGGCTTCAGCCCCGTCATGGGCGCGCCGTCCCACAGCACCTGTCCGCCCGACGTGGGCAAGAAGCCCAGCAGCACGGAGAAGAGCGTCGTCTTGCCCGCGCCGGAGGGGCCCACCAGCGCCACGCGCGCGCCGGCGGGCACCACCAGGTCCACCCCGCGCAGCGCCTCGCGCC
>JBKGHI010000285.1:0-10507 GCA_046520405.1 Myxococcus sp. 1LA
CGCGCCACGCCCAGAGATGGGTTGGCCGAGCGCCGCCGCTGGGCCCACCATGCCGCGGCTTGTGGGGCGCATGCGGAGGCCACCACCGCGTTCCTCGCGCTCGCGGAGTCGGCCCGCCGCGCGCACCTCTCCGTGGAGGCGGAGCAGCACTACACCCGTGCGCTCGCGCTGTTGTCGGAGGGCGAGGTGGAGCGCCGGGCCCTGGCGCTGTCAGGACGTGGTCGCGTCCGTCATCGACTCCAGCGCTTCCGTGAGGGGCTGGCGGATCTGGGGGCCGCGCGGGCCCTGGCCGAGGCCCGCGGCGACGAGGCGCAGCAGGTGGAGTTGCTGCTTGAGGAGGCCACCGCGCGCGACTGGATGGAGGACGTGGAGGGCTCGTCGGCCTGCGCGCGCGAGGCCCTGGAGCGCATCGAGCGGCTGGATGAGCCACGCCTGTCCCTGCGCTGCTCCCTGGCGCGGGGCCGCCTTCACGTGCGGCTGGGTGAATGGGCCGCCGCCGTGCGCGTGCTCTCGGGCGTGGTGGAAGGCGCGGAGCGCGCGCATGACCATGAGACGCTCGTGGTGTCGTTGGCGCTGCTGGGCTCGGCGCTGACGTTCCTCGACCGGACGGACGAGGCCGCCTCCCGCTTCGACATGGCGCTGCTGCGCTGCGAGCAGGCCGGGGACGCGTTGCACCGGGCCGCCACGCTCATCAACCGGGTGCTGTTGTGGCTGCGCCTGGGGGACGTGGCGCGCATGGAAGAGGACCTGCGCCGCGCCATGGCGCTGGGCCGCGAGCTGGGACACGCGCAGGTGGAGCGCTGGTCCACCTTCAACCTCGCGGAGGTGCTCTACATGCAAGGACGGCTGGAGGAAGCGCTGCCGCTGGCTCGCCGCGTCCACGAGTTGGGCGTGCGCTTCTTCCGCGAGCACCCTGTTCCCGTGGATGCGCTGTTGCTCGCGCGCATCGGCGCCGCGCTGGGCGACCTGGAGGAGGCCAGCCGGCAGCTCCGGTGGATTGACGCCCACTGCCCGCCCGAATCGCTGCCGCCCACCGCGGTCATGCGCAGGCTGGTGGAGCTTCAGGTCGGCGATGCGCGGGGGGCGGGGGCGGCGAGGGAAGCGGCATGGCGGGCCCTGGCGGATGACGCGGACACCCTGGCCTCGGCCGATGAGAAGGCGGAAATCCTCCTCCAGGCCGCCCGGGGCGCGCTTCAGGCGGACCGCGCCGAGGAGGCTCGGGCGTGGCTCGCGCGGGCGGAGCTTGCGGTGGAGGAGGGGGCGCCCTTGTGGCGTGCCCGATTGGCGGCCCTGCGAGCGGGGCTTCCCAGCGTGTAGCGTGAAATGTCACTGTTTAGAGGCCGTGTGACGTGAGGCGCTACACAAACGCGGCCTGAAAATCTGCTCTCATCATGGCGCGTCACACAACCTCCCGGGCTGGCTCGGCACATGCTTGCCCGGAGGCATCTCTGCTTCCTTCCATCGTTCCTGGAGGACGTCTCATGGCTCTTGGCTTGCCTCGCCTGTTGGCGGTTTCCTCGCTCCTGCTGTTCGCCATGTCGGGCTGCGGAACCGGGGTTCCGGAGGAAGAGACGCCCACGGTAGGGGCGCAGTCCGCGGAAATTCGCATCGCCAACGCGCTCACCACGCAGGCGTTGGTCCTCAACGCCATCGCCACCAACTACGAGTCCAATCAGCTGCTGGGGACCACGGCGCTCCAGACGCTGTTCCATCCGGTGACGGGGGACGCGAATACGCGCCGGCGGCTGCACGACGCCAACGCGCAGCGCTTCATGGAGTACGTGGTGGGCTGCGCGCTGACGGAGAACCAGCGGATCTTCTATTACGACCCGCGGCCCGGCAGCGCCGGCGTCCGGAGGTGGAACGGCCAGGCGGGGCTCTGCCCGATGTGGGCCACGAACCCGCCATCGGAGGACTGTCTGGAGCGCGTCTCCGCCTGCGTGCTGGCGCGCAACAACGCGGAGGGCCGTCGCGTGGAGCTGTCCATGCGCGGCGAGCACCGGTTCAGCGCGTCTGGACCCAACATCTACACGCTGGATGCGAAGACTCGCCCGGCCACACACGTCCCCATCACCGGGGTGGCGGTGGCCAGCTTCGCCAGTTGTGGCATGGGGGAGTCAGGGGCGCAGCGTGATTGTGGCTGGACGCCGGATGGCATTGGCAGCTGCGCGCCCTCTTCGACGGTGTGGGTGGGGGCGGGCGGTCCGATGTCCTGCGCGGGGCCGTCCTCCACGTTGGGCTCCAGCGTGAATGGGCCCGCCGTCCTGCGCGTGTGCGAGGGCATCGCGGGGTGCGATCATTTCGATGCGAGCAACCTGGGCGAGGCGACCGGGACGTGCGCGGGGGCGCCCGTCGCGCCGGTGGTCGCCTTCACCTGCCCGGCGGGGGGCTACTACAGCGTGATGACCGCGCCCGCTTCGAGCACGACCGTGGGACTGGTGGCCAACGTCGCGGCGCATCCGGCGCTCACGACCGCATATGGCTTGTCCGAGCAGCAGGTCTACGCCGTGCGCGAAGGCGCGTTCTACGGAAACATCTTCATCCCGGACGAACTGGCGGCGGAAGTGGAGGTCGTGGAGTACCAGAATGGAAAAGAGACCTTCTACAAGGTGGAGGGCACCGAGGTCATCGTGCCCGGCTCCATCTACCGGAAGATGTTCTCCTGCTTCGACCCGGGCTGGTCGGCCGGGGCGGCGTACGCGGCGAACCGCGTCTGCGCGCTGCCAACCGCGGGCGCCAACTGCGCGGCACATGTGACGGGCCCTTGCTTCCAGTCCCTCCGTCCGCCCGTGCCGGGTCAGTGTGAGATCCAGGATGGGCCCCTCACGCCAGGAGACGGCGATTACGAGCTGTGCCGCGACCCCGACGATGTGCTGTGGACGCAGTCGGTGACCACCTACCTCCATGCGCCGTGTGACACGGTGACGCGGGAGCGGTCGTCGAAGGAGGAGTTTGGCCAGGCCTGCGGGCGGGGATCGGCGCCAGGCGAGCCGCTACCGCCGGTGGAAGAGCTGCCCTGGCCCTTCCCCCGGAAGAAGTAGGCCGGCCACTGCATGGCCTCGGATGACGAAGAAGCCCTCTATGGCGAGGAACTGGGCGTCGGGGCCCTGGTGGCGGCCTGGCTGGTGGAGCGGGTCCATTACCGGGGGCCCGTCTCCACGCTCTACCGCGCCCGCCACGTCCGCACGGGCGAGCCCGCGGCGCTGAAAATCCTGCTGCCGCAACCGTCGGACGTCGCGCTCCGGCGCTTCCGTCGAGAGGCGGAGACGCTCCAGCGGTTGCGCCACCCGCACATCGTCGACGTGCTCGGCTACGGCACGCTCGCGGATGGGCGGCCCTTCATCGCGATGGAGTGGCTGGAGGGCAGGGACCTCGCCGCGGAGCTGGCCTCGCGCGGGCCGCTGTCACCGGGGGAAGCGCTGGAGGTGTTGGAGCAGGTGGGAGGCGCGCTGCGCGCCGCGCATCAGTCGGGCGTGGTGCATCGGGACCTGAAGGCTCAGAACGTGGTGCGCCTGGCCACGGGCGGCGACGCGCCCCGCGTGAAGCTGGTGGACTTCGGCGTGGCCAAGGGCTTGAGGCCGGATGCGCCGGGGGCCTCCACGCTCACGTTGACGGGCGTCTCCCTGGGCACGCCGCTGTCCATGGCACCCGAGCAGATTCGCGGTGAGCCGCCCGATGCCCGCACGGACCTGTACGCGATGGGCGTGCTCCTCTTCCAACTCGTCACCGGGCAGCCTCCCTTCCAGGGCGCCACCCGCCACGAGGTGGAGGACCTGCACTTGAATGCACCTCCGCCGCGCCCCAGCGAGCGCGCGCCCGTTCCCGCCGCGCTGGATGCCGTGGTGCTGCGCAGTCTGGCCAAGCGGCGGGAGGACCGCTACCCGGACGTCGACGCCTGGCTGGAGGCGCTCCGGCTCGCGGTGAAGGGCGGCCCGGCGCAGGACGCGTCCACGCTCGCGGTGGCGCTGTACGCGGAGGCCCGGCTCCAAGGTGCGTTGGACCCGTCCGCGCTGGAGCGGCTCGATGCGCTGCTGGAGCGTGTGGGCGGTACCGCGCGCGCCGCGGGGCTGGACGTGCGGCTGGAGGGGAGTGGCTGTCTGCTGGCCCTGGCGCCGCTGCCTCATGATGCCGGGGCGGAGCAGGCGGCGCGTGCCCGGGTGCTGCACGCGGCGTTGACCCTGGTGGAGTTCGTGGCGGCGGGCGAGTCGCCACGTCCGGTGGACCTGGCCATCACCGTTCACGTCGCGGAGCTGCCGCGAGACACCGGCGGCGGGGGCTTGATGCACCTGCCGGGCTGGGTTTCGGAGCCGCCCGGGACGGACCTGGTGGCGACCGCACGCGCGCTGGAGGGCCTGGAGACGGGCTTCGTGGCGACGCCCGTCTCCGGCGCGGGGCTGGGCTGCTGGCGCGTCAGCCGGCCGCGGTGACGCTCACGGCTTGATGCCGTGGCGCCGGAGCAGGCGGTACAGGTGGACGCGGTCCATGCCCGCGGTGACGGCCGCCTGGGCCACCTTGCCCTGGTGCTTCTCCAGCAGGGCGCGCAGGTAGCGGCGCTCGAAGTCATCGACGACGTGGCGCCGCTGGTCCGAATACGGCTGCGTGGGGTCCACCTCGGGAGGGCCGGAGCGGCGCGCCTCTTCCTCGGAGAGCTCCACCGCCTCCTCGAAGACGAGGCAGCGCTCCAGGTAGTTGCGCAGCTCGCGCACGTTGCCCGGCCACGCCGCGTGCCGCAGCCTGGCGAGGAAGTCCTGCGTGCGCAGCGCGCCCGTGCGCTCCCGGTCCGCGCCGAGCAGGTCGAGGATGCCCTCCACCAGCATGGGCAGGTCCTCCGGACGCTGGCGCAGCGGCGGGAGCTGCAAGCGCAGCACCGCGAGCCGGAAGAAGAGGTCGGAACGGAAGCGGCCCGCGTTGACCTCCGCGCGGAGGTCCCGGTGCGTGGCGGCGAGGAGGCGCACGTTCACCGGCTGATACGTGTTGCTGCCCACGCGGCGAATCTCGCGGTTCTCCAGCACGCGCAGCAGCTTGGGCTGGAGCTCCGCGGGCAGCTCGCCAATCTCATCCAGGAAGACGGTGCCGCCGTCGGCCTCCTCGAAGACGCCCGCGCGCCGCTGGACGGCGCCGGTGAAGGCGCCCTTCTCATGGCCGAACAGCTCGCTCTCCAGCAGGTGCGCGGGGATGGCGCCGCAGTCCACGATGAGGAAGGGCGCGTCGCGCCGGGGGCTGGCCTGGTGGATGGCGAGCGCGGCCTGGCTCTTGCCCGTGCCCGTCTCGCCTTCGAGCAGCACCGTCACGTCGCGGCCCGCAGCGCGCTCCATCATCGCGAAGCAGCCCCGCATGGCCACCGAGGCGCCCACCAGCGTGCCGAAGCGCGTGTTCTCCGACAGCGGCAGGCGGTTGTTCTCCGCGCTGAAGTCGAAGCGCAGCACCACGCGGCCCAGGCGCAGCAGGCTGCCGCTGCGCAGCACGCCCTCCACCACCTGCACCCCGTCGATGATGACGCCGTTGAGGCTGTCCAGGTCCTTCACCTGGGGGCCTCGTGGGCCGATGCGCACCTCGCAGTGGAACCGGGACACCGT
The DNA here is from genome assembly GCA_046520405.1 of Myxococcus sp. 1LA. GTDB lineage: Bacteria > Myxococcota > Myxococcia > Myxococcales > Myxococcaceae > Myxococcus. The sequence continues at coordinate 5,577 of JBKGHI010000285.1, forward strand.
GGAGTCCTCCACGGCGAAGTCGTTCAGCGGATGGGAGCCCACCGAACAGGTGTCGCCGGTGGATTCCCACGTCGTCCCCATGTTGGGGCCCTCCGCCACGGTGAGCCGGAACCGGCGCACGGTGGAGGCGTCGTAGCCCCGGCGTGCGTGCTCGTAGGGCAGTGTGACGTGCAGCGGTGTGTCACTCCCTCCTTCGACTTCCATCCTCCATTGCGATTCGCCCTTCACGTCCGGCGAGGAGGGTGCGGCCCGAGCCCGATCCAGTGCAGACATGGAAGTCAAGATATCATGGGGGCCGACATCCAAACGGTTCTCTCCTGGCTCATTTCATTCAAGGGGGGCGTGTCGGCCGCCCGCTCTGGGAGCAAGGTGCGTCCCGCGCCGCGCAGCCGCCTCCGGGGTTTCCGCTGGTCGAGGCTGTCTGGACCTTCGCGTCTGGGAGGCGCTGTGTCACCGAGGACTCGGAGTGTCGGGGACCCACCAGGACGGCGGCGCGGTGGCACCGGTGAAAACACAGACATGTGACTACCAGGGTGGGGGGCCCGGCGTCCGACCCGGCGTGACGCCATGTCTGTGTTTGCGCGCGACGCTCTGGCCATCATTTTCCGGCCCCGCACGCGGCCAGACGTGTTTGCCTGGGGCACCAGGGAGGGACGCATCATGCCGGCACGAGGCAAGGCCCGCGCGGCGCGCGGTGGAGGCACGCAGGGGCTGACGTTCGACGCGGTGCGCGAGCTGGCGCTGTCGTTTCCGGGGATGGAGGAGGGCACGTCGTTTGGAACGCCTGCGTTCCGCGTGCGCAAGAAGTTCATCGCGCGCTTCCACGAGGACGGTGAGTCGCTCGTCGTGAAGGTGGAGCCCGGCGTGCGTGAGGTCCTCATGCAGGCGGAGCCGGACAGTTGCCACATCACGGACCACTACGCGGGGTACCCGGAGTACATGCTGGTGCGCGTCGCGTCGGCGCGCCCGGCGCTGGTCCGGAAGCTGCTGGAGGACGCGTGGCGGCGGAGCGCCTCCCAGCGGCAGCTCGCGGCGCGGGCACAGGACGCCGACTGACGCCGGCCGTTTTCGCGGCGGACGTTGGCAGGCCTGGCATTCAATGCGAGGCTCCGGGAAAGAGGGGGCAGGCCAGGAAGGGGCGCAACGCATGGGCTGCGCAGAGGCTGGCCGGTCTCACCGAACGGGAGACCCAACATGTCAGAGTCGGCAGGCGGTCAGGGCGAGGGGAGCGGGCGGCTACGGACGCCCGTGGAAGGTGCCCTCCGCTCGGTGCGCTCACTGGTGGCGCTGGAGGACACGGACCGGGCGGCGCAGCTCTACGAGGAGCTGGGCGACGCGCAGCGCGAGCGCATCCGGTACGAGGCCGAGCAGGGACCCGCGAAGGAGCGGCGCGGCTTCGTCGAGGTGCTGCGGCGCGCGCGAGACTTCCTGGGCGCGGCCCGGCTGATGGATGGCCAGGGCGAGGACGCCACCGCCGCGGACCTCTACTTCCAGAGTGGCAAGTACATGGCCGCCGCGGAGAGCTACCTCCGCGCGGGAGATGCCTTGCGCGCCGCCGCCGCCTTCGAGCGGGGTGGTGCGCTGGAGCGGGCCCTGGCCGTCTACCGGGAGCTGGGCGCGCGAGATTCCATGGCGCAGTGCCTGGTCCGCCTGGACCGCCCGTTCGAAGCGGCCGAGCTCTACCGGGAGCTGGGCCAGGCGCACGCGGAGGTGGAGGCGCTGGGCGGCGTGCGGCCGGAGGACCCTCGCTTCGTGGAGGCGGTGCTGCGCATCTGCCAGTTGCTGGACGCGGAGGGCTTCACGCACCGGGCGCTCGCGGTGCTGGCGGACGCGGTGAGCAGCTCGGACACCGCGCGGGGGGACCCGTCGCTGGTGACGGAGAAGGCGCGGCTCTTGCGTCGCATGGGGATGGAGGCGGAGGCGGAGGCCATGCTCATCCGCCGCTCGGGAGGGGTGGCCGCGCCCTCGGCGGACGGGTACCGGTTCCTCAAGGCCATCCCCATCTTCGGCGAGCTGTCCCTGGAGGACATGAAGGACCTCTACCGGCTGGCGCGTCAGGTCATCATCGCGCCGGGGGCGGTGCTGTTGGAGAAGGGCGCGCCCGGCGTGGGGCTCTTCGTCCTGATGGATGGCTCCGTGGACGTCTTCAGCGGGCCGGACGAAGACGACCGGCACCTCAACACGCTGGGGCCCGGGGCGTACCTGGGGGAGATTTCCCTGGTGCAGGACGGCCCCGTCTCCGCCCATGTCCGCGCGCGGACGTCGGTGCGCGCGCTGCGCATCAGCCGCACCGACTTCGAACGCTACGTGGATACACACGAAGCGGCGGCCTTGCGCATCTACCGCCTCTTCACCCAGAACCTGGCGGGCCGGGTCCGCGCGCTCAGCAGTTGACGGCGCGCGCCGCTCACGGCCACGCCTACGAGGGGCCAATCGGGAGCCGGACGCTGAACGTGCTCCCGCGTTCCAGCTCGCTGTGGGCCTCGATGGTGCCGCCGTGCGCCGTGACGACCTGGTGGGCGATATAGAGGCCCAGCCCCAGGCCGCTGTAGTTGCGCCCGGACACGGCGCGCATGAACCGGTCGAAGATGTTGGGCAACGCTTCCGGCGCGATGCCGATGCCCTCGTCACGGATGCTGAGCCGCGCCAGGCCGCCTTCCTCATGCAGGCTGACGTGGACCGGCTTGCCCGCGCCGTACTTGAGCGCGTTGGAGAGGAGGTTGGTCAGGACCTGCTCCACCCGGCGCGCGTCCCACTCGCCCTGCACGGGGGCCGGCGCATCCAGCTCCACGGTGGAGCCCACCTGGGTCGCTTGTGGCAGGTAGCGGGCAATGACTTCCCGGAGCAGCTCCCGGAGGTCGGTGGGCGTGCGCTCCAGCTTCAACTGGCCCACGCTGATGCGTGACACGTCGAGCAGGTCGTCCACCAACTCCACCAGCTTGCGCACCTGGCGGACCGCCATGTCGAGGTCCCGTCCCACGCGCTCGCTCGACAGCACGCCGTCCTGGGCGTTGTCGACGGCGCGGCGCATGGACGTCAGCTTCAGTTGCAGCGGGGTGAGCGGGGTCCGCAGCTCGTGGGACGCCACGGAGAGGAAGTCGTCCCGGATGCGCAGGGCCTCTCGAAGCCGCTCCATCTCCCGGCGCTCCTGGGCCTGGTAGCGGGCGGTGAAGTCGCGCGTCACCTTGCCGAAGCCGCGCAGCTGCCCCGTCTCGTCGAACAGCGCGGTGATGACGACGTTGGCCCAGAAGCGGCTGCCGTCCTTGCGCACCCGCCAGCCGTCCTCCTCGAAGCGGCCTTCGCGCGTGGCCACGTCGAGCCCTCGCTGCGGCCTGTTCCGGGCCACGGCCTCCGGCGGGTAGAAGCGGCTGAAGTGTTGCCCCAGGATTTCGTCCGCGCGGTAACCCTTGATGCGCTCGGCCCCCGGGTTCCAGCTCACGACGTAGCCGTTCACGTCCAAGGTCAGGATGGCGTGGTCGGTGACGCTTTCGATCAACAGTCGTAGCTGGTCCGCGGTGTCTTGCTTGGAATCGCCTTGCCCGGTGTATGCAGTGCGTGATGCACGTGTGGGGCACCCGTTGGTGTCTTCCATGGGCCTCCTGTGCTCTGGCTTCCCTGGTATGAGAGCACGCCCCCCCGCCGTCACGGGGAATCGCGCGGAGTGCCCTTCGGCCATCGGACACTCTGGCCGTCGCGCGGCCTGGCTGCCGGCCGGTGCTGTCCCTGTCGCCTGCTTTTTCACACGGAGTGTCCGGATGCCGTGACTGCTGCCAGTCAAGGGGGGGCTCGAGACGAAGGTCGACTCGGACCCATGCGGGCGATAACATGCTGCGCCGAATGTCCATGCAGGGTGGCACCGGTGACGATCCCGACCGGGGGCGGCGCATCGGAAAGTACGAAATCCTCACGCGTCTCTCGATTGGAGGGATGGCGGAGCTGTTCCTCGCCTACACGTCGGGGCCCGGAGGGTTTCGCAAGTTCGTCGCGGTGAAGCAGATTCTACCGGACATCAAGAAGGACGAGCAGTTCGTCCAGATGTTCCTGGATGAGGCGCGCATCACCGCGGCCTTCTCGCACGCCAACATCGGCCAGGTGTTCGACCTGGGTGAGGAGGGCGGCGAGCTGTACCTCGCCATGGAGTTCCTGCCCGGGCAGAACCTGGAGCAGGTCGTCAAGGCCTCCACGCGCCAGGGTTACCCGCTGCCGCTGGGCTTCGTGGGGCGGGTGATACGGGATACCTGCCTGGGCCTGCACTACGCGCATCACTTCACGGATCCGTCGGGTCGGCCCGCGGTGGTGGTGCACCGCGACGTGTCGCCAAAGAACGTCATGCTCACCTACGACGGTGTCGTGAAGGTGATTGACTTCGGCATCGCCAAGGCGCGCGGGCGGCTGGGCCGGACGCAGGTGGGGACAGTGAAGGGGACCAGTGGCTACATGTCCCCGGAGCAGGTGAGGGGCGCGGCCACCCTGGATGGCCGCAGTGATTTGTTCTCCGTGGGCGTCATGTTTCACGAGCTGCTGTGCGGCCAGCGGTTGTTCAGCGGACCGCACGAGGCGGCGGTGATGATGCAGATCGCGGAGGCCGCAGTCCCGCCTCTGCGGAGCATCAATCCCGACGTGCCCGAGGCCCTGGAGGCCGTGGTGATGCGGGCGCTGTCGCGCGACGTGTCGCAGCGCTTCACCAACTGCCGGGAGATGGCGCGCGCCATCGAAGCGGCGCTCGGCGCGGAGCTCTTCGACGAGGACGGCATGACCGCCGTCATGGGCGACCTGTTCGCCGACAAGCGCCAGAAGACGCGCACGCTGCTGGAGCTGGCCAGCCGCGCGGAGGATGCGCGCGTCAGCGAGGCCGCGGGTGCCCTCCAGCAGGAGGACAGTGCGGACGCCGCCCCGACGTCGCAGATGCCCGCGCCCCGGGCACGCCCCGG
>JBKGHI010000286.1:0-10470 GCA_046520405.1 Myxococcus sp. 1LA
CGGCGCTGGCGGACATGCTCAGCGCCAGCGCGGCGGAGACGGCGAAGCGCTGGTGCGGGGTGGCGCTCATGTCCAGCAGCACCCACGGCGCGGCGATGGCGGAGGCATGGAGGCGCACCGGCCCCAGCGTCACCCACCGGTGGATGCCTTCCAGTCCAGGGAACAGGAGCGTCGAGGCTGTGAGCAGGATGGCGATGATGGCGAGCGGGGTGGCAACTCGCGAGCGCGTCAGGTCCGGCTGGCGCCCGAGCAGGACCGCCATGCCCGCGCCCAGGACCGCGGCCGCCGCGTTGAGGGCGAAGGCGGTGGCGGGCACGCCGCTGCGCCATGCGGTGAGCGCGCCCAGGAGCATCGCGGGGAGCGGCAGCAGCAAGCGCCACGGCCGTGCCGCTTCCCACGTCTTGGTGGAGGTCATGCGAGGCGTCTACTACAGGCGTCACATGCCCTGCCGGCGGGATTCCGGTGCATCCCGCCCAGGCGCCTCCTGGTGGCTACGGCAGGAGGGCGAAGGTGTAGTTCGCGCCGTAGTCGGAGTCCCACCGGCGGCAGGTGCCGCGGTCCCAGTTCTCGAACCAGATCTGCACGGACGTGGCCCCGACGGGCGGGATGAGGGTGACGGGCGTGCCCGTGCGCGTATAGCCGCTGGTGGTGGTGACGCTCTTCTCGCCCATCACCCCGTTGTTGAAGCGCCAGCGCACGCCCACGTCCCAGGTGGGCGCGCCGTTGTAGAGCAGCCGGCACTCCGGCAGCCGCGCGATGTCGTAGTCCACGATGAAGGGCTGGCCCTGGCGGGGCGTGCCCACCACGTACTCCACCCAGCCCTGCTCGAACACCAGCGTCGCCGTGGGCGTGGCGCCGGCCTCCAGGATGTTGAACTGGAAGTTGCCGCCGCCGTTGGAGTCGTAGTGCTCGCAGCCCGGGCTGGACACGCGGAACCACAGCTCCAGCAGGCCCTGTTCGGACAGGTCCAACGTCGGGCCGTTGCCGGTGACGGGGGCACCCGCCACGTCGAAGCTGGCAATGGCCGAGCCGTTGATGCGGTAGTGGCCGGTGATGCTCCACGCGGGGCTGCCGTCCGGGTTGTTGACGCGGCACTGCGGCAGGCGCGCGGTGTTGTAGACAACCTGCGCCTGGCCTCCCTCGGTCAGGATCTCCGACTGGTTGAGGGTCCAGTTCCCGTTGAACGTGAGGGTGGGCGTCGTCTGCGCCGCCGCCGAGGTTCCAATCAGCAGCAGGGGGAGGGCGAGCATGGACAAGAGTCGCTTCACGAAGGGCTCCAATGCAGGTGGGTGTGGGCTTCGCCGCCGCACTATGGTCGAGGCGGCTGACAGGCACATTGGGGTTCAGTGAGCTTTGATTTATTCCATGTGAAAGGATGAGAGTCGTAAAAATTGAGATAATGAAAATGAAGCCGAAACGGTTGGTGTCTATGCTCGATAAAAGGTGAACCACCCATCAACTTGGGAGTTCTCCTTGAAGCTTCGATTCAGCCTCTTCGCCGCGTTGTTCATGCTTCTGCCGCTCACCGCGACCGCGCAAACGCAGCTCGTGGTGTTCGGTGACAGCCTGAGCGACTACGGGAACCGGACGATCGCCACCAGCGGCCCCAACACGAATCCGCGCAGCCAGATTACGGGCGTGTGGGTGAAGCAGCTCGCGGACCAGCTCGGCCTGCCGCTGACGCCATCCAACAGCGGCGGAACGAACTACGCCCAGGGCGGCGCCGTCACCAGCGGCATGAACGTGCAGGTCGGTGACTACCTGGCGGACGTGGGCGGTGCGGCGAATCCCACCGCGCTCTACGTCCTGTGGGGCGGCGGCAATGACATCAACCGCAAGGCCCGTGCGAATCCGTTGGACACCGCGGGCATCCGGGCCGCGGCGACCACCGCGGTCGCGAACATCGAGTCGCAGATCCGGGCCCTGGCGGAGGCGGGCGCGCGCTACGTGCTGTGGGTCAACATGCCGCCGCTGCACCGCACGCCCGCGGCGCTGCTCGTTCCGTTCGGCCTGGGAGAGACGGTGCTCCGTCCGCCGAGCCAGCACTTCAACACGCTCGCGGTCCAGGCCATTGCCCGGCTCCAGGCGGAGTTCCCTGGCCTCACGATTGGCGGCATGGATGTCTACACCCTGTTCATGGACATCGTGTCGCGGCCGTCCGCGTATGGCCTGACGAACGTGACGGGCACCGCCCAGGGCAAGGCCGTCAACCCGGACACGTATCTGTTCTGGGATGAGATTCATCCCACCAGCAAGGGCCACGCCATCCTGGCGGACCACGCCTACGAGCTGATTGAAGAGGCCACGTCGCTCTGGGCCTACGACGAGTCGTGGGCGGCTCCGGCGCACTGACCGGCCCTTTCCGCGGAATTGAATCCAGCCTCATCACCAGGAGCCCACCTGTGAATCTCAGCCTTCGTTATCTCTTCGTCGCCTTGTTGGCACTCGGGCCCGTTCACGCGGGCGCTCAAACGCAGCTCGTCGTGTTCGGAGACAGCCTGAGCGATACCGGCAACAACGGCGTCTCCACCAGCGGTCCCAGCACCTACCCGAGCAGTCAGATTGCGGGTGTGTGGGTGAAGCAGCTCGCGGATCAGCTCGGCCTGCCGTTGGAGCCATCCGACGACGGCGGCACGGACTATGCCCGAGGTGGCGCGCTCACCAGCGGGATGAACGCGCAGGTCAACGCCTATCTGGCGGACGTGGGCGGTGTGGCGAATCCCACCGCGCTCTACATCCTGTGGGGCGGGCCCAACGACATCGCGACCAAGGCCCGGAGCAACCCGTTCGACACCGCGGGCGTCCGCGCCTCGGCGGCCACCGCGGCCTCGAACATCGAATCGCAGATCCGCAAGCTGGCGCAGGCGGGGGCCCGTTATGTCCTCTGGGTCAACCTGCCGCCGCTGCACCAGACGCCGTCGGCCCAGGCCATTCCGTTCGGGTTGGGAACGGTGGTGCTCAAGCCGGCAACGGACCTGTTCAACACGCGCTGGGCGCAGGCCATCGCCCGGCTCCAGGCGGAGTTCCCCGGCCTCACGCTGGGCGGGATGGATGCGCATGCGCTGTACTCGGACATCGTCGCCCGGCCATCCGCCTACGGGTTCACGAATGTCACGACGCCCGCCAAGGGCAAGGCCGTCAACCCGGACCGGTACCTGTTCTGGGATGACGCGCACCCCACCAGCTATGCTCACGGCCTCCTGGCGGACCATGCCTTCCAGATGATTGAAGAGGCCACGTCGCTCTGGGCCTACGACGCGGCGCCCGCCTACTGAGCGTCCCGGTGACGCGCCGAGGGGCCGGGCGAAGCGCGTGCCCGGCCCTTCATTCGCGAAGTCCCCGTTTCATCCGCAACTCCGTTTCGTCCAAACCGGACCGATGCGGTAGGCTCCAGCGCGAACACCCTGGAGCGAGCACCGCATGTCACTGTTCAGGCGACCGCCATCCCCGGAGTCCGGCTCGTCGAGCGACGAGTCCAGCCGCAGCGTCACCCCCGTGGAGACGGCGGTGGTGCCCCCCACGCCGGTCCTGTCGGGGCCGCCGCGGCCTCGCGTGGGTGGCACGGGTGCTTCTCCCGCGCTCCCGCCGCGTCCTCCGGGCGCCGTTACCGGCTCACGTCCCGCGCTCCCACCAGAGCCGGACGAGCCCGACTTCCCCACCGAGCGTCGCTCTCCGTCCGCGCCTCCCGAGCGCCGGGCGGCTCCGCAGGCTCCGGCCACGCTGCCCTCGGTCATCGTCGCGCCGCCGGAGCCCCGGGAGCGCCGCGGTCCCGGGCCTTCCCAGTACGCGGGGCCTGACCGCCGTGGCAGCCCTCCCAGCGGGGCCTACAGCGGCCCCGAGCGCCGAGCGCCCCGGAGGGGAGAGGAGGGCGGTGATCGTTTCTGGCCCGCGCAGCCGCGCACGCTGGGCGAGACGGGGCTCAACACCACCTTCGTCGAGGAACTGGTCCTCAAGGCGCTCTTCTTCGCCGGTGAGATGCGCGGCATGGACATCGCCGCGCGCCTCCAGTTGCCCACCGCGCTGGTGGATGACGTCATCGAGGGGCTTCGCCGCCAGAAGTACATCGACATCCGCGGGGGTGGCGGCTCGGGCGTGGGCAAGTCGACGATGATCTACCAGCTCACCACGTTCGTGACGGACGTGCTGCGGCAGGTGCTCGACCGCAACCGCTACAACGGCCCCGCGCCCGTGCCCTTCCTGGAGTGGGCGGCCGCCGTGAAGAAGCAGACCGTGCGCGGCAACCGCATCACCCGCGCGCGCATGCAGGACAAGTTCGGCGACCTCATCATCAAGGACTACATCTTCGACGGCATCGGTCCGGCGATGAACTCCGGCCGCGCCATCTTCTTCTACGGTCCCCCGGGCAACGGCAAGACGGCCATCTGCCAGGGCATGGTGAACTGCTTCGAGGGGGACATCTTCATCCCCCACGCCATCCTCATTGACGACTTCGTGGTGCGCATCTTCGACGCCAACCTCCACAAGGTGGTGGAGGACGAGCCCGGCATCCAGCCGTATGATCGGCGCTGGGTGCGCTGCCGCCGCCCGCTGGTCGTCGTGGGCGGTGAGCTGACGCTGGAGATGCTGGACCTCGTGTACTCGCCGGAGGTGAAGTACTACGAGGCGCCGTTCCAGATGAAGGCGAGCAACGGCATGCTCCTCATCGACGACTTCGGCCGGCAGAAGGTGTCCCCCAAGGACCTGCTCAACCGGTGGATCGTCCCGCTGGAGAGCGACATCGACATGCTCACCCTGCACACCGGCAAGAAGCTGCAGGTGCCCTTCGACGTCTTCGCCGCCTTCTCCACCAACCTGGACCCCAGCGCCCTCGTGGACGACGCCTTCCTGCGCCGCGTCCGCTACAAGCTGGAGGTGCAGCGCCCGGACGAGGAGCAGTTCCACGACATCTTCCAGGTCATGTGCCGCAAGCGGGGCGTGCCCTACAACGCGGCGGCGGTGGACTACCTCATCGACGCGCACTACCGCCCGGTGGGGCGCCCGTTCGCCGCCTGCCAGCCGCGCGACCTGTTGGACCAGGTCATCGACATGGCCCACTACCAGGGCCAGGAGCCGCGCCTGACGACCGAGCTGCTGGACTCCGCCGTGCGCGGCTACTTCGTGCGCTTCGACAAGGACAAGCCGGAGGCGACGTCCGCCTCCGCGGGCTGACGCGCCGTCATTCGCCCGGGGGCCGGGGCGCGAACGGCCCCCACGGCGAAGGCTCCAGCCACTGGCGCACCTCGTCCACCGGCACGTTGGCCAGCACGTCCACCAGCGACATGCCGTGGACGAAGCGGCCCGGCCGGCCCTGCGCGTACTCCGGGTGGCGGAAGCGCTGCCAGAGCACGCGCACGTCCGCGTCCCGGAACAGGCCCACCTTGAGGTACAGCGACGAGCCCAGGCCGGAGTAGTACGTGTGCGCGCCAAGCTGCCGGCAGTACGCCACCAGCCGGGCGGACTTGTCCTCGCCTTGCTTGTCCAGCGTGGACGCGAGGACGAGGTTGGGCGTCAGCCCCAGCGGCTCGTTGAACAGGGCCATGCTCGCCAGCAGCACCCGCAGCAGCGAGCCCGGGCCCGACTCGCGCGCCGCCGCGTCGTAGAAAGGCTCCAGCCGGGGCAGCACCTGCGAGGCGAAGTAGGGCCGCTTCGCGTACAGCGACACCAGCGTGCGCAGGTGCTCGCGCGCCCAGGACTGACGGGCGTCCACCGCCAGGTCCTTGATGAGGGTGTCCCGGTGCGGATCCTCCAGCGGGATGGACATCCACTGGAACCCGGGCTCCGTGGGTGGGGGCAGGGGTACGTTGTGTGGCAGGGCCACGCGGGTGCGCCGCTGCCAGCCGCGCCGCAGCCACTGCACGTTGTCCAGCACGACGAAGGTCCCCGCGCGGGCCAACTGCTCGTGGAAGTCCACCCACGGCAGGTAGTGCGGCTGCTCGGCGACAACGACTCCTGGGATGCCCGGCACACGCGGAGGATAGCGCCGCCGCGCCACCCCGCGAGCCCCCGTTTGCCTTCTGGACCGCGCGTTTCCATGCCGCAATGGGGCATCCTTGACCCCACCGCTGTGTGTGTCATCGGCTGGAAATCCCGTGCTACAGCACCATAGTATTTCACCCCGTGTGTTTGGGGCCACGGAGTAGGGCGATCGGATGAAGTTCCTGTGTCTCACCAGCGATACCCGTCACCCCGTGGCGGAGGAGCTGCGGCGCCAGGGGCAGGGCGTGTTCATCACCGCCGACCTGGTGGAGGCGGGGGCGGCGCTGGGGCATGGGCCGGTGGACGTGTTGGTGGTGGACGCCGCCGACCTGACGGAGAGTGCGCGCTGGTTGGACGCCCTGCGGACGCGGGCGAGGCCCGAGGAGCCGCTGGTGCTGGGGTTGGCGCCGGCGGGCACCGATGCGGCGCTGGAGCCGTTGCTGGCGGCGGGCGTGGACGAATTCCTGGTGGAGCCCTTCTCCGCGGAGCAGGTGCGCGCCCGCCGGGTGTTGCTGGAGCGCCGGGTGGCGGCCCGGCGTCAGCGGCGCACGTCCGAGGCGGAGGCGCGCGGTGAGCTGGAGCGGCTGGCCTCCATCATCCAGACACAGTCGGACGTGGCGATGGCGGGCTTCGGGCTCGACGAGCTGATGCGCCTGCTGTGTGAGCGCTCGCGCGTGTTGTGTGGCGCGGACGGCGCGGCGGTGGCGCTGCTGGAGTCGGGCGCGGAGGAGGTGAACTACCTGGTGGCCACCGGCAGCCTGGCGCCCTTCATCGGCTTCCGGCTGAGGGTAGAGGGCAGCCTCACGGGCACCAGCCTGCTGCGGGGCGAGGTGATGCGCACGGATGACACGGAGGCGGATGTCCGGGTCAACGTGACGGCGCTTCGCCACGTGGGCGCGCGCTCCATGATTTGCGTCCCGCTGTGGCGCGAGGGCCGTCCGGTGGGGGCGCTCAACGTCACCAGCAAGCGGGCGAACGCGTTCGATGACCGGGACGTGCGCACGCTGGAGCTGATGGCGGGCATGCTCGGCGCGGCCATGGGCAACGCGGCCGAGGCCCAGGCTCGTCAGGAGTTGATGGCGCAGAACACGCTCGCGCTGGGGGCGCTGGAGGAGTCGCAGGCGCTGTTCGCGTCCTTCATGGACAACATCCCCGCGGTGGCCTTCATGAAGGACGAGCGGGGCCGCCGCATCTGGGTGAACGCGCGCTACTGCCGTTTCTTCGGCTACCCGCCGGGGACGGACATGTCCCAGGTCGCGGACCTGGACCTGATGCCGCCGACCTCCGCCGAGCAGAGCCGCCGGGATGACGACGCCGTGCTGGCCTCCGGGCGGCAGAGCATCACCGAGTCGATGATTCCCGCCCCCGACGGCGCCGAGCGCCACTGGCTCACCTACCGCTTCATCGTGCGGGAGCGTTCGGGGCGGCGGCTGCTGGCCGGCGTGGCGGTGGACATCACCGACCGCAAGGCGATGCAGGCGCAGCTCGTGGTGTCGGACCGGCTGGCGGCGGTGGGGACACTGGCGGCGGGGGTGGCGCACGAAATCAACAACCCGCTGGCCTTCGTCCTCTCCAACCTGTCTTTCCTCACGGGCGAGCTGCATGCCCTCACGCGGGAGCTGCCCTCCGGCCGCATGGCGGAGCTGGAGGAGGTGCTGCGCGATGCCACGGACGGCGCGCACCGCGTGCGGCAGATCGTCCGGGACCTGAGGACCTTCTCCCGGGGCGACGACGAGGTGGCCACCGCCGTCAACGTCCAGGCGGTGCTCGAATCCGCCATCACCCTGGCGCGCAGCGAGTTGAAGCTGCGCGCGCAGATTGTCCGCGACTACCGCGAGGTGCCGCTGGTGGAGGGCAACGAGGGCCGCTTCGGGCAGGTGTTCCTCAACCTGCTCATCAACGCCGCGCAGGCCATTCCGCTGGGCCAGCCGGAGCGGCACGAGGTCCGGCTCACCCTGGGGACGGCGGGGGACCGCGTCATCATCGAGGTGCGGGACACGGGCATGGGCATGTCGCCGGAGGTGCGGGCGCGCATCTTCGACCCCTTCTTCACCACCAAACCGGTGGGCGAGGGCACGGGCCTGGGCTTGTCCATCTGCCACGGCATCGTCACCGGCTTCGGCGGCGACATCTCCGTGGAGAGCGAGGAGGGGCGGGGCAGCACCTTCCGCGTCTCCCTGCCGGTGGCTCGGCGCGCGCGCGAGTCGCTGGAGCCGCCGGTGCGCATGCCCCTGGTGGGCTGAGTCAGCGGCGGAACACGGGCGGAAAGACGCGCGGGGCCTTCTTCTTGCGCACGCAGCGCACGTCCGCGTCCATGTAACAGGCGGAGAAGGCGCGGCGGCGCAGGCCCGGACGTCCGCGGCCGGAGCGGTGCCAGAGGTGGTTGTGGATGAGGATGGCTTCACCCGCCTGGACGGGCAGGGGCACGGCGCGGGCCTCCGCGTGGGCCGCCGCCACCGCGTCCGGGGGAACCACGCCGCCCAGCTCCGTCACCAGGCCGCCCCGGTGGCTGCCGGGGATGACCTCCAGGCAGCCGCCGTCCTCGGGCGCGTCGTCCAGGGCGGTCCACACCTGGAGCTCCGGTTCGCGGGTGATGCCCCACAGCTTGCCGCCATCCTGGTGCCAGGGCAGGTTGCTGCCGCCCGCCTGGCCCTTGTGGAAGAGGATGGCGCGGTAGAGGACGATGTCCCCAGGGAGGAAGGCCCGGGCGATGCGTTCGAACAGCGGGTTCTCCAGCCACGCCAGGAAGCGCGGGTCCTTCTCCAGCTTCTCCAGCTTGCGGTAGTCCAGCGACGGCCCCTGCCAGCCCAGGCCCAGGGGCGCGTCCTCGTAGCGGCCGGTGGTGGCGTCCGGCTGGAAGAAGAGGCCAGGGTGGACGACGCGGCCGAGCATCAGGTCGTCGGCTCGCTCGCGGAGCGCCTCCAGGCCCGCGTCGCTCAGCACGCGGCCCAGCCTCGCGTAGCCGTGCTCGGCGTAGTGAGCCAGGGCAGGGCGGAGATCGAACCGTTCCACGTCGACGCAGAGCATGGCGCCCCCTCATACCCCGCCTCGTGTCCGGTGGGGCAGGTTGATGCTTGCGCCCCTGGCCCGGGCGCCGCATGGTTGGAGGTGGCATGCCCTACCGTCGCACCACGCGCTTTGTGACTGCCCCGGATGGTTCCCGGGTCGCCTGGCATACCCACTTCGGCAACCTCCGGGAGGCCACCGCCGACACCGACCTGGCGAGCCGCCCCACGGTGCTGCTGACGAATGGGATTGGCTCCTCGGAGAACTTCTGGCGCTACCTGGTGGGCAACCTGGAGCAGGACCACCGGGTGGTGCACTGGAACTACCGGGGCCACGGCAGCAGCGACGAATCCCGGGCCGACGGCTACCGCATCCCGGTGCATGTGGGCGACCTGGAGCGCGTCACCGAGGCGGTGATGGCCCGGGGCGATGGGCGCCCGCCGCACCACGTGGCCTACTCCATGGGGGTGCGCGTCCTGCTGGACCTGTACCGCCGGCGGCCGGACCTGGTGCCGTCCATGACGCTCATCGCCGGGGCGCCCGGGGCGTTCGGCTCGGGCTCGGACACCGCCGCGGCCCGCGCCTTCCTGTCCGCCACCCGGGGCATGCTCAAGCTGGCCACGCCCACGCTGCCGCTGGCGGCGCCCCTGGCGCACGCGGTGATGGCCAGCCGCTTCGCCTACCCGCTGGGTCGCATGGTGGGCGCACTCCGGGCGCGGGCCCCCAGGGCGGACATCGACGAGTTCATGCGCGCGCTGCGGCGGATGAGCCCCAAGGCGTACTGGTACACCCTCCGCGGCATGGTGGAAGGCCACGCCTGGGACGTGGCCAGCACGGTGCAGGTCCCCACGCTCATCGTCGCCGCCAGCAACGACATGCTCGTTCCCCTGGGGGAAATGGAACGAATGCGTAACATCATGCCGCACGCACATTGGATGCGTGTGGATGACGCGGGGCACGCCGGCCTGCTGGAGGCGGGGTCGGAGATCGCCGAGGCGGTTCGGGTCTTCCTCGTGGACCACGGGTTGGAGGCACCCCACGCCGTCGGGGAACATGCCCCGGTGCCCCCCTCCTAGGACGTAGGATCCAGGAGGCTCAGAACCCGGGCCAGGGTCCAATGAAATCGGAATCAACCGCCCGGATTGCGTAGCGGGTAACAGATATGGGATGCAGGGGTTTCTTCCAGTTTCAACGGAGACACTTTACCCATGCCCTTGTCTTTCCGGCAGTTGCTTGCGCCGCTGTCTGCGGCGCTCCTTCTGATGTCCGCGTGCGGTGACGACCCCGAACCCCGTCCCGTATGCGGCAATGGCATCGTCGAGGAGGGCGAGGTTTGCGACGACGGCAATCGCAACAACGACGACCGCTGTGACAACTCCTGCCGCCCCAACACGACCGACGCGGGCACCGACGCCGGCACGGAAGAGGACGCTGGCACGGAAGAGGACGCTGGCACGGAAGAGGACGCTGGCACGGAAGAGGACGCTG
>JBKGHI010000287.1:0-10465 GCA_046520405.1 Myxococcus sp. 1LA
GCGCCCGGCCTCTCCGCCGCGCCATCCGCGCTTCCAGCCCCCGCAGGGCTCTCCGCGCCGCCCCCTCCCGCCTCCGTCGCCGTTCCACCGCCCACGCCTCCGCAGGACATGAGCGGGCGCATCCTGTCCGCCGCTCCCGAAGCACGCTCACCCGGCGTGAGCGGGAAGAACTTCGCCGGCGCCCATGTGCTCCCGCATGGCGGCCGGCTGCTCTCCTCCCCGGACGCATCGGAGGCGCGCGGCTCCCGCGTCACCCTGTCCATTCCCGGAGCGCCCATGCCCTCCAAGGCGCCGCCCGCGGGCGCTGGAGCGGGCAAGGCGGGCCGCGCGCCCGCGCGCAAGGACGTGGAGGACACCGAGCCCCGGGACTCGGCCCAGGTCCGCGTGGGCCGCTACCACATCCTCGAAACGCTGGGCGCGGGTGGAATGGGCGCCGTCTACAGCGCCTATGACCCGGAGCTGCACCGGCGCGTGGCCATCAAGCTGCTGCATCCGGATGCCAACCCGGCGGCGCGCTCGGACGGCTCGTCCCGGCTGCTGCGGGAAGCGCAGGCCATGGCACGGCTCTCCCACCCGAACGTCGTCTCCGTCTACGACGCGGGCACCTTCGCGGGGCGCGTCTTCATCGCCATGGAGCGCGTGGACGGCCTGTCCCTGCGCCACTGGCTCCGCGCCGAACACCGCACGTGGCGCGAGGTGCTCGACCTCTTCCGCCAGGCGGGCCGGGGACTCGCCGCCGCACACGCGGCCGGGCTGGTCCACCGCGACTTCAAGCCCGCCAACGTGCTCGTCAGCAAGGAGGGCCGGGCGCAGGTGACGGACTTCGGGCTGGCCCGGAACACCGCGGACCTCGAAGCGGCCGAGGCGGGCCGGGGCACCACACCCGCGCTGCCGCGCATGGCCCCGGAAGACCTGCTCCAGACGGCGCTCACCGAGGCCGGGCTCGTCATGGGCACGCCCGCGTACATGCCGCCCGAGCAGCACGAGGACGGCCGCATCGACGCGCGCGGCGACCAGTTCAGCTTCTGCGCCTCCCTCTACGAGGCCCTTTACGGGCAACTCCCCTTCAACGGGAAGCGCCCGGATGAGTACCTGGAAGAGGCCCGCACCGGCCGCGTGCGCCCGCCACCGCGGGGCAGCCGCGTGCCCGCATGGGTGCTGCGCGCCGTCACGCGGGGCCTGTCCCCCGTCCCCGAGGCGCGATTCCCCTCCATGGGCGTGCTGCTGGACGCCCTGGGCGCGGACCCGCTGGCGGCTTGGCGCCGCAGAGGCACGGTGCCGCCGCGTCACTGCTGCTCAACAGCGTCGTCGCCGTCACCTGGCTGCTCGTGGGCTCGCAGCGCGGCGGCCCGTGTCCGGATCCCGAGGCGCGGCTGACGGGCATCTGGGACGCGGCGCGCCGGGCCGAAATCCAGCAGGCCTTCACGGCCACGGGCAAGGTCCACGCCTCCGCCGCCTTCGAGCGCGTGGCGGCAACCCTGGACGGCTTCGCGAACGAGTGGACCCAGATGCACCGCGAGGCCTGCGAGGCCACCCGCGTCCTGGGCCACCAGTCGGACCACGAGCTCGCGCTGCGAATGGCGTGTCTGGACCGGCGCCACTCGGCCCTGGTGGCGCTGACCGGCGTGCTCGCTCAGACGGACGCGGAGGCGCTGGCCGCCGCGCCGGACGCGGCCCAGCGCCTGCCCCCCATCGCCGCCTGCGCGGACGTGGATGCGCTCTGGCTGGGCTTGTCGGAGCCCGCGGGGCAACGGCAGGAGGTGGAGGCCCTGCGCGCCCGGGTGGACCGGGCCACGGCCCTGGTGGATGCCGGCCGCTACCCCCAGGCGCAGGAAGAAGCGAAGGCGGTGCTGGCCGAGGCGCGGCAGCTCGGCTACGGCCCGGTGCTCGCGGAGGCGCTGGAGCTGGAAGGCCGGCTCGGGCTCGTCGCGGGGGACGATGCGCGCGCCGCCGCGGCCCTGCGGGAATCGCTCTTCACCGCGCAGGCCCATCGCCATGACCAGTTGGCCGCGCGGGCCGCGGCGCGGCTGGTGACCACCGTCTCCTCGGAGCCCGTCCTGGAGTCGTGGACGGTGGACCAGGCGCGTGCCTCCATCCAGCGCGCGGGCGGGCCTCGGAGCTGGAGGCCCTGCTCCAGACGAGCCTGGGC
This sequence comes from Myxococcus sp. 1LA, assembly GCA_046520405.1. Taxonomy (GTDB): domain Bacteria; phylum Myxococcota; class Myxococcia; order Myxococcales; family Myxococcaceae; genus Myxococcus. The sequence continues at coordinate 2,150 of JBKGHI010000287.1, forward strand.
CGCAACGCCTTCCTCCGGGGCCAGTACACCCAGGCGGCGGAGGCCTTTGGCCGCTCCGCGGCGCTGCGCGAGAAGGAGCAGGGCCCCGAGCACCTGCTCACGCTGGAATCCCTCCGCAATCAGGCCGCCGCCCTGTCGCGCACGCCCGAGACGGAGCGCGCCATGGCCCTGCTGCGCCGCGTGCTGGAGACCACGGAGCGCGTGCTCGGCCCGGACCATCCGCAGACGGCCATGGCCGCCAACGCCATGGGCTACCACCTGGTCATCGTCCGCCGCTTCGAGGAAGCCATCCCCTACCTCCAGCGCGCCATCCACCTGGAGGAGCAGTCGCTGGGCCGCGACAGCGCCACGCTGAGCTACCCGCTCAACAACCTGGCCGAGGCCCTGGAGGCCCTGGGCCGCCATGCCGAGTCCCGGCCGCTGCGTGAGCGCGCGCTGGCGGTGGACCTGAAGGCCTTCGGCCCCGAGCACCCGGAGACCGCCACCGACCTGGCCCTGCTCGGAGCGCTGGCCCTGCGCGAGGGCAAGCCCCGCGACGCCATGGACTACGCCCGGCGGAGCATCACCGCCTACGAGGCCTTCCAGAAGAACCACCCGGACGTGGCGGCCCCCCTCACCACGCTGGGCCAGGCCCTGCACGTCCTGGGAAGGGGCCACGAAGCCCGGCCGCTGCTGGAACGGGCGCTCGCGCTCCGCACCGCCCACCCCGGGCCCGCCGAGGACCTGGCGAGCACCCGCTTCGCCCTGGCCCAGACGCTGGTGAAGCAGGACGGGCCCCGGGCTCGCGGGCTGGCCACCCAGGCCCTGCACTTCTACACGGCCGAAGAGACTGTCTTCGCCACCGAGGCCAGCTACGTCCGCGACTGGCTCCAGGACCTGCGGCGCCGCCGACGCTGAGCCCTCTGGGCCCACATCTGCCGAAATCGCGCCCCTTCACGCACATTCTTGAACGGGCGCCCGATAATGCCGGGGAGTGGTTCACCCCGGGCTCGCCGCGCCCGTCCGGAGCATGTCATGCGCCTCGTGTCCCCAGCCCTTCGGCCCCTCAGCTCGGCCCCACCGCGCCGCGGCGCAGCCACGCAGGGACGGGACGCCGCCCGCACTCCGGCCCCGCCAGTGCGCGAGGGCGTGTGCCGGCCTCCCGCGGACAGTGCGTTCCAGGTGGAGTCCGGGCGGGGCGTTCCCATCCGCATCTGCTGAAGGGGAAGTCACCCCTCGGGCAACCAGCCAGGCCGCCGCGTTCGGGGCGCCTCCGTCACTTTCCACCGCGCCCGGCGAAGTGAGTCTTTAGACTTCATCCGATGCTTCAAGTCATTCCCCTGGGCGGCCTGGGCGAAATCGGCCTCAACTCCATGGTCATCGCCTGCCGTGGGGAGCTGCTGCTCATCGATGCCGGGCTGATGTTCCCCTCCTCGGGGATGCCCGGCGTGGACATCATCATTCCGGACTTCAGCCACCTGAAGCAGAACGCCGCGCAGCTCAAGGGCGTGCTGCTCACGCATGGCCATGAAGACCACCTGGGCGCGCTGCCCTACCTGCTCAACGAGGTGCCCGTCCCCGTCTACGGCACGCGCTTCACGCTGGCCATGGCGCGTCACCGGTTGGACGAGCTGGGCATCGAGGCGGACCTGCGAGAAATCGAGCCGCGTGAGCCCTTCACCGTGGGCACCGCCTTCCGCGTGGAGGCCAGCCGCGTCACGCACACCGTGCCGGACGCGGTGGGCTTCATCCTGCGCACGCCCGAAGGCACCCTCATCCACACCGGCGACTTCAAGTTGGACCCGGACCCCATCGACGGGCTGCGCACGGACCTGGAGCGCTGGGGCGAGGCCGGCGAGGAAGGCGTGCTGTGCCTCCTCTCCGACTCCACCAACTCCGAGGTGACGGAGGAGACGGGCAGCGAGCGCGTGGTGGAGCAGACCTTCGAGCGCCTCTTCCAGGGCGCCACCGGGCGCATCGTCGTCGCCCTCTTCTCCTCCAACCTCCACCGCGTGCGGCACCTGCTGGCGCTGGCGGAGCGGCTGGGGCGCAAGGTGGCCCTGCAAGGCCGCAGCATGCTCCGCAACGTGGAGATGGCGCGGGAGCTGGGCTACCTGGACGTGCCGGACTCGCTCTTCGTCCATGTGGACACGGTGCCGGCGCTGCCCGCGCAGCGGGTGCTGGTGCTGACCACCGGCGCCCAGGGCGAGCCCCGGGCCGGGCTGTCCCAGCTCGCGTCGGGGGACGGGCCGGTGCGGCTGAACCCCGGCGACCTGGTGGTGCTCAGCTCGCGCCCCATCCCCGGCAACGAGCGCTCCGTGGGCGCGCTCATCGACGCGCTCCAGTGGCGCGGGGCCATAGTCGCCTACGCCCAGGTGGAGCCGGGCATCCACGTCTCCGGCCACGCCAGCCAGCCCCAGCAGCGGCGCGTGCTGGACCTGGTGCGCCCGGCCCACTTCATCCCCGTCCACGGCGAGGGCCGCCACCTGCACAAGCACCTGCTCACCGCGCGCGAGGCCGGCCTGGAGCCCGCCCAGTGCCTGCTGGCGCAGGACGGCGACATCATCACCTTCGAGGAGGGCCGGGGGCGCTTCACCGGCAGCGTCCCGTCCGGACGCGTCCTGAAGGACCGGTTCGGCCCCGGCCTGGTGACCTCCGACACACTCCAGGAGCGCATCCGGTTGTCGGAGACGGGCATGGTGGCCGCGGTGGTGGTCATCCAGCGGGACTCCCTGAAGCTGGTGGCGGGGCCTCAGTTGTCCGGACAGGGGCTCTCCGTGGACGAACAGGCGCAGCTCCCCCGGGTGGCCCAGGAAGCGCGGGTGCTCTTCGAGGAACTGTCCCCTGCCCTCAGGGGTGATGACGCCCTGGTGAGAGAGGAACTCACCCGCGCCGTACGCCGGGCCTTCAAGGCGTACACGTCCAAGCGCACCCTGGTGGTGCCCTTGGTCGTCCGGGTGTAGGTATGGTAAGGGCCGCTGCCCATGCCATCCTTCGACGTCGTCTCGAAAATCGACCTCGCTGAGCTCGACAACGCGGTCAACCAGACCAAGAAGGAGATCAGCACCCGGTACGACTTCCAGGGCACCCATGCCGATGTCGTGCTGGCGCCGGACCATACCGCCATCACCGTGAAGGCCAACAGCGAGGACCGCGTCCAGGCCGCCAAGGAAGTGCTCCTGGCGAAGCTGGCCAAACGGAACATCAGCCTGTTCGCGCTGGAGTATGGCGACATCGAGAAGACGGGCCTTCATAACGTGAAGCAGACCATCAAGCTCCAGCAGGGCATCCCGGTGGACAAGTCCAAGGAGCTGGTGAAGCTGCTGAAGGATTCCAAGATGAAGGTCCAGGGCTCCATCCAGTCCGATCAGCTTCGCGTCACGGGCAAGAACCGGGACGACCTCCAGGCGGCCATCGCCCTGTTCCGCAAGGAGCAGGACCGGCTGAAGCTGGACATGCAGTTCACCAACTTCCGCGATTGAAGAGGCCCATGCGCGCGACCGCCCTGTCCTTCTGCCTTCTGTTCTGCGCCCCGGGCGTGGCGTCCGCCCAGGCGGAGCGCTCCTCCAAGCCGGTCCCCACCCTCGCCAAGCCCCCGCGCATCCAGGGCGGGCTCAAGGCCTTCGCGTCGCCGATGGTGCTCAAGCCCGTCGCCGCGGAGGGGGCCACCGCGGCCTTCACCGCCAAGGTGGGCGCGCGCAAGGACACGCTGTACGTCGGCGTGGAAGCCACCGACGACCAGCTCCAGGCCGGGGACCTGCTCACGCTGTCCCTCTACTTCCCGGGCACCGGCCCCACCTCCACCGGCTACACGTGGCGCTTCGCCTTCGACGGCAAGCGCGCGTCGGGCGCGGACAGCGGCACGCCGCAGTTCGCCCAGGACCTGGTGACGGCCGCCGTGCAGCGCCAGGGCAACACGCTGCTCCTGATGGCGTCGGTGCCGGTGCGCGCCTTCCCCCGCTTCCCCGCCGTGGACCCGCTGGTGTTCGACCTGTGCCTCACCTACGAGGACCGGGACAGCGCGGACGGCAAGGTCGCATCCATCTCGAACTGCAAGAGCGGCACCCTGGTGGGGGACGCGCTGCGCCTGCCGGACGAGCTTCGCAAGGGCCTCAAGCTGAAGCCGCCGGAGAGCGTCACCACGCTCGATGCCCGGCAGGACGGGTGGCTGGGCTGGGACTACATGAGCTACCCGGCCTGGGCCCAGGCGGACGACGAGCTGACGCCTTCCTTGCTGCGCAGCCTGGTGGCCCCGGACGCCATCATCCCCTCGTCGGCGGACCTGAACGTGCCGGACACGCTCAGCCTGCCGGACGGTGGCCGCGTCGTGACGGTGGTGACCGGGAAGAATCCGTATGCCGTCGCCGGTCAATGTGACGCCGATGACGAGCTGCGGCTCGGCTTCTACCTGGTGACTGGGAAGACGGCGCGGCGGGTGCTCGAGTGGCCGGCCGCTACCTGCGCGCTGGGGCGCACGTCCTCGGTGGAGCTGGATGAAGAGGGCGTGCTGTCCATCCGTTACTCGAACGGCACGTCCATGAACTTCGCCTGGAGTGGGACCCACTTCTCGCGAACCGAACTCGGAAAGCGGTAGACGCAGTGGAAACCACCACCCCCAAGAGCCTGTACATGATGACCCTCGGCTGCCCGAAGAACCGGGTGGACTCCGAGGTGATGCTGGGCACGCTGCGCCACCGCGGCTACACGCTGGTGCAGGAGGCGTCCGACGCCCAGGTCATCGTCGTCAACACGTGCGCCTTCATCGGTCCCGCCAAGCAGGAGTCAGTGGACTCCATCCTGGAGATGGCCGAGCTGAAGAAGTCCGGGGCCTGCCAGACGCTGGTGGTGACGGGTTGCCTGTCCCAGCGCTACGGCGAGGAGCTGGCCAAGGAGATGCCGGAGGTCGACCACTTCCTGGGCACCAGCGCCTACGCCCAGATTGGTGACCTGCTGGCCGCCGAGGCCTCGCCGCGTCAGGTGATTCCGGATCCGGACTACATCCACGACGCCAATACGCCGCGCATCAACTCGATGCCGAAGTACACGGCGTACCTCAAGATTTCCGAGGGCTGCGACAACGCCTGCGCCTTCTGCATCATCCCCACGCTGCGCGGCGGGCAGCGCTCGCGGCCCATCGACGACATCGTCGCCGAGGCGAAGCAGCTGGCGGACAGCGGCGTGCAGGAGCTGAACCTCGTCGCGCAGGACCTGACGGCCTACGGGCATGACCTGCCGGGCCGGCCGAAGCTGCATGACTTGCTCAAGGCGCTGGTGCAGGTGGACGTGAAGTGGATCCGCCTCCACTACGCCTACCCGCGCATCTTCCCGGACGAGCTCATCGACGTGATGGCCTCGGAGCCGAAGATTGCCCGCTACCTGGACATGCCGGTGCAGCACGTCAGCGACAAGCTGCTGCTGTCCATGAAGCGCGGCCGCAACTCGGAGTTCCTCAAGGGCCTGCTGACCAAGCTGCGAGAGCGCGTGCCCGGGCTGGTGATGCGCACCTCGCTCATCGTCGGCCTGCCGGGTGAGACGGAGGAGGACTTCGAGATGCTGAAGGAGTTCGTGAAGACGCAGCGCTTCGAGCGCCTGGGCGTCTTCCAGTACTCCGACGAAGAGGGCACCGCCGCGTACGACTTGCCGGACAAGGTGCCGCAGAAAACCATCGAGCGCCGCTGGCGCGAGGTCATGGCCATCCAGAAGCGCATCAACCGCGAGCAGAACAAGAAGCTCGTGGGCAAGCGCCTGGAGGTGCTGGTGGAAGGCCCCGCGCCGGAGACGGAGCACCTGCTGGTGGGCCGCCACCAGGGCCAGGCGCCGGACATCGACGGCATGGTCTACATCAACGACGGCTTGGCGTACCCGGGGGAGATTGTCACCGTGGAGGTGACGGAGGCCCACGACTACGACCTGGTGGCCCGCGTGGTGGAGCGTCCGGACCCGAAGCAGCGCGAGCACACCGCGCGCGACGCGCACCCGGCCCCGCTGCCGCTGTCCGTCATGCAGCGTCCAGCCCCTCGCGCGGAGTAGGCGCGAAGGCACCGGACGCCGCGGGAGCCCTCAGCGCGAGGGCTCCTCCAGCACCAGGGTGCGGCCCGGGCTGACGGCGCGCAGACGCTCGCGCAGCTTCTCCCGGTCCGCCTTGGCCGTCTTGGGCGTCGCCGCCAGCTTCTCGTGGAGCTCGCGCGCGGTGGCGTCGTACCAGACCTCGCGCACGGGCCCGCCTTCGGACAGGTGCCGCGCCACGCCCGCCAGCAGCCGGCAGCAGTCCACCCAGCCCGCGTCCTGCTCCGGGCCGCCCTGCTCCCGGGTGAAGGCGATGGCGTCATCCAGCGTCTTGCCATCCTGCAGGTAGACGTTGATGAGGGCCCGCGCCGCGCGGTTCTCCGCGTCCCGCATGCTGAGCCAGAGGAACCACGCCTTCCCTTCAGGGGCGGGAGACTCCACCGCGTAGATTTCGGTGATGGGCGCGGGCGCGCCGTCCGGGCCATGGCCCACGAGCCCCGCCTCGGGCGACACGAGGAGCACGAACGCGTCCACGGGCAGCTTCAGGCTCTCCGCCAGCACCGCTCCCGGCGTCTCCGTCACCAGGCGCCGGGCCAGGTCCGCGGCCACCTCGTAACGCTGCCGGCCCCGCTCCTCGTGCACCACCAGGTGCCAGTCGCGCAGCACGGCCTGGAGGTTGGTGTGGGCCCACTGCTGGCGGAACTCGTAGGTGTCCACGCCCTTGCGACGGCAGATGTCGTCCAGGCTGAAGCGGAGCGCGGCCAGCATCTCCTCGTCCTTCAGCATGTCGACGTAGTGCGTGTGCCCCACCCGCTCCGCCACGCGTTCGATGACGGCCAGCAGCCCGAAGCGGATGGCGCCACTCGCGTCCTGCACGGACAGCCGGCCCCGCTCCACTTCCTTGGTGAGGGCGTCGTACATCCGCGTGACGCCCTCCTTCTCCAGGTAGCGGCGGGCCAGCTCGATGGAGCGGCGCTGTTCGGTGTACTGACGATCAAACTCGGTGGGAGACGGGCGCATGTGCGCCAGAGGAGAGCGCAGCACCCCGGCCCCTGTCCAGGCAACGCTAGCGAGGGTCCTCCGGCTCCAGCTCCCGCTCCTCAGGCGGGGGCTCACGGGAAGGCGTTCCACGCGCCGGCATGGCCACGCCCTCGCCCAGTGGCGTGGGCTGGCACTCACACACGGTGCGGCGCGAGGCCGTCTCCGTGACGAAGGCGCAGGCCGTGGGGCACTCGGGCTGGCGGCCCTCCTCGAACAGGCCCAGCGTGAAGTCCCGCGCGGTGGACAGCGCCGCATGGCAGGCAGGCAGCGCCTGCGCCAGCGAGCGCCAGGGGACGCGGTGTTGCGTCGTCAGGCCTCGGCTCGTGGCGGGGAAGCTCAGCCCCACGCCACAGCCACTCACCAGCTTCTGCCCATCCGGGCCCAGGGCTCCAGGTGGAGCCGACCGCCTTCGGGCAGGTCCCGGTACACCGCGCCGCTGACCGAGACACTTCCGTCCGGCTCGCGCCGCACGTGCAGGCCGTAGCACGCCTCTTCCCGGAAGGTGCCGTCCGGCGCGGCGCAGGGGCTGACGGCGGCGCCGTCCGAGGGACGGACCCGGGGACGCCGCAGCACCAGGGCCCCGCCCTTCGCGTCGAGCGTCGCGGTGAAGCGGCCCCAGACATCCGGCCCCAGGCGGCCCAGGCTGCTTGGCGAGTCCCAGCGCCCGGCGGCCTCCACCACCAGCGGGCGAGCGCCCACGCCCTCGGCCACCTCCACGGCGTCCAACGCGAAGGTGCGTGGCGGGAGGTTGGCGGCGGTTTCGAGCGGCTGGAGCCCCTGCGCCTCGGCGAGTCGCACGGACACCCGGGAGAAGGGCTCGCGTGAGCCCAGGACGAAGGGGCCGGTGAGCTCCGCCCCTCCCTGCGTCATCCGCGCTGCCAGCAGGGGCCAGTCTCCCAGCGGCTCTCGGCTGAGCTCCACCACGTGCACCTCGCGCGAGGCCTCCGTGGCCGCGGCCTCCGCCGCATAGTCGGCGCGTGGACGCGAGGCGGTGAAGGTGACCTCCCGCCGCAGCGGGTCCACGGTGAGCGCGTAGAACTCCAGGACGTCCGCGCCCAACGTCACGGCGCAGGCCTTCTCGCCGGACAGGCCCGCGGTGCGCACGGGAGAGCGGACCGGGCCCACGGAGAAGGCGGGCAGCGGCACCACCGGCCAGGAGCGGAAACCACCCGCGGGCTCGGGCGCGCGGATGGTGCCCTCGGGCGCGGGGAGTTCACCGTCGAAGCAGCCTCGCGCCACGAGCGAGAGCGGCCTCGCCACGTCCAGCACCACCGGCACCGGCCGCGCGCC
>JBKGHI010000288.1:0-10422 GCA_046520405.1 Myxococcus sp. 1LA
CGGGTGGAGTGGGCGCAGCAGCCCTGGCGGGTGTCGGGCACGCCCGGCGCGGCGGCGCTGCGGGTGCGGGTGGCGAGCGGGCGGGACTGGTTTGGCGTGGAGGGCGAGCTGAAGGTGGACGGCGAGCGCGTGGCGCTGGCGGTGCTGCTGGAGGCCGTGCGCCAGCGCAGCAAGTATGTCGGCTCGGGCCGGGGCACTGGATGCGCCTCACCGACGCGCTGCGCGAGCGGCTCGCGCCGCTGGCCGACCTGAGCCACCCCACGCGCAAGGGGTTGGAGGTGAGCACGGCGGCCGCGCCCGTGCTGGACGGACTGGCGGAGGCGGGCGCGCGGGTGCAGGCGCCACCGGACTGGCGCAAGCTGGCCACCCGCATCCGGGAGGCGCAGGCGACGAAGGTGGCTGTCCCCCGGAAGTTGAAGGCCGGGCTGCGGGACTACCAGCGAGAGGGCTTCGTGTGGCTGTCACGGCTCGCCGCGTGGGGCGGGGGCGCGTGCCTGGCGGATGACATGGGCCTGGGGAAGACGCTCCAGGCGCTGGCGCTCCTGCTGCACCGGGCGGACGAGGGGCCGGCGCTGGTGGTGGCGCCCACCTCCGTGTGCTTCAACTGGGAGCGCGAGGCGGCGCGCTTCGCCCCCGCGCTGCGCGTGCATGCCTACCGCGAGTCGGACCGCGAGGCGCTGCTGGAGGTGCTGGGGCCCGGGGACGTGCTCGTCGCCAGCTACGGCCTGGTCGTCCAGGACGCGAAGCGCTTCGCGAAGGTGGACTTCGCCACCCTGGTGGTGGACGAGGCCCAGGCGGTGAAGAACCCGGACACCGCGCGGGCCCGGGCCCTGCGCGCGGTGAAGGCGGGCGCGCGCGTCGCGCTGACGGGTACGCCGGTGGAGAACCGCCTGTCGGAGCTCTGGAGCCTCTACGCCTTGCTGTTCCCGGGGCTGCTCGGCAGCCGCGAGTCCTTCCGTGCTCGCTTCGCTGCCCCCATCGAGCGGGACAAGGACGCGGGGGCGCGGGACTCGCTCGCGCGGGTGGTCCGGCCCTTCCTCCTGCGCCGCACCAAGGCGGAGGTGGCGCGCGAACTCCCCGCGCGAATCGAGACGGTGGTGTCCGTGGCCCTGAGCGCGGGCGAGCGCCGACTCTACGACGACGTGCGGCTGGCCGCGCTGGCGCAGGTGGGGGACTCCCCAGCGGGGGACCAGCGCTTCGCGCTCCTGGCCGCGCTCACCCGGCTGCGGCTGGCGGCGTGCCATCCCCGGCTGGTCGACGCGGACTCCGTCCTGCCGTCCTCCAAGCTGGAGCGGCTGCTGGAGCTGGTGGACACGGTGCGCGCCTCGGGGAGCCGGGCGCTCGTCTTCAGCCAGTTCGTGAAGCACCTGGCGCTGGCGCGCGAGGCCCTGGAGGCCAAGGGCGTGTCCATGCAGTACCTGGATGGCCAGACGCCCCCTGCCGAGCGGCAGGCGCGCGTGGAGGCGTTCCAGCAGGGGCAGGGGGAGCTGTTCCTCATCTCGTTGAAGGCGGGCGGCACGGGCCTCAACCTCACCGCCGCGGACCACGTCATCCACCTGGACCCCTGGTGGAACCCCGCGGTGGAGGACCAGGCGACGGACCGGGCGCACCGAATCGGCCAGACGCGCCCCGTCACCGTGTCCCGGCTCGTCTCCCAGGGGACGCTGGAGGAGGCCATCCTCGCCCTCCACGCGGAGAAGCGCGAGCTGGCGGACAGCCTCCTCTCCGGAGCGGACGGCGGCGCCGCGCTGTCGCCCGAGCAGTTGCTGGCGCTGCTGCGCTTCGGTGCGGCAGGAGGGGCGTGACGGGGCGTCCGCTGTTGGCGCGCGCTGAACTCTCAAGTCAAAACGAGCGCCCTTGCTCGAAGGGGCTCTCGCATCTCCAGCGTCCAGACGTCCGCTTCTGGCTGATAGCCGGTGGCGCGCTTGCCTGCGGAGGCGTGGGCTTTCGTCGCGAGGAGTCCGGCGTGCCAGAGGTTCTGCTTCAGCTTGAACACCGTGGAGGGGTTGTAGGCTGCGTTGGGAAGGCGGGACCCTATCTCTCCCGACGGGTCCGCCAGGAAGAGCGCGCCCGCGAGCGCCGAGTCCAATCGGGCGGCTTCGCAGGCCAGTTCCGGAAGCAGCAGGGGCTTCTCGCGTTCAGCCAATGCCCGGAGCACCAGCCGCACCGCGGGTTGCCGCAAGAGGACGAAGCGCGCGACGGCGGCGAGCCCCGCGTCCACATCCGTCAGGCGGCTCCGTTTGTCGTAGGTACGGGCCGGGGTGAACCGCAAGGCTTCGAGGAGATCCGCCACCGTCTTGCCTTCCAGGGTCGCGCGCCGTCCAGGTCGATGAGCCCCAGCGTCATCGCCCCCGCGATGGCGAGTCGCCGTGAGTCCGCTGAAGCGAGGTCGCGCCAGCGCCGGCTGAGGGCATCTGTGAGTGACAGGGACGCGCTCTTCCGGTCCGAGATGAAGGCCACCGCCAGATAGTTGAGCGGGTGGTTGAGCTGCAGGCTGCGCGCGACAGGAGCCCCCTCCAGCATCGCCGCGGCATGACTGACGACTTGTGGATGCGGTCGAGGGTCGGTGGGAAGGAGCGCCTCGCTCCAGCGTCCCGATTCGCGCACGAGGAGTCCGACGCCGTTGTCCCTGGCCATCCTGGTGGCAGTACGTGTGACGTCGCCATTCAGGTCCGGGACCGCGAGCCAGGCGTGGTGGACGCCTGTTCGATACCGGTGGGCTTGCCCCAGGCCTTTGACCCAGTCCCCTCCAGAGGCTTTCACCTCGATTCCGGCGATGAGCTTGCCGCCCGCGACCTCGAGATTGCAGAGCACGTCCGGCCGGGTGTCGTCGAGCGAGAGCCGGGTCATGGGCTCAAGCTTGTGCTTGAAAGGGCTGCGCAGATAGCTCGGGTCGGCGTCCACGAGGATGCGGCTGACGCGCGCGCCGCGGAGCCCATGCTCGAGCAGGTGCTGCTTCAAGGAGTGAACGACGCTGGCTTCTGGGCTGGCCATGCCGGGCAAGCGTACCGCCTGGGGGGCAGGCCGGCACGCCTGTCGCGTCCTCGATGCTCGTGACTCCCGGGGCGGAGGGCGGGGCGGTTCCGGCCCCGCTGGCTCCGGATGCTCGGGAGGCAGCGCATCTGGCGGGCGGGTTTGCCCCAGAGTGTGATACCCGTACCCGAGTCCAGCACCCGACTCGCTGCGTGGTACCGCATGGCGGTCCGGGGACGCCCCTGGTACGGACAGGTTGTCGGAGGAACGAAACACGATGGACGCGAACGCAGTGGCGGAGCTCGAGAAGGCGGGCGTGAAGGTGGACCAGCCCGAGCGCCTGTACGTGGCGGTGGAGTGGGACGAGGACGGCAAGCACGTGCGTCCGGTGGGGGAGCGCGTCCAGATTCGCGCGGGTGAGCAGCTGGCCCACGTGACGCTCAAGCCCATCTCCCAGCTCTTCACCGGCGACGCGAAGCCCCCCAGCTTCGCCAAGGCGCCGCCGATGGAGTACCAGCCCTTCTTCCTCCTCATCGAGGCCACCGCCGCCGGCTACTGCCGCGCCGTGCGCAACACCGAGACGGACCAGGAGTTCGAGCGGCTCTACCGCCACCTCCAGCGCCGCCCCGACGGCACGGACCGCAACCCGCTCTTCTCGCACCTCCAGGGCGCCGTCCGCCTCTACATGTCCCTGCGCGACGTCAGCCAGGCGGAGTTCGAGGCCGTCGTCCACCGCCTCCACCAGTCCGCCCGGCACTTCCAGACGCATACCGGGAGCATCAACTACTTCCAGGAAGTGCTCCGCGAAGTGCTCGGCGCCTAGCCGCCGCACCGCGCCGTCCTCCTGGCCAACCCGGGAGGGCGGCAAGTGGAATATCGTGCGCCGCCGCCCGTTCCCGGGCGTCCTTCCCGACAGGAGCACGGATGTTCCGTCAGTCGTTAATCTGGACCTCGTGTCTGGCCCTGCTCGCCGGCCCCGTCGCCTGTGCGCAGACGCAGGGCAAGACGGTGGCGAAGTCCTCCGCGGCCACCGCGCCGAAGCTGGCCGCCGGCATTGAGTCCCGCACCCTCAAGAACGGGCTCAAGGTCATCGTCTGGCCCAACCACGACATTCCCAGTGTCGTCCTCTACAACTGGTTCCGCGTCGGCAGCCGGAACGAGTACCCGGGCATCACCGGCCTGTCCCACTTCTTCGAGCACATGATGTTCAACGGCGCGAAGAAGTACGGCCCCGGTGAGTTCGACCGCGTCATGGAGGCCAACGGCGGCGCCAACAACGCCTTCACCTCCGAGGACGTCACCGTCTACATGGACTGGTTCCCGCGCTCCGCGCTCGACGTCATCTTCGACCTCGAGGCCGACCGGCTCCAGCACCTGGCCATCGACCCCAAGGTCACCGAGTCCGAGCGCGGCGTCGTCTACTCGGAGCGCCGCTCCGCCATCGACAACGACAACATGGGCGCCCTGATGGAGCAGGTGCAGGCCACCGCCTTCGTGGCGCACCCGTACCAGTTCCCCGTCATCGGCTGGCCGTCCGACATCGAGTCGTGGCGCATCGAGGACCTCCAGCGCTACTACAAGACGTACTACGCGCCCAACAACGCCACGCTCGTCTTCACCGGCGCCGTGACGCCCGCGGAGATTTTCGCGCTCGCGGAGAAGTACCTGGAGCCCATCCCCTCTCAGCCCGCCCCCGAGCCCGTCCGCACGAAGGAGCCCGAGCAGCAGGGAGAGCGCCGCATCGTCGTGCGCAAGCAGGCCCAGGCCCCGCTCATCCAACTGGCCTACCACGGCATCTCCGGCAAGGACGCGGACGTGGAGGCGCTCACGCTGCTCCTGAGCATCCTCACGGATGGCGACTCCTCGCGCCTGCACCACCGCCTCGTGGAGGAGGAGCGCGCCGCCCTGCGCGTCAACTCCCACTACAGCCCCGGCTTCGATCCGTCGCTCATCTGGGTCTTCGCGGATTTGCCCCCCGGCGCCGACCTCTCCAAGGTGGAAGGCCTGCTCACCGAGGAGCTGGCGCGCGTCGTCAAGGAGGGCGTCAGCGACGCCGAGCTCCAGAAGGCGCGCAACATCACCTTGTCCCAGTTCTGGCGCAGCCTGGAGACCAACAACGGCCGAGGCCGCGCGTTGGGCGCCGCGGAGACGTTCCGGGGTGACTACCGCCAGCTCTTCGACGCGCCCGCCCGCTATGAGCGCGTGACGCGTGACGACGTCCGCAAGGTCGCCGCGCGCATCTTCAATTCGCAGCGCCGCACCGTGGGCTGGCTCGTGCCCGCCGACGCGCAGGCCGCCACCCCCGATTCCCGCAAGGAGGCCTCGCGATGAGCGCCCCGCTCACCTGGAAGGCCGCGTTCACCACGCTGCTGTTGTCCTCCGTCCCCGCCGCGGCCCAGACCGCCGCCGCGCCGAAGACCGCCGCGGCGGCTCCGGCGCAGCAGGGCGTGACGCTCCCCAAGGCCACCACCGTCACGCTGAAGAACGGCGCGAAGCTGCTGCTCGTGGAGCGCAAGGCGCTGCCGCTCGTCTCGTTCAGCGCGTGGGTGCGCGGCGCGCCCTGGGCGACCCCGCCGGCAAGGAAGGCCTGGCCTCGCTCACCGGCGAGCTGCTCCAGAAGGGCGCTGGCGCCCGTGACGCGCGTCAGTTCGCCGAGGCCGTGGACGGCGTGGGCGGCGCGATTCAGGTCGCCGCCAACCTGGAGGCCCTGGTCATCAGCGGCCAGTTCATGTCGCGCGACTCCGGGCTGATGGTGGAGCTGCTCACCGACATGCTCACCCGCCCTCGCTTCGACGCGAAGGAGCTGGAGAAGGTCCGCGCGCGCAAGGCCTCGGAAATCGCCGCCGCGAAGGATGGCGACCCGCGCGGGCTGATTGGCGCGTACTTCCAGGCCTTCCACTTCGCCGGGCACCCGTACGGCACGCCCGTCAACGGCAGCGAGGCGTCACTGCCCGGCCTGTCCCGCGAGGACGTGCTCGCGTACGCGAAGAACCACCTGGGCGGGGACCGGCTCATCCTCTCCGTGGTGGGTGACTTCGACGCGAAGGCGCTCGCGAAGAAGCTGGAGTCCTCGCTCGGCGGGTGGGCGCGCGCCGCCACGCCCGCGCCCACCGTGGCCGCGACCCACGCCTCCAAGGGCCGGCGCGTGCTGCTGGTGGACAAGCCGGACGCCACCCAGACGTACTTCTGGATTGGCAACACCGGCATCTCTCGCGTCGACCCGGACCGCGCCTCGGTGCGGGTCGCGGAGACGGTGTTTGGCGGGCGCTTCACCTCGCTGCTGAACACGGAGCTGCGCGTGAAGTCGGGCCTCAGCTACGGCGCCAACTCCGTGTTCATCCGCCACACGCAGCCGGGCCCTGTTGTCATCGCGTCGTACACGAAGACGGAGTCCACCGGCCGCGCCATCGACCTGGCGCTGGAGACGCTCGCGGGCTACCGGAAGTCCGGCATGGATGACGCCATGCTCGCCTCCGCCAAGTCGTACGTGCTGGGGCAGTTCCCGCCCACGCTGGAGACGGGCTCGCAGGTGGCGGGCAAGCTGTCGGAGCTGGCCTTCTACGGGCTGGACGCCGGCGACGTGGACGGCTTCGCCAGCGCCGTCTCCGGCACCTCGCGCGAGGCCGTCAACGGCATCATCCAGCGCAAGCTCCCCGCGCCGGAGGACCTCACCTTCGTCCTCATCGGAAAGGCGGCGGACATCCGGGAGATGGCTCGCAAGTACGGCACCGTCACGGAGATGAAGATCTCCGACAAGCGCTTCTCGCCGCCCGCGAAGCCCTGAAGCCCGCCTGCCGCCGCGCACCGCCGGTCCCCGAGGCAATCGGGCCGGCGGTGCCGGGTGGCTTCCGCGCTACTTCGCCGTCAGCGCCTGGTAGCGCTTCATGCACTTCTGGAAGCGCTGGTCCACCGAGCGCGCGAACCACGCGGTGGTGAGCTCACGCTTCAGCTTCGGACTGTTGAGCGTCACCCGGGGAAGCTGGGCGTACGACGGCGCCTCGCCCGTTTCCCGCTGGTAGAGGCGCTTCACCGCGCGGAACGTGTCGGTGGATTCGAACTCCGCTTCCTTCTCCTTGCGCACGTCGCGGCGGACCGTCCGCTCGCTGAGGTCCGGGGCGTAGCGCTGACGGAAGGCGAGCAGCGCCTGCAACGACTTGCTGTCCTCGCTGCGCGGCTCGCCCTGCTTGTCATAGAGCTGGAGGTCTCCGTCCGGCGCCAGGGGATGGCCGGTGAGGCGGCTCACCTGTGACTGGAGCGCGGCGTTGCGTGACGCATAGACGCCCGCGTTGTAGTCCGCGAAGCGGAAGAGGGCCTCCGGGTACGCGGCCTCGTAGCCCAAGAGTCGCGCGGTGCCGTAACGCACGCCGCCCGCTCGCGTGTACATGGACTCGCGCACCTCGGCCGGGTCCGCGTCCTCGCCCGCCTTCTGTATCGCGTAGCGCACGCTCACCTGCATGGAGCCGGCGGTGGTGACGGGGTTGAACTCGTGCAGGCGGCCCGAGGAGAAGACGCCGCTGGTGAAGTCCACGACCTTGAAGGCGCTCGGGTACTCGTCCTCGTAGTACGCGAGCATGTCGCGGAAGAGCCGGTCCAAATCGCGCTCCGTGCGCAGCGCGCGCAGCCGCTCGTCGAAGGTCTTCTTGCTGCCCTTCGCGCGGCCTTCCAGCACCGACGCCAGCACCTTGCGGCCCAGGGGCCCCAGCTTGTTCGCGTGCTCCTCCAGGCGGTCGCGGACCATCTTCGGCAGCCCTGGGACGGCCGGGTCGACCTTGTAGCCGGACTCCTGTTCGATGACGGCCAGCACCGAGCACACCGCGGGGGGCGATGGGGCAATCTCCTCCACCTCCAGCGCGGCCAGCACGTCGCGAGCCCAGCCCTCACGCTCCTGGAGCTGCGGCGGCATCAGCTTCGCCACCTCCGACACGGAGAGCCGGGGCGGTGCCGGAATGGCCGGCTGGGCCGGGCCTGCTCCGCGTGACGCGCACGCGGTCATCATGCCCAGCGCCAACAGGGTCCCCGGCCACTGGCAGCGACGCCGGTTGTCGGCCAGCGGGGCTTCCGGCCGCGCATCGGCCGCCGCGGAGAGCGCCATGCCCGAGCGGCGCCGGGCCCACGGTGCCCAGGTGTGCCGCGACGCGAGCGCCACCCACACGCGGCGCCATCTGGGGGCAGGGGACTGCGGTGGAACGGGGTCCGGCATGCGCTCGCCTCCAGGGGCTTGGGCCCTGATACCTCAAGAGGCTTGCCACGCAGACGAAAGCCGAGGGTCCGCTGCCTGCCCGGTGTGGGGGCGAGCGGACCGCCATGACGCCGGGTGGTGCCTCCCGGGTGGGAGGCCCTACCACGGCCAGGGCTTGTCTCAGCGGCGGATCTGCACGTCGCGCGCGACGGTGCGGCCGCCCATGAGCACGAACTGCGCGCGCACCGGCGTGCCTTCCTCGAGCTGGCGCAGCGGCACCTTCCGGCCCTGGCGAAGGCCACGGCTGCGGCGATCCAGCTCCAGTTCGTAGACGCCGCCCTCGCGGTCCTTCACGGTGATGGCGTTCTGCTTCACCCGCGTGACGCGCCCGTTCACCGAGCTGGTGGCGATGACGATGTCCTCCAGGCCCGCGCTCCCCGAGCCGCCCTGGCCCGTCTCCGCCGTGGCATCCTGCGCAGCGCGCGCCGCGCCCAGGTACCAGTCCTCGTCGTCACTGGCCTGGACGGCCTCGGAGCCAATCATCACCCGGCCCGCGTTCGCCTGCTGCGCGGCGGGCTCCGTCACCGGTGCCGGTGCCGGTGCGCGCACGGGAGCGCCTTCCAGCGGCGCCACGGTGTTGTCGCTCAGGGCCGTCGGCGCGCGCGCCGGGGCGTTCCGCGCCGGGGCCCGTTCCGAGACCGCCGTCGCGGGTTGAATCGTTCCGGCCGCTGTGGGACTCCTCACGGCCGCCGCGGGCTCGCGCTCAATGGCCCCAGCCGTCGTGTCCGCTTCCACGTTGCCCTGCTCGACGATGGCCGGCCGAGGCTCCCGCTCACGGCACCCCGACGCCAACACGCAGAGGCCCAGCATTCCCATCCACGCCCATCCCTTACCCATACCGTTCCCCTCGAGTTCCCACTCGTTCCGTTTCGCGGCTTCCTTTGCAAACTGTGTGCGCTGGCCCCTCGGTGGGAGGCGCGCGTTGGAAACCGGCGCTGACAGGTGGACACTCGTCGCGGCCTGTGTGCGGCGGCGGACGAAAGGCGCGGGGCGCCCGTCGCGTCACGCCGCCAGCGCGCGAGACACGGCCTTCACGTGTGAGCGCACCAGCTCACGGGCGCCCATCAACTCCGTGGCGTTCTCCGGCGCATAGCCCAGGCACAGCACCACGTCGTCCTCCGGCGCCGCGCGCACGCCCAGCTTCACGTAGTCCACCGTGCGCGGCACCGGCTCACCGTCGGCGTCCCGGTTGAAGCGGCCGAACACCGTGGCATTCGTGCCTCGCCGCGGCGCTGTCTCCTTCAAGGCGAACAGCCGCCGGACCGCGGCGAGCGCCTGCGGCTGCTCCAGGAGCGTCTCCGGGCGCGCGGGCCCGGCCAGCTCCCACTCCAGCAGGCGCAGACAGCCGCGCACGAACTCCACGTCGGTGATGACCAGCCCGTACAGGTACCAGTCCGCGCAGGCCACCTGCACCAGCCTCGCCTGGGCGTCCGTCAGCCAACCGAAGGAGGGACAGGTGAACGTCTCACACACCGCCGAGCGGTACACGCCGCAGTCGCGCAGGTCCACGCCGCCCGTCACCAGCGGGTGGGCCAGGCAGCCCACCTGCTTGCGCTCGGTGTCGAGGAAGCCGAGCAGCGGACACACCCGCACCGCGGAGAACATGGGCTCGGCGCGCCGGGCCGCGAGCAGCTCACGCGCGGCGGCCTGCCAGGCAGACGCCTCCCAGGGCACGCGGCGCAGCCGCTCCGTCTGCATGGAGAGCTGCTCCGCCACGGCCAGGCGGGAATGGTCCCTGAAGTTGTAGAGGCCGCAGCAGGCACCACACGACGCGCCTCCACCGGGCTGGCACAGGTGGAAAGAAACAGTCACGCTCTACATCTTACGAGCTCCAACGATTCATGCAGGAGAATCGTCGGAGCCGTTTTTTCAGAACCATTCCGGGCGCATCCGCGCGTAGGAATCCTCGCCGGTCCGGCAGAGCCGGGCCAGCAGCGGCACGCGGGGCAGCTCCGCCGCGAACCAGTACTGCGCCGCCGCCAGCTTGCCCTCGTAGAAGTCGCGCCCGGGCTCGCCACGCGTCAGGGCCTCCTGCGCCGCCGCGGCCTGGGCCAGCCAGCGCCACGCCACCGCGAGCACGCCGAACAGCTCCAGGAAGTCCGCGCTGTGGCGCAGCATCAGCTCCACCTCGCCGGACATGCCGCGGGCCCCCAGCTCCGACACCACGGCGGTGGTCTCCGTCAGCGCCTGTTCCAGCGCCTCGCACCACG
>JBKGHI010000289.1:0-10288 GCA_046520405.1 Myxococcus sp. 1LA
CTGCGCCGGACGTTCGCGCTGGATGGCTTCGCCTGCTCTCGGTGTGGAGGCCGCAGCAGGGTGCTTGCATACCTGACGGCCCCGGTGGGGGCGCGCCATTCTGGAGCACCTGGCATTGCCCTCGCGGCCTGCGACGCTGCCCCCGGCACAGGGTCCACCCCAAAGCGCGTGGTGTTGAGCCCAAGCTCCCACAGTCACCTGGAAGCCCCGCCGGACACGCACTGCTGAAGCCGTTGGCGCTGGACTTCCTGTCAATGCGCTCGGACCTCGAACGTGCGGGCTTCGGGCTCAAGGAAGCGCAGGAGCGCCTCACCCTCCCTCACGAGCGCGTCACGGTCCTTCTTCTTGATGGGCGCGAAGGGCTCCAGGATGAGCGACGCCACCGTGCGCTTGCGCTCCACCGTCCATGTCCCGGCGATGAAACCATCCACGAGGAAGGTGGCGGGGACCCGCAGGTTCTTGGTGATGAGCCTGGCGCGGTACGCCTCGTCCACCAGCCGGGCCCGGTCATCGTGGCCGAGCACCAGGCTGTCGAACTCCGGGAGGAAGCGCGGAGGCGCGGGCGTGTCCTCGTCCGGCCGAGGCGCCTTGGGCACGTCGAACAGCTCCCGCCCCTTCTCATCCCGGAAGGTGCGCAACGTAGGGCGCAGGGACTCGAAGGTGGCCTTCAGGCCCTTGAGCCCGGACCACGTCTGGGCATCCGCCACCGTCGCTGGCCCGAGGGCCGCGAGGTAGCGCTGCACCAGCGTGGGCAGGTCCGCCTCCGCGCGCAGCGACGCCCCCAGCCACGACTCCGCGACAGCGAAGTCCGTGGTGCCGGGGTAGCCCCACTCTGTCTCCGTGGGGACCTGGATGAGGGGGAGGAACATGCGCACCGCGAAGCCCATGGCTCGCTCGTCGTTCTGAGGGTAGCGGGCCACCAGGTGGTCGCGAAGCGCCTCGAAGGTGCGCGGTGCCTCATCGAAGAAGGCGCGCGCGTCCTTGACGAGCGGCGCGACGTCCAGCCCCTTCGCGCGCTCGCGCAGCACCGATGCCACCGAGGCTTCCAGCAACGGCGTGAAGCTGGCTCGCAGAAGCCGGTAGTCCTTCGCGCTCGCCAGGTGCAGCGTGCCGCGCATCAACGTGGCCCGGACCACCTGCTTGCTTTGGAGAAGCGCCTGGAGCGCGTCTCGTTCGAAGCCCGCGACACGCGACCACAGGCCGATGAATGGCGGCTTCGCTTGCTGGGCCTGAAGCGCCAGGAGCTGCTCCACCGCGCCGAGCACGGAGGTCTTCTCGCGCTCCAGCAACATCTGCCGCGCCAGCGTCGCGCGGTTGAGGGCCCTGAGGGTCAACGGGGTGTCTGGCATGTGGCCTCGCTCGCGCGGTGAGCCTGAGGGTGGCGCCTCACCGCGCGGGTCGCGGAGGTGTAGCACTTCACGGACGCGAGTCGAACCCGCCCTGTCAACCTGGAGTCAGGCGCTTCGGGGTGCCACCCTGCACGGCATGGATGTGGACTGGCTCGACATGATGACGACCCCCGCCGCCCTCGTGGACCTGGACCGCGCGGAGGCCAACCTGCGGCGGGTGGCCGCGTACACCCGTCAGCATGGCCTGCGGTGGCGGCCCCACACGAAGACGCACAAGACACCAGAGCTCGCCGCGCTCCAGGTCGCCGCGGGTGCACAGGGCGTCACCGTGGCCACCGTCCAAGAGGCGAGGGTCATGGCCACCGTCTGCGACGATGTGCTGCTCGCCTATCCGCCCGTCGGCGCTGAACGACTCGCCCGATTGATGCAACTTCCGGAGCATGTCCGGCTCACGGTGGCGCTGGACTCATCCGAAGCGAGGGAGATGTTGAGCCGCGCGGCCCGTCTGGCCAACCGCACAGTGGGCGTGCTGGTGGAGCTGGACCTGGGCATGCGGCGCGTCGGCGTCCAGTCGCCAGAAGACGCCGTGGCCCTGGCCCGCCACGTGACCTACAGCAGCGGCCTGGAATACCGGGGCATCACCTTCTACGCCGGCACCTGCGCCGGCCGCAAGAACAGTTGGGCGCGGCGATGCGCGACCAGTCCGAGCGACTGGCCACCTTCATCGAGGCCCTGAGTGACTCGGGACTGCTGCCCGAAACCGTGAGCGGCGGCTCCACGCCGACGCTGTGGCGTTCACATGAGGTCGCCGGGCTCACGGAGATTCGCCCAGGCATCAACATCTTCAATGACCGCAACGCCGTGTCGGTGGGCGCCTGCGAGTGGGACGAATGCGCCTACTCCGTGCTGGCCACGGTGGTGAGCACCACGGTGCCGGGACAGGCCGTCATCGACGCGGGCTCCAAGGCCCTGGCCAAGGAAGAAGGCTTCACGGACACAGGCATCTATGGCGCCCTGCTCGGCCGGCCGAACGTGCTGGTCCGCGGCCTCTCCGAAGAACACGGGGTGCTGGATCTCTCCAACACCTCGTGGCGGCCTTACGTGGGCGAGCGCGTGCGCGTGGTGCCCAACCACGCCTGTGCCTCCGTCAACCTGCACGACAAACTGTACCTGCTGCGCCAGGGCACATGGGCCGGCCAATACGCCCTCACCGCGCGTGGCTGGTGATGTCCGCCGCTCAGTCCAGGCGCTGGAGCTCCTTCGACAGCAGCGTCTCCAGCTCGCGAATGTTGCGGTAGACGATGCAGCGATAGGACGCGACGTCGAAGCGGAGCTCCTTCACGTCGCGCACCAGCAGCAGCGTGGGCCGGCCCCTGCCCCACGCGTAGCCGACCTCCAGGTACACGTTGGGATTGGCCAGGGACAGGTCGGCAATCACCACCTTCGCCGTCTCGATGCGCTCGCGGATGCGCTGGATGATGGGGCCGTCGAACAGCTCCTGGTCCACGCGCTCGCACAACAGGCCCGCGGCCTTCACCGGCCCCAGGATGCCGTAGTGGTACGTGTCCTCCATTTCGGGAGCGAAAGGCATTGCCACGAAGGCGTGAGGCTTTGCCAGGGACACGGTGCCCGCGGTCGCCAGGGGCGGCGCCTGCGTCACGGCGGACATGCGCCGGACCCGGAAGCCGCCGTCCGGAAGCGGCTCCACGCCAGGCGTTGCGCTCAATCCGCGCGTCATGGCTTTGGCCAGCCTTTGCGCACGGCGCGCGTCCCGCTCCACCACCGTGAAGCGCGTCAGGGATTGAGGGCCGGCGCCACGCTGGAAGGCTTCAACCAGCCCGCCCACGAAGGCGAGCGCCGCTTCATCCTCGTCCAGTCCGTAGTTGGGACCGTGAACGGTGCCCGCGACGTGCGCGAGGCCTGAATGGTTCTCCAACGCCGCCAGCGCGCGCACCGCGAACTGGCGAATCTCGTGGTAGCCGAACTCCCCCAGGCGGACGGTGCCCAGGAAGAGCGCCAGCGGCGCCGTCAGGACGCCCCGCGTCTCCACGAGCTGGTGCGCCCCCGGCGCCAGCGCCAGTGAGGTCAGCGGGACGCCCGCCAGCTCCAGGCGCCGCGCCGCTTGACCCGTCGCGCCATAGAGACTCTGTGCGTATTTGAACACCACCGCGTCCGCGGTGAACTCGGTGAGATCTCCTACCTTCAACGCCACGTCGAGGAACTGGGCCATTGCGTCCCACTGTAAAGCCTTGCGCCTGCTGTTCCCAACCCGACGGCGAAGACTGCCCAGCGGGGCATGACGCAATGCGCCTCTCTTTTTCTCGGCTATCAAGTACGTCCTGTCTGAAGTTCTGCGTTTGTGTTGTGTTAAGGAGCCACCCCTGACCCTTGGGGGGTCCTTCCCGACATGGAGGAAAGTCACATGGAGCGCATTGGAATTGTTGGCGCTGGCACTGCAGGACTTCACCTGGGGCTGAAGCTGCTGTCCCACGGGGTACCCGTGACGATCTACACGGAGCAGGAGCCCAGCAGACTGCGTGGTTCCCGTCTGCTCAACACGGTGGCGCACCATGCCCCCACGCGCATGCGTGAGCGCATCCTGGGCGTGGACCACTGGAGCGGCCCCAATGCCGACATGTCCTATATCGGGATCCACGTAAACGGCGGACCCCAGCCCTTCAGCCTCCGGGGCCGCGTGGACTCGCCTTCCATCTTCGTGGATTACCGCGAGTACCAGCCGCGCCTCGCGGAGGACTTCGTCGCGCGCGGCGGCAAGCTGGAAATCCTTCCCGTGGACCTGGACGTGCTGGAGCGCCTGGCGCAGCAGCACGCGCTGATGGTGGTCGCCACGGGCCGCAATGGGTTGACGCGCTTGTTCCCCCGCGTGCCCGAGCTGTCGCCGCACACGCAGCCGCCGCGCATGCTGTTCGCCGCGCTGCTGAAGGGCGTGCGCATGCAGGAGCCCATTGGCATGAACGCCAACCTGATTCCGGGCCAGGGTGAAATCTTCGAGTCCCAGGTCGTCACGGCCAAGGGCCGGGTGCCCAGCGTGCTCATCGAGGGGCTGCCGGGCAGCGAGCTGTCACGGCTCAGCACCCAGCGCTATGACGAAGACCCGCGCGCCTTCGAGCTGATGCTGATGGACTTCCTGCGGCGCTTCGCGCCCACCACGTACGAGCGCGTGGACCCGGCGAGCTTCGGCGTGCTGGGGCCCCTCGACTATCTCCAGGGCTCCTTCACGCCGACGGTGCGGCAGGGCTGGGCGCCGCTGTCGGGTGGCCGCTTCGTCCTGGCGGTGGGCGACACGCACGTGACGAATGACCCCGTCGCGGGCCAGGGCGCCAACGCGGGGTCCGCGTCCGCGTTCGCGCTGGCGGAGATCATCGTCACCGCGCTGGCGGACAACCGTCCCTTCGACGAGGTCTTCTGTCGGGAGGCCGAGGCGAGCTCGTGGGCCGCCACCGCGCCGGCGACGCACTGGACCAACGCCCTGCTCCAGCCGCCGCCTCCCCATGTGATTGAGCTGCTGGCCGCGGGCAGCAAGGACGCCCGCGTCGCGGATGCCATCGCCACCGCCTTCGTGACGCCCGAGCTCATCCTCTCCGCATGTGCCAGCCCGGAGAGCACCGCGGCGTTCATCGCGAGGCACCGGCCCCTCGCCCGCGAGGCCGCGCCTCCACCCAGCCCCCTGGCGTGGCACCCGCCTCCCGAGGAGCCGAAGGTCACTGTGTCGTTGACCCGCTGACTCCAGTTGAAGGTCTCGCGACGAGGCGGAGTGAGCGCGCCGCCTCGTCGTACAAGTGTGCTCCAACACAGCCGTCTCGCTCGCTGATGCGCGGAGTGTGAGCGCGTGATTCAACCCTGCTCCACAGGGAGCGTGCGGTTATCTTCCGCGCCATGCGATTCGCCATCTTGGGTTCTGGAGGCGTCGGTGGGTACTTCGGCGCGAGGCTCGCCCGCGCCGGGCACGACGTGACGTTCCTCGCCCGCGGCGCGCATCTGCGCGCCATGCGGGAACACGGGCTGACCATCCGCGGCCCCGACGGAGACTTCACCCTCACCGTCAAGGCAGACGACGACGTCCAGCGCTTCGGCCCCGTGGACGCCGTGCTCCTCGCCGTGAAGAACTACGACGTCGCCTCCGTGCTCCCCGCGGTGAAGACGTTGCTCTCCGCGCGAGGCTCGCTGGCGCCGGGCGAAAGGCCGCCCTTCGTGCTCACCTTGCAGAACGGCGTGGACAGTCCGTCCGAGGTGGCCGCCGTCGTGGGCGAGGCCGCGGTCATGGGCGGCACCACGTACATCTCCGCCATCATCAGCGAGCCCGGCGTCATCACCCAGACAGGGACGAACCACCGCATCGTGCTGGGCGAAGTGTTCGGAGACACCTCGCGTGTCTCCGCCCGGGCCCAGGCGCTGAGAGACGCGCTGGCCAGCGCTGGCGTCACCGTGGAGGCCGTGGCGGATGCGCGTGGCGCCCTCTGGGACAAGCTCTCCTTCCTCGGCTGCATGTCCGCCTTCAGCACCGCGTCCCGGCTGCCCGTGGGCGCCCTCCGGGACAGCCCCGCCTTCCGCGAGGTGTTCCGGCAGGCCACCATCGAGGTGCTCAGCGTCGCCGCCGCGGAAGGCGTCACCACCACTCGCACGCCCGATTCCCTGGTGCAGTACATGGACGCGCTGCCCGCCCACATGCGGCCGTCCATGCTCGGTGACCTGGAGAACGGCAAGCCCCTGGAGGTCGAATACCTCCAGGGCGCGGTGGTGCGCCGGGGCCGCGCGCGCGGCGTTCCCACGCCGGTATTGAGCACCCTCTACGTCCTGCTGATGCCGCACGCCCAGGGTGAACGGAAGACCTGAGCCGTGCCGCCTGGCTGGAGGACAGCCAACACCCTCTCCGCCTCCGGGTCCCGCGCAATCGCCGGGCCCGATGGGCATATGGACGTCATATGACCGAGAACGAGTTACCCCCCATCCTGGGCCGCGTGGCCTTTCTCGCCGTCGTCTCCGGCCTGACGCCCCTCATCCCCGTCCCCTTCCTGGATGACTACGCGCTCCGGCAGGCACGCGAGAGCATGGTCCTCATCCTCCTCTCCGAGCACGGCCTGCCCCGCCCCGCACAGGCGGTGGAGGTCCTCGCCGGCTCCCACATCGGCCGGACAGCCGGCGGACGGCTGGTCAGCTACGTGAAGGGCCTGGCGCTCTTCCCGGTGCGCAAGGTGTTCCGCAAAATCTTCTTCGTCCTGTGG
The DNA here is from genome assembly GCA_046520405.1 of Myxococcus sp. 1LA. Lineage (GTDB taxonomy): Bacteria > Myxococcota > Myxococcia > Myxococcales > Myxococcaceae > Myxococcus. The sequence goes on from JBKGHI010000289.1 coordinate 6,593, forward strand.
GTGAAGGACTGCGTGGACGTGGCCTCGTCGGCCCTGCACCACGGCTACCTGCTCAACCACGCGCTGGAGCGGGGCGACTTGAAGCCCGAGGACATGGAGGGCCCGCTGCCCGGGAAGGTCCACGACGCCATCGTCGCCGCGTGCGCGGAGCTGGACCCGCGTCCCGTCAACCAGGCCTTGCGCCGGCTCTTCGCGGGCAGCCGTCTGCTGATGGCGGAGGCCACCCGGGCCTTCTTCAGTAGCGACGCGCCCGGCCCCCGCACGCCCGAGCCCGGCGAGAGCGCCGAGGTGAAGACGCTGACCGAGAAGCTCATCGCCGCGCTCTGGGAGGAGCGTGGCTACTTCGCCACGCTGCAACAGCACTACGACACGCACCTGAAGGCGCGTCAGAGCCCGTAAGGGGCCCGGCGTGTCACGGCCCCGTGCCGGCGGCGGCGCTGGCCAGCGGCTCGCGGATGCGCCGCGAGAAGTCGGGACGCCCGTCCGCCGCCTGTGCGCGCGCATTGATGTGGTGGCGCTGGCGCACCTCCTCCAGCGGCGCATCCCGGTCGATGAGCTCCAGCTCGTACGCGAGCGCGTCGGAGAACGCGGGCAGCAAGGTGCGGTGGTCGTAGGGCACCTGACTCTGGCTCACCTTCTCCAGGTGCCGCACCAGGTTGGTGGTGCAGTTGTTGGTGAGCGTGTCGTAGAACTCCGGCTTCTCGTGCAGCGCGTTCATCCGCGCCACCATGTCGAGGAAGAAGCGGGCGATGCGCTCCTTCGACGCATCCACCGGGTAGAGGTAGACGTCATCCTTCCGGTGGTTGGAGCGCAACTGCACCAGGTCCCGCTCGTCCCCCACCACGTAGGTGAGCTCGAACTGGCGGAACAGGCCGCCCAGCGCGGAGAACGTCTCGCCCTTCTCGCGGCGGACCTCCACGGAGAAGACGAGGTAGCGCCCGTCCGCGAAGCCGAAGCTCACCATGGTGTGGGCCGCGCCCCAGACGCCGGAGAAGGGCTCCACGATGAACCACGCGCCCGTGAGGTCCTTCGCGTCGTACGTGGCCGAATACCAGGCGGCGTCCCAGTCCGACGTGCTGCGGTAGCGGAAGTCACGCACGTCGTACAACGTGACACGGCTGCCATCCACGTCCGCTCGGGCGGAGCGCGCCAGGTCCGGCGCCCAATCCGCTTGCGTCGCGGGCTTCACCGTCTGGGTCCATCCCCAGATGCCCGCGCAGCCAACCCCGACGACGGCCAGCGCGGCCCACTGGGAGGAGCGCCGCCACGCCACCACCGCGCCCGCCGCGAGGAGCACGGCCCCCAGCGCCCGGAAGAGGTGCGCGCCCTCGGGGCCCGCCCCCGTCAGCGCCAGGGCGAGCGCGGCCCACGTCACACAGGAGACGAGGACGAGCGCGGTGATGACACGGGAGACGCTTGCCATGGCCCGCGAGTATATGCGGGCTTCGGACGCCCATCCCACCCACGCCTTCCGTGTCTTGACCCCTTTTCCTGGATTGTGGCCAGATATCGGCCCGTTCCAGGAGAGACACCATGGCCGATGAGCGCGAGGACACGACCGTCTACAAGGTCGTGGTGAACCACGAAGAGCAGTACTCCATCTGGCCGGCGACCGCGAGAACGCGCTCGGCTGGAAGGATGCGGGCAAGCAGGGCCTCAAGGCAGAGTGCCTGGAGTACATCAAGGAGGTCTGGACGGACATGCGTCCGCTGAGCCTCCGCAAGAAGATGGAAGAGCTGAAGTCGTAGTCACGGCGCCGCCCGTGCGCACGCCCCTCGCGAACCCTGGCGACGACTCCAGGGTCCGGGGGGCGTGCTGCATGTGCGGAACGTCTGCTTCGCCTAGAGGTCCGGCGGCGGCCGGACACCCAGGTGGCACGCCCTCAACGCGAGCTGCGTGCGGTTCTCCGCCCCCAGCTTCCGGTAGAGCTGCGTGACGTGAGACTTCACGGTGCGCTCGGCAATCTGCAGGTGCGCGGCGATCTTCAGGTTGTCCGCGCCGCCCGCCACGTACGCCAGCACCTCGCGCTCCCGCTGCGTGAGCGCCAGCAACACGCTCGCGGTGGGCGACGTCACCGGCGGATGCTCGAAGTCATTCCTCAGGAGCTGCACCGGGAACAGCCGCTCGCCACGGACCAGCGAGTTGATGGCGGAGGCCACGGCGGTGGTGCCCAGGCCCGCGCGGAAGAGATAGCCGGAGGCGCCCTCGTCGAAGCATTGCGAGATGATTTCCGGCGTGCTCACCGCGGAGAGCAACAGCATCCGCACCTCGAGCCGGCGCTTGCGCGCCTCCCGCAGGAGGTTGATGCCCTCCGTGACGGAGCAGCCCACGGCCGCCTCGCTGTCGCCTTCCACATCCATCACCGCGACCTGCGGCGGGTCCGTGCCCAGGCTGTCGAGGAAGAGGCGCACGTCTCTCGTCACCGAGGAGACCTGCACGCCTTCACCACGGAGCCCGTCGGCCAGGCCCTGCCAGGCCGCCCACGGTCCTTCCAGAATCGATACACGAATCGCTGCTTGATTGGTTGCCATGCGAAGGCCCCCCAGCCGTCATGGCGAAAACTGCATGAACAGACAACTGACCACAGCCTGCTCCGGTACGAGCTGGGCCAGTGGGTTGCATGACAGGGATGAACGAGCGCGTCCGCTGAGCCACTCCGGAGTCGGCCTACCGATGTACGACTCGACTCCTGACTGTTTTCGACTTTCAGCTACTCCTGACGTCCCTGCGGGCCGCACCTCCTTCGGCCCAGGTTCATGGTCCAACGCAGAAACCCTATCACCGGGAAAGCGCAGACGCGAACCAGCCCCAACGGGAGTGTCCAGTGTGCATGAATCAGAGCCCGTTACAGGGGTTTCATCCGTTGGTTCGTCATCGCTGTCCGCCGCACGACACGGCCCGGCGTCCAGAAGTCGATGAAAACCCCCGCCTTCGCGGCGCCGATTGTCGACCGTGACACACGGGATTGGGACCTGAAAATCCCGCAAGTCCAAGCAGAAAAGGGGGTGCGACATGCAGGCGTGGGTGGAAGGCAGACGTGTATGCTGCCTACCCCGCATGAGCCCCGCTCCGACTCCCCATCTCGACGTCGCCACCCCCGAGCGCGTGGCGCTCACGCTGCCCATCGCCGGCATCGGCTACCGGTGCCTCGCCTGGCTGGTGGACGCGAGCCTGCTGTTCTTCTTCTGGCTGGTGGCCTACTTCGTCTTCACGCTGCTGGTGTCGGACGTGCTCGGCGTCTTCCAGGCGCTGTCGGGCCTGGGGCAGACGCTGCTGGTGGTGGGCGTCTTCGCCACGCAGTGGTTGTACTGGACGGTGAGCGAGGTCTTCTTCCACGGACAGACGGTGGGCAAGCGGGTGCTCGGCATCCGCGTGGTGCGCACGGACGGCTCGCCCGTGGGCGTCTACGAGAGCGCGGTGCGCAACCTCTGCCGCGCGGTGGACTTCCTGCCCATGCTGTACGCCGCCGCCTGCGTCAGCATGCTGCTCACCCGTCAGCACCGGCGCCTGGGGGACTTGCTGGCCGGCACGCTGCTGGTGCGCGAGGAGCGCATCGACCTGGACAAGTACACCGCCGCGCCGACGGCGTCCGCGCCGCTGCCGTCGGAGGCGGGGGGCAGGCCGCTGACGCCCGAGGACGTGGAGCTGGTGCTCTCCTTCCTGTCGCGCGCGCCGGGACTGGCGCCCGAGGTGCGG
>JBKGHI010000028.1:0-57590 GCA_046520405.1 Myxococcus sp. 1LA
CCATCCGGGGCGGGGTCGGCAACGACTCGCTGCGCGGCGCGGACGGCGACGACTACATCGACGGCGGCGCGGGGATGGACCGGATGTACGGCGGCGAGGGCCGGGACGTGATGTACGGCCTGGACGGCAATGACCGCATGTCCGGCGGCGCGGGCCGTGACTACCTGGACGGCGGCGCGGGCAATGACTTCGCCTCCGGCGGCGACGGCGATGACCAGGTCATCGGCGGCCGGGGGGACGACGCGCTGGTGGGTGGCCGCGGCAATGACGCGATTGCCGGTGGCCTGGGGCGCGACACCGTCAAGGGCGGCGCGGGCGACGACAAGCTCTACGTCCAGGACGACGACGACGTGCGCAACCTGGAGAGCGGCGACACGCGGCAGGTGGTGGACATGTCCGGCGCGGACACCCTGGGCAGCTCGGTGTCGGTGACGGGCAGCGCGGACTTCACGGCGCGCACGCAGTCGGACCTGGACGCGCTGCGCTCGCTGCCGGAGGGGCAGGAGCTGCTGCGCCGGCTGGACGGCAGCGGCCGCTCCACGACCATCCGCGAGACGAACCGGGGCAACACGGCCGGCGCCACGAACTTCAACGACGGTTACATGAACGCGGATGGAACGCCCGGCGTGGGGACCGACTCGCAGGTGAACTACAACCCCTCGCGCATCTCCCTGGGCAACGAGGAGTGGATGAACCGCCCGCCGGTGGTGGGGCTCTTCCACGAGCTGATTCACGCCTCGGACTTCGTCACGGGCACGCTGCCGCTCGGCTCGACGGATGGCGTCATCAACGTGGAGCAGTCCACGGTGGGGCTGCCGTATGACCACGACGGCGACCCGAACACGCCCCGCATCGAGGCGGACCGCTCCACGGAGAACGACCTCCGCGATGAGCTGAACCTGCCCACGCGCCCGCGCTACTGAGCCCAGGGCGAAGGTGACGCATGCGCGCACCCGGGTGGATAGGATGGAGCCTGGGCGCCGTGTTGCTGCTCGGCTGTGTCCGGGCGGCCGCGGGCCCCGTGGAGAGCGGGAGGAAACGCGTGGCTGAGGCGGACGTGGAGCTGAAGGTGAAGCCGGTGGAGCGCACCGCGGAGTCCCTGGTGCTCTCCTACGAGGTGCACAACCGCGGCGCGCGGGCGCTGTGGCTCGTGGAGGGCCTGTACGACGAGTCGCCCTCGGGCCAGCGCCAGCTCGCGCCGGAGAAGGCATACGTGTCGCTGAGCGGCGGCAACGTCGCCGTGGAGCGGCTGCTCCTGCCCCTGCCGACGAACATGTTCGTGGAGGCCCCGGAGGTGCCCGCCGTGCACCGCGTGGACGCGGGCCAGACGGTGAGCCGGCGCGTGGTGCTGCCGCTGCCGCTGACGGCCTGGTCGCCCTATGACACCGGGCCGGCGGAGACGCTGCCAGTCGACGCGGTGAAGGCGCTGCGGCTGCGCGTGGGCTACGTGCCGGACGCGCCGGAGCTGAAGCGCCACGCGGCGCGGGACTCCCAGGGCACGGCGTACGAGGTGCCGGAGTTCGGCCAGACGCGCACGGCGCAGAAGGTGCTTGAAAGCGCGCCGCTGCCGCTCCCCGCGGCGGCGAAGTAGTTCGCTGTCCGTGCCGCGCGCGTGGGGCGTCGCCACGGCGGCGCGTGCCGAGGGATATCGGCGCATCGCTCTCCCGCGATGCCAGCGCTCCATCGGGAGCGCCGGACCGCGTCCCGGCTCAGCTCTGTCCCTTCGGGGTGGGCCCCGCGGGCTTCTTCGGCTCCTTCGCCGCGGAGGCGGGAGCCTTCGCGCGGACCGGAGCGGAGGGCTTCGCCTTCACCGTGGGCTTCGCGGCGGGCGGCGCCTTCCGGGGCGGCGGCGGAGGCGGGCGCGTCAGCTCCCACGCCGCGAGCACCTTGGGCACGTAGAACTCCGTCTCCCCATTGCGCGGCACGCGGCCATTCACGGAGCCGGGGCCCGCGTTGTACGCGGCCACCGCGAGCTTCACGTCCCCGAAGCGCCGGAGCTGCCCGGCCAGATAGCGCGCGCTGCCATCAATCGCCGGCTCCGGGTCGAACGGGTCCTTCACGCCCAGCATGGCGGCGGTGCCGGGCATCAACTGCCCGGGCCCCATGGCCCCCGCCGGGGAGATGCGGTGCACGCGCGTCTCCGACTCCACCTGCACCAGCGCCCGTAGCAGGCCCGCTGGAAGGCCGTGCCGGCGCTCGGCAGCGTCGATGATGGGCTCCAGCGGCTCATGCCCGTTCACCAGGCACGAAGGCCGGTGCGCCAGGTACGCACGCAGCGCGCCCGTCTTGGCCTCCAGGAAGGAGAACGACAGCGGCGACACGAAGCTGCCACCGAACCAGGCGACCGCGACGTTGAGCAGCACCACCGGCGCGAACACACACGGCAGCCACCACGCCCAGCCGGGCACCGTCATCCCTACACGCCGTGCCGCCCGCTTGCGCCCCACCCCGCCACCCTTAGGGGCGCTTGGGGCCTCCGTCCAACTTCCGGCGCCCGGGACGGGGCTCTGGAGGCAGGCGCAGCCCGTCCAGCACCAGCGTGGTGAGCGCGTCCGGCAGCTCCAGCGGATTGCCGATGTCCTCCTCGCTCAACACCGCCAGCAGCAGCCGCTCCACGGCGCCCACCACCGCCAGTCCGCTCACCGCCGGACGGATGGGGCGCAGCAGCCCGCTGGTGTGCGCCTTCTGGGTGATGTCCACCGCGTGACGCGCCACCAACCGCGCCAGCTCCGCGACCTTCGTCCGCGCCCCCACCGCCGGTCCCCGGCACTCCTGGAGGTACAGCCGCACCACGCCCGGGTACTGGAGGAGCGCGCTGGCAATCACCGCCGCCACCGCCCGGTACGCGTCGAACATGGCCTCCACGTTGCGCGCGTCCGCCAGGGCATGGCCGCACGTCTCCAGCCCGGCCAGCAGCTCGCGGCGCACCGGCTCCAACAGGGCGTCCACCAGCGCGGCCTTGTCGTCGAAGTACCGGTAGAACGTCCCCTTGGCCACGCCGGCCGCCTGGGTGATGTCATCGATGGTGACCCCATCCAGGCCCCGCTCCAGGAACAGCTTCAGCGCCGCGTCCTCCAGGGACTGCGCCCGCTCCCGGCGGTGCGCCTCGCGGCGGCCACCGGCCCGAGCAGGCGGCTTGTCCGTTTCCTGGGCGTCACCCGCCCGCGTGCCACCCCGGCTCGCCATTGCCGTGCACTCCCGTCCATTGCGCGGTAGAAAAAGAGTGACCAAATAGTCATTATCGGCAGCGAAGCGTCGGCCGGGCGCTTCGCCGGAGGCGACCATGATCGGCATCCCCCTGGGCTGGGTTTACTCCAATTTCGGTGAGTGGGTTCTTCACCGGTCCGTGCTGCACGGCCTGGGGAAGAACCGGAAGAGTTTCTGGAGCTTCCACTGGCACGAGCACCACCAGAAGTCGCGGCGCAACGACATGGTGGATGACCAGTACATGCGCTCGCTGTGGAGCTGGTCGGCGCAGACGAAGGAGCTGGTGGGGCTGGCGGTGCTGGCGCTGGCGCATGCGCCGCTGTTGCCGGTGGCGCCCTTCTTCGTGGGCACGGTGTGGGCCTGCGCGGCGAACTACTACTTCGTCCACCGGCGCGCGCACCTGGACCCGAAGTGGGCGCGTGAGCACCTGCCGTGGCACTACGACCACCACATGGGCAAGGACCAGAACGCGAACTGGTGCGTGACGCACCCGTTCTTCGACCTGGTCATGGGCACGCGGCGCGAGTTCCTCAACGTGCAGCCTCCCGCGTCCGAGCAACCCGCGCCGGTGCCCGTGCCCGTCGTGGAGACCCGGAAGCACGCGGCGGCTTCCGGGCTCCGCTAGCAGCGGCCTCGGCCTCAGAACACCAGGTCGAAGTAGTTCGCGTGGGCCTTCACGCCCGCGCAGGCGCGCAGCGAGGCCGTCCAGTCCTCGGAGGGCAGCGTGCCCCGGGCGTCGAAGATGAACTCGAGCTCGGGCTCCCGGGCCAGGTCCAGCAGGTCCACCGGGCCGGTGCTGGTGAGCTGGATGGTGCGCGTGGCCGCGGTGCTGGTGCGCGTGTACTCACCGATGACGTGGGTGGTGGTGGAGCCCGGCTGGCGCACGGAGACGCTGGCACGCTCGACGCCGCTCAGGTCCGTGTCGGCCGTCACCTCGAAGAGGCGCAGCCGCAGCTCCGTCTCCACGTCCGTCTCCTCGGGGAGCGGGTCGGCGAAGTCGCCCAGCGGGAAGGTGATGCTCCGCTCCACGTTGACCGTGAGCGGCAGCGCGGCGGGGAAGGACAGGTCGCGCTCCGTCTTGCAGATTTCCTCGGCCTCGGCCTCGATGAAGAAGAGGGACTCGCAGCCGGTGGTGAGCAGCGCGAGGCCGGAGAGCAGCAGGATGCGGAAGGAAGTCGTTCGCATGGTTTTCGGCTCCCGGCTCAGAAGAAGTAGAGGATGAAGCCCAGCTTCACGGAGGGCATGGTGGCGCGCACGGAGAGGTTCCTCGCCGTGACGTCCGGGTCGTCCGTGGCGTCCTGGAGCAGGGCGCTCGCGTCGTCCACGCCCAGGTTCACGTAGCTGAGGCCCAGGTGCAGGAAGAAGTTGAAGCGGCTGGCCGAGCCCACCTCCAGGCCCACGGTGCCGGTGACGTAGTTGTACGTCACGTCCCGGATGGCCTCGCTGGCGCGGCTGGGGCTGGCGCCCAGCCAGTCCACCACCTCGTTGTAGTCCGAGCCGAAGTAGTGCCCCGCCTCCACGTTGAAGGACGGCGCGATGAACGTCTGCATCGGCAGGATGCTCACGCCGCCGCGCAAGCCGAAGCTGAGCGTGTTGGTGGTGGGGCCTGCTTGCAGGCGCAGCCACGGCAGCGGCCTTAGCACCGCGGACAGGCCCACGCCGTGCGGCGCGCCCGCGTCCAGCATCAGGCCAAAGCGGTGAGGGGTGTCCGCCCCGTCGGCGAGGGCCGGTGTCGCGGCCCCCAGCCCCAGGGCGCACGCGAGCGCCGCGCCGTGCCGCCCCAGGCGGAGTGTCCTTCGTCGTCTCGTCGAGGATGTCGCCATCGTCATGTCGTGTTCCAGCGTGTTCCGGCCCGGTGGCCATCATTCGCGCGACCGGGCGGAAAAAGAAGCGGCGTCAGGGAAAATGACGGCGGGAAAATGCCGCTTCCGCGCTGGTATCCGACATTGGCGGCCAGGGGCCGCCGGTAATTCAGGGCTCTTCCGTCCGATTGGCGGCGAGCTCGATGACGTTGACCATCAAATCCTTGATGCGGCGCGGCTTCTCGCCGCCGTTGTCGCGGAGGATGAGGTCGATGTCGTCGTCGGCCCGGTGGTACTCGGGGATGAGGTCGCCGCCGCCGTTGGGGTTGGACAGGCCCTCGAACATGAAGAGGACGTCCTCGCCCTTGCGCCCGAAGGACGCGCCGTCCTGCCGGTCACGGAACACGTTGATGTCGCGGTTGATGCGGTCGAACGGGTCGTCGAGCTGCGCGTTCGCCTGGTCCAGCACGTCGCGGAAGTAGTTGGGCTGGCCCCGGCTGTTGGTGTCCACCACGGACAGGCGCTGGTCATCCCAGCGGCCCACCATGTCCACGTTGATGACGCCGGCAATCTCGTCCAGGCCCAGCCCCGGAATCGGGTGGTCCACGAAGTACTGCGAGCCCACCAGGCCCTTCTCCTCGGCGCCCGTCCACAGGAAGAGCACGGAGCGGTCCAACTCGCCGCGCTTCGCCGCCTCCGCCAGCTCCGGCACCGCCGCCATCAGCACCGCGCTGCCGGACGCGTTGTCGTCCGCGCCGTTGAGCACGTTGCCGCGCCGGTCCACGCCGTCGTGTCCAGGTGGGCCATCACCACGATGACCTCGTCCTTGTTCGGCCCCGAGCCCTCCAGCAGCGCCATGGTGTTCACCGCCTGACCGGACGCGGAGGCCAGCTGGCGCAGCTCCTCCACGCTCCGCTGCGCCCCCTCGCGAGGCGGCGCCAGGGGCAGGCCGCGCGCGCTCATCGCCTTCTCGTACTTCTGGTTGAGCAGCGCGAGCGTCTCCTTGGGCATGTCGTCCTCAAGGTAGAAGCCGCTTTCGAAACGCTCGTGGCCGTAGGTGTTCGGCGTGTGGACGTGCTCGCCCGACTCGCCGCGCACCCCGGGCCGGCCCGCGAACGAGTACACGTCGAAGCGCTGCTCGAAGGGGTTGTCCGCGTTGTTCGTGTTGGGGCCGACGAGGCCGTACTTCTCCACGTGCTGCTGCACGTACAGCGACGCGGCGTCCAGACCGGCCGACGGGCTGTCACGGCCCTGGAGCTCGTCCGAGGACAGGTACGCGATGTGCGTCATCGGGTCCGAGTCCACCGCGACGGTGTCCACCTCGGGCTCCGGTGCGGGCTGCGGCTCCACCGGCGCGGTGGGCGGCGGCGTGGGCACGGTGCACACGAGCGGCCGGGGCGCCTTGGGCGTCGACTCGAAGCGGTCCGCGTTCCATCCGGCGGGCGCGTTCGCGGGCTTCGCCGGGGCCTCGGCGGTCCGGGCCTCCTTCGCCACGGCGGCGCGCGGCGGAAGCGAGGGGAGGGGACGCGGGCTGTCGCTGACTTTCGTGGCCATGGTGGAGGAATCCCGGTGCGCGTGGGGGTGGCGCGTCATGGAATTATCCGCCGCGGGCGTCCGCAAGTTGTGCGCCTTCTTTTTCCCTGTGATTGCCTGGGGTTGGGGCCCTTTTGACGCGCTGTGTGGCCCCGTTCAGGACAGGGTGTGTGCGCGGACAGCGCACCGGTGTTGAAGGCCGGACGTCCCGCCGCCCCGCCGGTCAATACCTGCACCTGGAGGCCGATGACACGTTGCAAGTCCGGAAAGCACCGGGGCTGCGGGCGGCCCGGGTCGACCGGCCCAGGACGGGGGGTCCGGATGATCGACGAAGTCGATCAACGTTTGAAGGCGTGGGTGGGCCGCATTGCTGGCGATGTCCCGGTGTTCCTGGGCGTGCCGGATCGCGAATCGCTCGAGCGAGGCGTCTGTCTGTACCTGCTGGAGCTGGGGCCCGCGCCCCCACTCCGGAGCGGGGGGACGGGGCGCGCGCCGCTGCAGATTTCGGTCTGCTACCTCATCACCGCGGGGGCGGAGTCTCCGGAGCGGGCGCACCGGCTGCTGGGGGAGCTGGTGTTCGCGGCCATGGAGGAGGCGGACTTCGAGGTGGAGCTCACGCCGGTGCCCACCACGGTGTGGGCCGGGCTGAGGACCGCGCCGCGTCCCTGCTTCCGCCTGCGCGTGCCGGTGCGGCGGGAGCGCGCCATGCCCGTCATCCACCGGGTGCTCTTCCCCGCCACGCCCCAGGCGACGCCCACGGCCGCGGAGGCGCTGCTGGGCTGTGTCGTCGGACCGGACGACGTGCCGATTCCGGGCGCGTTGGTGGAGCTGCCGACGCTGAAGCTCACCACTCGCACGGATGCCAAGGGCTGCTTCCGCTTCCCCCGCGTGCCTCCCGTGGACTCGCTGGGGCGGCTGGAAGTGCGCGCCAAGGGGGAGCTGCTCGAACTGGGGCCGGAGGTGCTCGCGGCGGAGCCACAGCCGCTGCTCATCCGCCTGCCGTCGAAGGAGGAGTGACATGCCGCGAAGCCATCTGATGCCTGTCGCCTCCGAGGAGCCGCACGGCGCCGTGAATGCTCCGCCGTCACCGAAGCCCGCCGCGCCGCCGCCTCGCGAGGCGCTGGCGACGTCGTGGATTGACGAGTGGGGCACGGGGCCCGAGTCGTCCTTCCCCGAGGCGTGGACCGCGAGACTGAAGGCGTCCATCGACAGCGCCCCTGACGCGTCTGCCGAGGGGCCCTCGGTGGCCATCTCCGGCCTCCCGGATGCATGGAGCGTGGGCCCCGCGGCGTCCATCCTCGGCGCCCACGACGCATGGGACTCAGGGGAGACGACCGCCTCCGACGCGGTCGATGCGTGGGGCATGGGGCCGGACCTGGTCACGGCCTACGCGCTGATTCCAGCGGCGCGCGGCCTTCACGCGGCTGCGGCCGCGGTCAGCGTCGCGGGCGCTGGCAGGGCCAACGGCACGCGAGCAGGCACGTCGCTCCAGAAGGACGTGCCGTATCGCCAGAACGTGCTGCCCGGGGAGGCCCCTGCTCGACCGGGGGACGAGGCCACGCCCACGTGGGGAGATGGAACGCGACGTCGAAGCGAATGATGGAACGAACAGCCTTTCGCGGCAGGCCTGGTGACGGGGGAACCGCCGGGCCTGCGGCGGGAGCGCTGGCTTGACGCGCTCAATGCCGCACGGTCCTCCAAGAGAGCAGGTTGATGTCTCGCGTCTTCGATGTCTCCGCCGTCTCTGACGCGCTTCGTCTGTCCCCGAGTGGGACGGGGGAGGCCGTCTTCCACGTCATCAACGCGTCGGGTGCGCCCGTGCGCGCGCGCCTCTCCGTGGTGCCCGAAGCCGGGGCCCGGCGGGAGTGGCTGTTCATCGACGGCGACACCCAGCGCGACTTCCCGCCGACGGGCGCGCAGCGGGTCCTCGTACGGCTCCGCGTGCCAGCGGGGACGCCGCCGGGGCACTACACCTTCCACCTGCGCGTGGAGGACTGTGACCGGCCGGACGCGCGCTTCGCGCTGGGGCCCGCCGTCACCATCGAGTGGGTGGCCGCGCCGACCGCCGCGAAGGCGTTCCCCATGAACTGGGCTGTCATGGCGGTGGGGACGTTCATCCTGCTCGGGACGGTGGCCTCGCTGCTCGCCGCGGACAGGGCCCGGCAGCCGGGGCCCGGCGCGCCGTGTCCGGATGGCTATTGTGGCAAGGGCCTGACGTGCGCCACGCAAATCAAGGGTGGCGTGTGCCTGGCCTCACAAGGACAGCCTTGTACGCAGAGCGACCAGTGCGTCACCGGCTTCTGTGAGCCCGGCGTGGGGTGCACGGTGCCCCTGGGCAAGGACTGCGCCTCCGCGCAGGACTGTCCGGGCGCGCTGACCTGTGCGGACGTGCTTGGCTCGCCCACCTGTCTCCTCAAGCCGGAGGAGGCCTGTGAGAACGACCGCGACTGCGCCAGCTTCTTCTGCGACGCGGAGCGCAAGTGCAACCGCGATGACGGACGCTGTGACAGCAACGCTGAATGTCATTCGCCCACGCAGTGTGGCGCGACGAAGCTGTGCCAGCTCCCGGATGGGCAGCCGTGCATCCGGCACGAGGCCTGTCTCTCCGGCTACTGCGAGGAGACCTGTCAGGTGTCGCCCGAATCCTTCCAGTGCGAGTCGCCGTGCCCCGCGTACACCGCTTGTGTGTCCGGGAAGTGCGTCCCCGTGGACGGAAAGCTCCTCAACCAGAACATGCTGCTGACGGCGCCCCGGATACTCAAGGGCATCCAGGAGCTGCGCATCCAGCAGGGCACCAAACCCTAGCGGGTGCGCGTCACGGCATCGGCCGGCCGCACCGCCTTGCCGATGTCCACCAGCCGCCGCACTTGGTCCTCGCTCAGGCCCAGGTGCCGCGCCGCGCCCGGGACGTCTCCCGGGACGAAGGCGCGCATGGACCGGGGGCTGAACCAGTTGAAGAGCGTCACGATGCCGCGCACCAGCGGGGACTCGGTGAACACCGCGGTGGGCGGGATGACGTAGTCCTTGGGCACCTGGTTGAGCGCCTGCTGTCGCTGGGTGGCGCTGGGCCCGGGCCCTTCGGCCAGGACGAGCTGCGCGGTGGCCGTGCCCTGGTGGCGGGCGATGAGCTCGCAGTAGCGAGCCCAGTCATCCGCGGTGGGTGGCTGCGTGCTGTGCGCCACCACCAGCACCGTGCCGACGTATGCCACCCCCAACGTCCGGGTCCGCACCACGTCCTGGATGTCGGGCGCGTCGAGCGGAACCGGGGCTGTCATCGCCGCGTCTCTCCGTTGGATTGCGAGCATGCCGGAGTGTTCATCCGCGTGGCCTCCGGCGCAATCTGTATTTCTTGAAAAACTTGTTTTGTTTGGATGGCGCGCGGTGCGCTTGAGGACTACCGGGCGGGGACGCGGAGGACCAGTCCCGGTGGTGGCAGGTGGGAAGGCGTCGCATCTCCCCAGTTCGCGAGGGTGCCGTCCCACCGGAGCGCCAGGCTCTTGTTGAAGGCCTGCCCCGCGACGGCGGCGACGTTCGACAAGCCCGCGGGGAGCGTCGTCTGGCCATAGGCGCTGTTCCCCCAGACGCGGAGGGTGCCGTTGGAGCGGAGCGCCATGTAGTGGTGTTCGCCTCCCGCGATTTCCACGACGTCGCTGAGGTCCGGGGTGAGCGCGAGGTCGTAGTACGCCGCGCCAAAGCCCCAGACGGACGCGGTGCCATTCGCGCGCAGCGCCAGCGCGCTGCTGCTCGTGTTGGCGATGGCCACCACGTCATTCAAGCCCGCAGGGACGGCCTGGAGGTCGAAGACGTCCTGCCCCCAGACGGCGACGGTGCCGTCCGCCTTGAGCGCCATGCCGTGGAACGGCGCCGCGGACACCGCGACCACGTCCTGGAGGCCCGCCGGGACGGGCGTCTCCTCGGCGGAGATGCCCCCGGCGATGGTGACGACCGTGCCATCCCGCTTGAGCGCGAGGAGCCGGGTGCCGTACGCGCTGATGTCCACCACGTCCGACAGGCCATCGGGCACCGGGACGGGGTCGGGCCCTCCCCATTTGATGACGCTTCCATCCGCCTGCAAGGCCACCGCGAAGGACGTCCCGGAGGCCACGCTCACGACATCGGTGATGGCAGAGGGAACCGGCGTGACATCGTTCGAGGCATCGGCCGAGCCCCAGACGGTGACGGTGTTGTCCGGCAGCACGCCCAGACCCCAGTTGGCCGCGTAGGCCAACGTCCGCTGCCGCAGCACGCGCAGCGAGGTGGTGACGTCGGGCCGCCAGCTCACACCGGACGACATGACCAGCTCGTGCACGCCGGGTGAGAGGCTTCCGGGCACGCGCACCACCACCTCCGCGTCCGACCAGGCGAGGTACTCGTCGACCTCCACGCCCCCAATCGTGATGGCGTGGCTTCCCTGCTCGGGGCCGAAGTGCGCGCCAGTCAGCCGCAAGTGGCCGCGTTGGACGGCCAGCGCGGGCGCCGTGAGCTCCGGGGCCGCGAGGCGATTCAGCGTCAGGTCGGCCTGGCTCGACTGGTTCGCGCGGACCACCACGGACTGACGGGCCTCGGCGTAGAGGCCCCTGCGGGCCAGCACCGTGTACGTGCCCACGGGCACGCTGGGGAAGGCGAAGTGGCCCTGCGCATCCGTGGTCGCGGTGGCGCCGCTTTCCATCAGCGTGAGGGAGATGCCGTCATGCGCGGTGGCGCCTTCGAGCAGCGCGGTGCCACTCAGGCTGCCTCGCTCTCGCCGGAGGGTGAGGGTGACCCGGGAGAGCTCGACGTTCGTGACGCGAACTGTCTCCTGCGTCCGGACATGGCCGTTCTTTTCGGCCACCACGGTGTACGTGCCCGGGACGATGGGGCCGAAGTCGACGTGGCCCCGCTCGTCCGTGGTCCTGGTGGCGCCGGTCTCCGTCAGTGTGACGCGCGCATCGGGAACAGGGGCTTCGTCCTCGCGGATGACGAGCCCTTGCAGCGCCCCCAGCTCCGCCCTGAGCTGGAGCGTGACGGAGACCGTCTCGCCGGCCTGGACCTGCACGCTCTGGGTGGCGTCGTAGTAGCCCGGTTTTTGGGCCACCAGCGTGTGCGTACCTACGGGCACGTCTTCCAGGGTGAGTCGTCCCTCCGCGTCGGTGAGGGCGCGGTGCTCGGTTCCCTGGAGGGTGATGAGGATGCCTTCGTGGACGGTGGCCCCTTCGAGCTGGGCCTGTCCCGTCACACGGCCGCGCTGTGCCGGTGTCCCGGAGTCGGGCGTGGACGGGGGCGAGTCAGAAGAGCAGGCGGAGAGGGCCAGCAGGAGGGCCCAGAGCCAGGAGGTTCTCGCGAGGGACATTCGCGGGATTCTAGCGCGGGCGCGGCCCGACATGGCCTGGACCCAGCGACGCGCTCCGTCTCCGAGGGGCGGAGACGGAGCGTCTGCTCCTTGAGGCTACCGTGCGGGGACGCGGAGGACCAGGTCCTCGGGGGTCCACGGCCCGGTGTACCCCCAGCTGACGGGTCTGCCGTCGGTCCTGATGGCCATGCTGAACCGACGTGCTCGACCTGAGACTGCTCCAATCGGCCCGAGGTGCGACGGAGGCGAGTTTTGTCCAAAGTCGCCGTATCCCCAACCCACGAGGGTGCCATCCGAGCGCAGGGCGACGTGGTGATCGTCGCCGCCTGCGATGGCGACGGCATCGTTGACCACGGGCACCTCTGACACGTCATAGAAGAAGCCTCTTCCCCACGCGATCAGGGAGCCATCCGCCCTGAGGACGACGCTGTTTCCGCTCCCCGCGGCGATGGCCACGGCGTTCGTCAGTCCTGCTGGGATTGTTGTTTCGCGCGATGAGCCGAGTCCCCATCCAACGATGGTTCCATCTGCTTTCAGCGCGAGCACATGCCAGCCGCCCACCGAGATGGCCACCACGTCTTCAAGCCCCGCGGGAACATGGGCCTGGCCGTATTGATTGGTCCCCCACGCAACAACGGTTCCGTCTTGCTTGAGCGCCACGGCGAAATGGGAGTCCCCCTCGAGGACCGCGTAGCCCATCTGAACGTCCACGACCTCGGAGAGACCGTCAGGCACGGCCAGGAGTCCTTGTGCTTCTTGCCCCCATGCAGTGACGGTGCCATCCGCCTTGAGCGCCATGGCGGTGGCTCCGCTCGCGGCCACGCTGACCACGTCGGTGAGTCCGGAAGGGGTGTCACCGTAGGGACCCAGGTTGCCCCAGGCAACGACGGAGTTGTCGGGCCGGATGCCCAGGTACCTGTCCCTTTCGGCATAGGAGAGCGTCCTCTGGGGCGTCACCCGCACGGAGCCCGTGCCGCTCGGCCTCAAGGGCGCACCGGGAATCATCGTGACTTCCCGCGTACCCGGCGAGGTCTCATGGGGGACGCGCACGACGACACGGGTGTCCGACCAGGCGAAGTAGGTCGTGCTCGGCCTCCCGTCGACCAGGACGCGGGAGGTGCCCTGCGTCTCGCCAAAGCCGGAGCCCGTCAGCACCAGTTGACCACCCTGGACCGCCAGCCTGGCGCTCGTGAACGTCGGCGCTCCGCGCACCGTCATCGACAGTTCAATCGTTTCGGGCACGTCATGGGTCACGTCGATCGCCTGTTCGACGGGCTCGTAGTGGTCCCTGCTGGCCCTCATGGTGTGCGAACCGGCGGGGACGTCGTCGATGGCGAAGCGTCCCAGCACGTCTGTCGGCGCGCTCGTGCCAGGGTGTCCGTCCAGGGAGACGATGACGCCTTCGTGGGTGGCAGCGCCTTCCAGGTGCACCTTGCCGATGACGTTGCCCTGCTCGCGAGGCATCGTGAGCGTGACCGAGGTGGTCTGCTCGTGACGGACCTCTACGGTTCGTGGCTGCCGTGCGTAGCCCGGCAAGGTCGCGGTGACCGTATACGTCCCGACGAGCGTGTTGCTGAAGGAGAAGCGTCCGTGCTCATCCGTCATCGTGTGGGAACTGGCGGAGGCGCTTCCCGCGAGTTCGACGCTGACGTGCGCGGCGCTGGTGCCATCGCCGAACTGGACGAGCCCCTCGACGGTGCCCCGTGCTCGCGGGAGCGTCAGGTTGACCCGTGTCGTCACCCCGGCGCGAATCTCCACGGAGCGCCGCCCTGTGCCGAACTGCTCTTTGCGTACCTCCAGCTGATAGACGCCCGTGGGGACACCGTTGAAGGAGTAGTAGCCCGTGCTGCTCGTCTGCGTGCTGAAGGTCGTGCCCGCCAGCGTGACGGAGATGTCCCTCGCAGTTGACGTTCCTTCGAGCGAGATGAAGCCATCCAGGTTCCCTCGCTGCCGCGTCAGCGTCAGGGAGACGGAAGCCATCTCGTTCGTGCGGACCTCTACGGTCTGCCGGGCATCGGCGTAGTTGGCCTTTTGGGCCAGCACCGTGTACGTCCCCGTGGGAACATCCGCGAAGGTGAAGCGCCCCTGCGCATCCGTGGTGGCGGTGCCGCTACGCCCCACCAGGGAGACGGTGGCGCCCGAGGGCGCCGTCGCGTCATCGACCTGGATGACGCCGCTCAGATTGCCGCGCTGCCGCGTCAGCGTGAAGGAGGCGGAGGCCGTCTCGTTCGCGCGCACTTCCACCGACTGCGAGGCCTCGTTGTAGCCATCTTTCTGGGCCACCAAGGTGTACGTCCCCGTGGGGACGCTGCCGAAGGAGAAGTGTCCCTGGTCTGTCGTGATGGTGCCGAAGCCATACTCCACCAGGAAAATGAAGACGCCCGTGAGCGCCGCCCCGTCATCGACCTGGATGACGCCGCTCAGGATGCCGAGCTGCCGCGTCAACGTGAGGGAGACGGAGGCCGCCTCGTTCGCGCGAATCTCCACGGACTGCCGGCCATCGGCGTAGCCGTCCTTCCGGGCCACCACCGAGTACGTTCCCGTGGGGAGGTTGGCGAAGGCGAAGTGTCCCTGCGCATCCGTGGTCGTGGTGGCACCCGTCTCCGCGAGGGCAATGGTGACGTCCGAGGGCTCCGCCCCGTCATCGAGTTCGATGACGCCGCTCAGGTTTCCCCGCAGTCGGGCCAGCGTGAGGGAGATGGAGGCGGCCTCGCTCAAGCGCACGTCCACCGACTGCCGGGCCTCGACATAGCGGTCCTTCTGGGCCACCACCGTGTACGTCCCCGGGAGGAGACCCGTGAAGGCGAAGTGTCCCTGTGCATTCGTGGTCGCGGTGGCGCCGGTCTCCTCCAGGGTGATGGCGACGCCGTCATGCGTGGTGGCGCCTTCGAGCAGCGCGGTGCCGCTCACGCTGCCCAGCTCACGCTGAAGGAAGAAGGTGACCAGCGAGAGCTCGACGTTCGTGACGCGGACCGTCTGCTGTGTCCGGACGTAGCCCTCCTTTTCAGCCACCACGGTGTAGGTGCCCGGGACGATGGGGCCGAAGTGGACGAGGCCTTGTTCGTCCGTGGTCGCGGTCGCGCCCGTCTCCGTCAGCGTGACGCGCACACCGGGAACAGGGGACTCGTCCTCGTGGAGGACGACCCCCTGCAGCGCGCCAGGCTCCGCCGTGAGCTGGAGCATGACGGAGGCTGTCTCGCCTGCTCGGACCTGCACGCTCTGCCGGGCATCGTGGTAGCCCAGTTGCTGGGCCACCACGGTGTGCTCACCCGCGGGCACGTCTTCCAGGGTGAAACGCCCCTCCGCGTCGGCGAAGGCGCGGTGCTCGGTGCCTTCCAGCGTGAGGGAAACGCCTTCGGGAGTCGCGCCTCCTTCAAGGAGGGCCTGTCCCGTTACGCGGCCAAGCTGTGTCGGTGTCCCGGAGTCTGGTGTGGGGAGCGGAGGAGTCGGTTCAGGATCGCAGGCTGAAAGGGCCAGCATGATGGCCCAAAGCCATGCGGTTCTCGCGAGACGCATGAGTGGGGTTCCAGATTGGGGCGGAGTTGGGCATTCCTCCGGCCGGGGAATGCCTGCTGCGGTTCCAGGAATGCCTGGAACCCGCCTTCTGACGCAATCTGGAATTTGTTATTCAGGTTGCAAATACTTGCTGATGGCTAATCGAGGATGAGCTCCACCATCAGCGCATCCTCGGCGTCCTCCTGGATGGACGCATCCGAGTCATCCGCGTCGTCGCCCTGGAAGGAGAAGCCAGACGGCGTCCGTGCGCCGATGCAGGGAATCGTGCGGGGCGAGGCGCCCACGCCGTCTCCATCCGCGTCTGGGTAGAGCACCACCCACCGGTAGCGCGCGGCGTCCGCGTCATCGCAGTCATTGCCCGTGGCCTGGGTGAAGTAGGGCTCGGGCAGTGAAGTACCGGCGCATACGCTTCCAGCTTCGGGTTGCGTGTGTCCATCCGCGTCCCGGTCCACGTGCGTGTAGGCCACCTCCCGCCAGCGCGTCGCATCTTCCGCCGCGCAGTCCCCGCCCTGGGCTGACCAGGGCGCCGTGGGCCTTGTGCCATCCGTACACCGCACGACGGGGTCCCCCTCGCCTACGCCGTCACCGTCCGTGTCCGGCCATGCCAGGACGTTGGTGTGGACGCTCCGGTCCGCGTCATCGCAGTCGTGGCCCTGAGGCAGGGTGGCGTAGCCCGCTGGGAGCGCCGCGCCCGCGCACAGCGCGCCTGCTTCGGGCGTGGTGAAGCCGTCACCATCCGCGTCCCGGTGTGCGTAGGACAGCTCCTGCCAGCGCGTGACATCCACGGGGGCGCAGTCCGTGTCCACCAGGGAGAAGCCTTCGGGCAGCGTGCGGCCCTCACAGACTGTCTGCCGGGCGCCCGCGCCAACGCCGTCACCGTCCGTGTCCGGGAACAGGCTCCAACTCACCATGCGGCGGGCGTCACGGTCGTCGCAGTCCTGCCCGGTAGGCCATTCGGCATAGCCCTGGGGCAGCTGCGCGCCACTGCACATCACGCCTTGCTGAGGGATGGTGTCGCCGTCGCCATCCGCGTCCCGGTGCGCATACGAGCGCCACTGCCACCGCGTGCCGTCCTCCGGCGCGCAGTCCTCCGCATCCAGCGCGTAGCCCAGCGGCACTGTTTGTCCCGTGCACTGTGTCTGGGGGGCGCCGCTGCCGAAACCGTCTCCGTCGGTGTCCACGTAGACGGTGCGCTCCATCCAACGCGCGCCGTTCGCGTCATCGCAGTCCAGTCCGTTGGCGTGCAGGGCGTAGCCCTCCGGCAGCCGGTCGAGGGCGCACAGCCGGCCCTCCTCCGGCACCGTGAAGCCGTCCCGGTCCGCGTCGCGGTGGGTGTACGCGAGCCAGTGGGCCCGGAGGCTTTCATCGGGCGCGCAGTCGCCGCCCACCGGCGCATGTCCCGATGGCGGCTGCCTGCCGGCGCAGTGGGACACGGGCTCGCCGCTGCCCACGCCGTCCCCGTCCGGGTCGGGCCACGCCAGCGCGACGGCCGCCACGCGAAAGTCAGTGTCGTCACAATCCGGCGGGCCCGCCTCCAGCCGATAGCCCACGAGCGTGTCACCCACGCACGCCGTCACCGGGCCTTCGCCCGTCGCCCCGTCGTTGTCCTGGTCCGGGTAGAGGCCGCTCTGTTCTCGCCAGCGGGACGCATCGTCGGGCGCGCAGTCACCGCCTTGCGCGCTCAGGCCCGCGGGGAGCCGGTGCCCCACGCAGCTCTGGAGGGCGGGACCCGCCCCGACGCCATCCAGGTCCGCGTCCACGTGGCCCGCCAGGAACCGCCAGCGCGTGCCATCGCCCGGCGCGCAGTCCAGGGCGTCGAAGACACCGTCATTGTCCGAGTCCTGCTCCGGGCCGTCACCGCCCGAGCAACCCGCCAACGTCGCCATGGCCAGCGTCAGCGCCAGCCAGGTCCGTCCATTCGTCCCCATGGGAGCCGTCCGTTTCGTCCGCGTGTCCGTGGGGCGTCAGGGAAGGCGGGTCAGCTTGCAGGTGGTTGCCTGGTAGAAGGAGGGCATCTCGACGGTGAGCTGGAATCGCCCCGGCCGGGTCATCAGGAGCAGCGCCATCCGGTCACACCGCGCGCCAAAGCCCTGCTGGGATTCGTAGTTCCCGTGTTCCGGCCAGAAGGTGATGGTCCGAGGGGTCGCCTCTCCCTCCAGGATTCCCGTCACTTCGAAGCCGCTGAGGGAGTAGGCCTGGACCGCATCCACGGTCGTGAAGACGTAGGACCTGCCGTACTCGGCCTCTTCCGCCAGCGCGGCGGGGGCCAGGGTCAGGGCAGCGACAACGGAAGCGGTCCGGACAACACGCGAGAACGACGTGAACATGGGGACTTTCCTCGGGGCGGGCGCGGGAGACGGCGGAACTCCGCTTTGGGCCCACGCTCTATACGCACCTGCCCCCATTCCTTGGCTGCCCCCGTCCAACATCCCGCCCGTGCTGCACCTTGTCACGGCGGGGCGGCTGCAATACGCCTAGAGGCATGTCCACCGCCGCGCTCCCCGCCGACTTCCTCCAGGCCATCACCGAGGGCTTCCCCGCCGACTTCCTCACCCGGGAGCCGGGGGAGCTCCAGGAGTACGGCCGCGACTGGACGCGCGTCTACACGCCCGCGCCGGCCGCGGTGGCGCTCCCCCGGACGACGGACGAGGTCGCCCGGCTGCTGGCCTTGTGCCACCAGCACCACATCGCCGTGGTGCCCTCCGGCGGCCGCACGGGACTGGCCGGCGGCGCGGTGGCGGCTCGGGGCGAGCTGGTCCTGTCGCTCCAGCGCATGAACCGCATGGGACCGGTGGACCTGCTCGGCAACACGGTGCGCGTGCAGGCGGGCGCGGTGACGGAGGCCGTCCACCACCACTGCGCCGAGCACGGCCTCACCTGGCCGGTGGACTTCGCCTCCAAGGGCTCCAGCACGGTGGGCGGCAACATCGCCACCAACGCGGGCGGGGTGAAGGTGATTCGCTACGGCCTCACGCGGCAGTGGGTGCTGGGGCTCCAGGTCGTCACGGCCCAGGGCGAGGTGCTGGAGCTCAACGGCGCGCTGGAGAAGAACAACACCGGCACGGACCTGCGCCAGCTCTTCATCGGCAGCGAGGGCACCCTGGGCGTCATCACCGAGGCCACCCTCAAGCTCACCCAGCTCCCTGGCAAGCAGGACGTGTTCCTCTTCGCGGTGCCGGACGTGGCCGCGGTGCTGCGGCTGTTCCGAGACGCGCGCCGGCAGAACGCCTTCTCCATCTCCGCCTACGAGTTCTTCACCGACAAGTGCATGGCGCGCCTGGGCCGCCACCGCAAGCTGCGCCCGCCCTTCGAGACGCCCAGCGAGTGCTACGTGCTGCTGGAGGCGGAGGCGAAGGACGCCGCGGCGGTGGAGGGCTGGCTGGGCTCGCTCTTCGAGCGCGAGCTGGTGACGGACGGCGTCCAGGCCCAGGGCGCGGCCCAGGCGGCCGAGCTGTGGGCGCTGCGCGAGGGCATCAGCGAGAGCCTCTCCGCCACCGGCTTGCCGCACAAGAACGACATCTCCCTGCCGGTGGCCGGGCTGGAGGCCTTCTGCGCGGAGTTGGAGGCCATCTTCAACGCGCGCTACCCGGGCTGGGAAATCTGCCTCTTTGGCCACATTGGCGACGGCAACCTGCACGTCAACGTGATGAAGCCGGACGCCATGGACAAGGCGGAGTTCCTCGCCCACACGAAGCAGGCGGACCCCACGATGTTCGAGCTGGTGCGGAAGCACGGCGGAAGCATCTCCGCCGAGCACGGCGTCGGCCTGCTGAAGAAGGACTACCTGGGCTACTCACGCACGCCGGCGGAGCTGGCCCTGCTGCGCACCCTGAAGCGGGCGCTGGACCCCCAGGGCATCCTCAACCCGGGCAAGGTCGTGGATGCCTGAGGGCGCCGGACGTCAGGACAGGATGCGCGTCTTGATGTCCGTCTGCAGCCCGGCGATGGCCTCGCACACCGGGGTGGACACGTCCTGGTCCAGGTCCATCAGCAGGTAGCCGATGTTGGCGTCCGTGCTGAGCACCTGGGCGTGGATGTTGGCGTTGAGGTCGGAGACGATGCGGTTGATGTCGCGCAGCACGCCCGGGATGTTGCGGTGCACGTTGAGGATGCGGTGCGTGCCCGGGATGAGCGGCGCCTCGATGTGCGGGAAGTTGACCGCGCCCGTGCTGGCGCCCGCCTTGAAGTACTTCAGCAGGCTGGTGGCCACCTCCTTGCCGATGGAGGCCTGGGCCTCCTCCGTGGACCCGCCGATGTGCGGCGTGAGCACCACGTTGGGCAGGCCCTGGAGCGCGGTGACGAAGCCGTCCGAGTTGCTCTCCGGCTCCTCCGGGTAGACGTCCACCGCGGCGCCGCCCAGGTGCTTGGACTGGAGCGCCCGCGCCAGCGCGTCGATGTCCACCACCGTGCCACGGCTGGCGTTGATGAGGCAGGCGCCCTTCTTCATCTGCGCAATCTGTTCGGCGCCCATCATCATGCGCGTGGTGGGCAGCGCGGGCACGTGCAGGGTGACGAAGTCGGACGCGCCGAGCAGCTCCTCCAGGGTGACGGACGGCTGCGCGTTGCCCAGCGGCAGCTTGGTCATCACGTCGAAGTAGAGCACGCGCATGCCCAGCGCCTCGGCGATGACGCCGAGCTGCGAGCCGATGTGGCCATAGCCGATGATGCCCAGCGTCTTGCCGCGCACCTCATGGCTGCCGGTGGCCACCTTGCGCCACTGGCCCGTGTGGACCTCCCGGCTGCGGTCGAAGAGCTGCCGCGTCAGGACGATGATTTCCGCGATCACCATCTCCGCCACGCTGCGCGTGTTGCTGAAGGGCGCGTTGAAGACAGGGATGCCGTGCGTGTTGGCGGACGTCAGGTCCACCTGGTTGGTGCCGATGCAGAAGGCGCCAATGGCCAGCAGGTTCTCCGCGTGCTCCAGCGCGGCCAGCGGCACCGTCGTCTTGCTGCGGATGCCCAGCAGGTGCACGCCCTTCAACCGCTCCGCCAGCTCGTCCGGCTTGAGGGCGGAGGAGACGCGCTCCACCTGGAAGCCCTCGGCGGCCAGCATCTCCCCCGCGGACGGGTGGATGTTCTCCAGCAGCAGGGCACGGAAGGGGCCTTCACTGCTGATGGCGCGCGTCGGAGAGGGCGGGAACTGGGGAGTGCTCATGGCGCCTTGCGTTAGACCTGGGCCCTGGGGCTGTCAAGGGTGGGATGGCGGGGCGGCACGGCAGTGGACGGCGGGCCGGCCCCCGGCCGTGTGTCACGGGTTGGGGAAGCGTGGGGCGTCGAAGGCGTCGCTGCCCCAATCACATCCTTGGAATGCCGCCTGCCCGCCTCGGGTCGCGGCACTACAGCGGGTGATGCCATGGGCCGTGAAGAGACAAGGCTCCGCGTGGGGGTGGTCCCCCGCGGCCGTCATGAAGGCCCGCTGGATGGCGTCGGGCGCGAATTCGTTGTCCTGGAGGACCCGGTAGAACCGCTGGCTGAACGGCAGCGCCTGGTTGGTCTGATAGCGGCTGCGGAAGGCGATGACGTAGGGCGTGCCCCGGCTGATGAAGAGCTCGGCGAAGCGCCGCTCCCAACCCAGCAGGCACGAGCTGAAGAAGGCGAGCAGCCGCGGCGGCTTCCGGCCTTGCTTGAAGGCCTGTTGAAGCTGCTCGTAGGTGAATTCGATGTCCTGGCTGGAGTCGTTGGGGTCCACGGTCCATTGGATGACGCTGCTCAGGTCATGCCAGTACGTCTTCGGGGTGATGAGGGAGGACTTCGCCCATTCCGTGAGCGGGGCCGGGGCGAAGCCCGTGCGCGTGCAGATGTCCTGTTCCTCGGCGGTGAGCCGGTTCACCTTGGCGCCGTCATTCCTGCACCACGTTGGGTAGCGGGGAACGGCCATGTCCATCGACGCGACTCGCACGTTGTGCTTCGCGCAGCGGACGTTGCCGTGGGTGACGTGGTGGTAGATGTCGCAGTTCCCGAGGTCCGTCATCCACGTGTCGAAGTTCGCGTTCCGGTCGAAGAAGCGCTCCCGGAACAGCCCGCGTGAGACGCGGGTGAAGGCGTCCTGCACGTGCGCCAGCTCGACGTCCCACCGGAGCCCGGGGTCGGCGCGGTCGTAATAGAAGAGGGCGGAGAGCTGGTCCGGGAACGTGGGCTGGTCGAGCGCCAGGATGTCTGCGTGGGTGATGTTCCAGCCGCGCAGCTTGAGGTTGCACTTGCCGCAGAAGTACGGGTCGAAGGTGGCGGGTGCCTGATGCGGGTACTGGGGTCGCCGCCGGTCCCAGTCGGGGTAGCTCATCATGCAGTTGTGGTCGAACTGGTCGTGGTGCTGCGGCACCACACCCGAGGCGGCCTCATGGTGGGTCAGCCAGAAGCAGTGGCCCACCTCGTGGGTGAAGACGAAGTCGGCGTTCGCATTCACGTCCTGGTCGATGATGCCCATCAGGGCGCCGTTGCCGTTCGACGTCGTGGGCACGTCGCCGCCGTCGGAGGTCCGGAGCGCCTCCTTGATGCCGTCCGAAAGCTTGTACTCGAGCATGATGATGCCGCCGCAGGGCGCATGCCCGGTGCGCATCCGCTGGGCGATGCGGTCGAGCAGGAACCCTCCGGCGCTGTGGACGTTGGGCGCGCCGACCAGCTCGCTGAACATGTTGTTGGTGAAGAAGTAGAGGTTGTTCTTCTGGGTCGAGCTCAGCGCCGCGTTTGGGTTCTGCAGCACGATGGGGCATGCGTCATGGAGGGTGGTTGCGTCGACAACCGCCCTGAGCGGACCAATGACCGGGGTGGCGTGGACCTCGATGTGGGCCAGCCAGTCCACGTAGTCCTGGTTGGTGAGCACCGCGGTGATGGCCTGGTACCGGGTCCGGGAGAAGTCGACCTGCAGGAAGGACTCGGCGTAGCGCGCCTGGCACTTCGCTGGCAGCGCGCCATGGTTGCGCAGGGGCCAGCCCACGATGCCGAAGACCTCCACCCGGCGCCAGACGACGATGGGCTTCGTTTCGTACTGGCAGACGGGATTGGCGGACTCCAGCGCCATGGCGTTGGGGCGGCCCTGGTAGCTGAGCCGCGCGCGGACCTTGTACCGGTCGCCTGCAATCAATGAGGGCTGGAGGTAGATGCCGGCGCGTCCCACGCTGTTCGGATGCGCTCCGTCGTTCGTGTAGGCGGGGACCCAGACCGTCGCGGCAGGGGCGTCCTCGGTGGGCACGGCATAGGGCGCGTAGGGCTGTGGCTCGCGCCAGAAGGGGTTGCGGAAGTTGTTCGCCGCGGTGCGGATGCCCCCATAGGGCGCCGGGCAGTTGGTGCCGCCGTCGTGGTGGAGGTCGACGTAGTTGCTGCGCAGGACGCGGCCGATATAGGTCCGCGTCCCCGTATGGACGCGGTCGTCCAGGGGCAGGGGCGAGAGGTCCTCGCCGGGTTCGAGCGCGGACCAATCCACCCGGACCTCTCCCACCGCGCGTGGGGCGGCGACGCGGCGGTTGTCGTGGCCCTTGAGGTAGATGACCGCTTCGAGCGGAACGAGGGGGCGGTTGAGCTTGGCGGCCTCGCTCGCCGTCTTGTTGTGGAGCGCGTTCCAGTTGATGGCGCCGCGGCTCCGGTTGGGAGGAATCTGCCGCAGGAATTCGTCCGTCTGGTTGGCGAGGTCTTCGTCGAACCCGACGGCCTCCACATAGACACGCAGCGGGTGGTTGTTCCCCTGGGGGATGGCGGTCCCTTCCGCGATGGGCGCGCTCTGGTCGTCCGTCAGCGTCGGGAGGGCGCCGTGGGCGTGTCCCAGCGCGCCGTCCAGCGCGTCCTCGAAGTTGACGTTCGTGGGCGCGGCGATGATGCGCAGGTCGCCGTGGTTGCGCCGGAAGCGCTCCTTGGCCTTGTCGAGCAGGTCCGTGGTGCCCGCTGCCGCGCGCGCCGGAGGCCCGGCGTAGTACCCGAGCTGGTTGAGCTTGTGGCAGATGCTGGCGGGGGTGCCCCGGACGAAGGCCTCGCCGGTGGCCAGCCAGGGGCCCCGGACGACCTCCACCGAGTGGTAGAAGACGTTGACCTGGGCGGTGGTGGGCGGCGGTGGTGGCAGCACCCGCGCTTCTTCCACCGGAAGGGCGTCACCGCGCGGGGCTTCGCAGGCCATCACCTTGCCCAGCGCGGTGTTGGGCAGGTCCTCGGGCTGACGGAGGCCCTCGCGCGCGTCCGCTTCGATGTCGGCGTCCACCTGGAGGGTGTAGGGCGCGCGCAGCGGCGTGGCGAAGGGCTCCTGCACGGCGTCGTTGCCCACGTTCAGCGTGCCCGTCCAGGTGAGGGCCGCGGGCCCGCCCCGGCAGTCGAGCGCGTCCGAGCGGTACACCAGGGCGCCCGCGTGGTCGCGCACCTCCAGCCGGACGGAGAGGAGCCTGCCCGCGTCCGGCGGGTCGTAGGTGACGGCGAGCGTCTCCTGGGAGGGAGCGAAGTGCGTCCAGTCGCAGCGCAGGGGGAGGTAGGGCATCGTCAGGGCTCGGCTGGGGTGCGCCCGCGGTACGGCCGCAGGTAGTGGCGCTCAATCCAGTCCATCTTCCGGGAGGGCGTCAGGTACGGCCGCGTGAGCACGGCCTGGGGCCAGGCATGGGCCGGGTCCGTGTCGAAGTGCTCGCCCAGGCAGAGCTGGCAGGCGATGAAGCGGGCCACGTCCCAGCGCGCGGTGATGCCGTGCCGGGCCGCCGCGTCGATGCCGCGGTCCGCGCGCGCGCGCAGGTCGTGCTCGCCCAGGCCACCGCTCTCCCGGGGCAACTGCGCCCGCAGGAAGCGCACCACGCTGCTCACGTAGGCGCCGCGCACCGACGTGTCGAGGCACACCATCTGCTCGGGGCGAATCCTCAGCACCGCGCCCCCTCTGGGTCGAAAACGGAATGTGAGGATTTTAACGTTTTACTGGGAGGGCCTTCAACCGCGCACGGGAGGCCGGATGCGACAGCGGGGCGGCCACTCCAGGAAGAGGAGTGACTCGCCCCACCGTGCTCACGTCATGGGTGGATTGTGACTACTCGACCGTCCAGCCCACCGTGCCGGTGCAGCTCGTGTTGGCGTAGCAGCCCGCGCGAATCTGATACGTGCCGCCCGCGTTCGCCGGCACCGCATAGGTGGCGTGGGACAGCTTGCCGCAGCCGGCGCCGTCGTCGTTGAACCGCACCTGCGCGCCGGCGGCGTTGTACAGGCGGAGGTACGAGTCACCCGTGCCGGAGGCGCCCGCCACGTTGCACGTGCCGAAGGAGAGGCGCTGACCCGCCGTGAGGGTGATGTCCTCGTTGGTGGTGTTCTGCCGCGCGCTGTTGGAGTTGACCGAGCTGAAGCTGAACGTGCCGGAGGAGGCCGCCGGCGGCGCGGTGTCAATGGTCCACGCCACGGTGCCGCTGCAGCTGGTGCTTCCGAAGCAGCCCGCGATGATTTCGTACGCCCCGGCCGCCGCGGCCGTGAGGCGCACGTAGGAGCCCTTGCCCGTGGTGCAGCCGTCGTCGGCGGAGGCGACCTCGATGCCGCTGGGGCCCTTGACGCGCAGCCAGGTGTCGCCGGTGGCGCTGGCGCCCGTCACGCCGCAGGTGCCCACGGTGAGGCGCTGGCCGGCCTCGAGCTCCACCGTGTGGCGGGTGGTGTTCACGCTGGCGTTGGAGGTGCTGGCGGCCGTGAAGGCGAAGTTCGTCTGCGGCGGCGGGGTGCTGTTGCACAGCCGGACGCTGGAGTGGGCGGCGCAGAACTCCTCGATGGCCGGGTTGACGTAGGTGATGTCCTCGCCGCTGCATCCGGTCTCCGTGCACCGGTTCACGACGCGGCAGCTGCCCTGGGTGACGTAGTCGTTCGCGCCGCGGACGAGGATGCCGGCGATGGTGTGGTCCGTCATGTCGTAGACGGCCGAGCCGGAGTTGCCGCCGAAGGTGTCGGTGGTGGCGATGAAGTAGTCCATCGTGCTGGCGCGGCTGGTGCGGACCTTGCCGCCCGAGTCAATCTTGAGCGGGATGCCGCTGCCCGAGCCGATGACGGCCACGCTGGCGCCCACCGCCAGGGCCGCGTTGCTCTGACGAATGGGCGCGGGCGTGAAGCGCGGCGCGGCCGAGCGGTCCAGCCGGATGATGGCGTAGTCCAGCTCGCGGCCACCCACCGTCTGCTCCTTCCGCACGACAATCTCCTTGCAGCTGAAGATGTCTTGCGTGGTCATGGTCTGCAGGACGTTCTGGGCGGGGCGGAAGAAGTTGAAGGCCCACTTGAAGTCCCGGCAGTCGGCCGCGTTGGTCACGCAGTGGCCGGCGGTCAGCAGGAGGTCATCGTCGATGAGCGTGCCCGAGCAGTAGCCGGGAGACGGGTCGTCGATGAAGCGCTGGCCCGAGCAGAGGTTGACGTACTCGCCCAGGGTCGGGCTGTCGAAGACGACGTTGTTGGGGTCCGAGTCGTCAATCTCGTACGGGTCGACCATGACGGCGCTGGCCTGCATGGCGTACCGCCGGAGGATTTCGTCTGGGTGCTCATACACGTCCATCCGGTCGTCATTGCCGTAGACGACGGGCTGCTCGGTGGAGCCGCCGCCAGCGGGCTCTCCCTCCGTGGCCGGCCCGCAAGCCGCGACGGAGAAGGTACACAACAGCGCGCCCAGCAGTTTCCTGCGGGCGTCGGTCCGGGGGATATGCATGAGACAACTACTCCTACGGGAGATGTGAGGCCCACCCCCGTCAGGGGCGGGCCGCCGCAGTATAGGTGAAAAAAGTTGTCCCTGCTGTCTCCCGGCGGACAAGCCCCCCAGGGCTCAGTCCGCGTCGGGGTTGCGCAGCCACTGGAGGGCCTCCCCCCGCGTCTCGAAGGTGCGGGTGGGGATGCTCAGCATGGCGCGCTTCGTCATCCGCCAGGCCTGGAGCCCGGAGGGGGCGTCGCTGACGACGCGGGCGGAGCGCTTCATGCCGTGGAGCTGGGCGAAGGCGTTGAGGCTGGCCATGGCCGTCACCACGTCGCTGGGCATCACCCGGAGCTGGGACTGGTCCACCAGGGCGGACCACTCCCCATCCAGGTCATTGATGGCCTTCTTCACGTCGGCCAGGTACTCGGCCAGGTCCGCGGTCGTGACTTGCGGGGGGTAGACAACCTCGAGGATGCGGTCCTGCGAGTGAACGGTGATCTGGAATGGCATGACGGTGACGGGCTCCGGGCGGGCGCGCCATCCTAGCCGCAGCCGCTGACACGTCTAGAGCGGGGGGCCGGATGGTGCGCGTCCGCGGCGCCTTCCCGGCCCTGTCCGGAAGGGCAGGGAATGTCAGACCCACCTGGTACTGACGTCCCTGCCGCTGCTCCGGTACCGGCGCGCCGAAGGGGCGCGACGGCGGTCGCACCCGGCAAGGGGGTTTCATGAACACGAAGTTGTACGTCCTGGGCGCGGTGCTGGGCGCCGCCCCGGGCCTGCTGCCGGTGGTGACGGCTCCGCCGGTGGCCTCCACGCAAGAGTCGCGTCAGGACTCGCGTGGGACGTCTCGCAAGGGCCGCGGAGGCCCGGCGAAGGGCGCATCCACTCCCGCCCATCCGGCGGGCGTGACGCCGCCTCCAGACGCGAAGGACGCGCTGGAGACCCAGGGGGTTGTCCCCGACGAAGGCCGCACGAGGGGCGGAGGCCAGGGCGAGGCTCCGCGCCACCCGTGCGAGGCCATCACCATCATCCAGGTGCCCTGCGATACCGAGCAGGAGACCTGCGAGTACACGTATTGGCACTGCCCGGAGGTCGTGAATCCGCTCCGGGCGTGAGTGACTGAAGCGACGCGGCAAGCGCGCACGGGCGGCCGGTTCCGCCCGTGCGCTTTTTTTTCGCGACATGTCGGCCGTTCGCTTTTCTCCGGCGGCGCGTGTCCGTCTTGCTTGACACCCCTGAAGCCCCGGCGGAAAAGCCCGGACACACGAGGCGGCCCGGCCGTTTTCCTCAGAGGCCGCCGGGGAGCCCGGCATTGAAGCTCGCGACGCTCAAGGACGGAACCCGTGACGGCCGCCTCATTGTCGTCAAGCGGGACAACTCGGCCTATGCGCTGGCCACCAACGTGGCGCTCACGCTGCAAGCCGCGCTGGATGACTGGGAGGCCAAGGAGCCGCAGCTGCGCGCGTTGGACGCCCAGCTGGAGGCAGGCACGGTGCAGAGCCGCCCGCTGGACGTCGGCGCCCTGCACGCGCCGCTGCCCCGCGCCTACGAATGGGTGGATGGCAGCGCGTACCTCAACCACGTCATCCTGGTGCGCAAGGCGCGTGGCGCCGAGCCGCCGGAGACGTTGAAGACGGACCCGCTGGTGTACCAGGGCGGCTCCGGCGACTTCCTGGCGCCCACCGCCGACATCCCCCTGGCCGACGAGGCCTGGGGCCTGGACTTCGAGGGAGAGGTCTGCGCCATCCTGGGCGACACGCCGCAGGGCACGAAGGCGGAGAACGCGGCCTCGCACGTCAAGCTGCTGATGCTGGCCAACGACGTGTCGCTGCGCAACCTCATCCCCAACGAGCTGGCCAAGGGCTTCGGCTTCTTCCAGAGCAAGCCGGCCACGGCCTTCAGCCCCTTCGCGGTGACGCCGGACGAACTGGGCGAGGCCTGGCGTGACGGGCGCATCCACCTGCGGCTGCGCTCGGTGCTCAACGGGCAGCAGGTGGGGGACACGGACGCGGGGCCGGAGATGCACTTCTCCTTCTTCGACCTCATCCAGCACCTGTGCAAGACGCGCAGCTACACGGCGGGCACCATCCTGGGCAGCGGCACCGTGTCCAACGCGGACCGCGAGCGCGGCATCTCCTGCCTCGCCGAGCGCCGGATGATTGAAAAGATTGAGCAGGGTGAGTCGAAGACGCCCTTCATGAAGCCGGGCGACACCATCGACATCGAGATGTTCGACGCCGAGGGCCGCAGCGTGTTCGGCCGCATCGCCCAGAAGGTGGTGCAGAAGTCATGAAGGGGCTGCGGCTCTACAGCTACTGGCGCTCGTCGGCGTCGTGGCGGGTGCGCATCGGCCTGCACCTGAAGGGCCTGGCGTTCGACTACGCGCCGGTGCACCTGGTGAAGGACGGCGGCGAGCAGAACAGCGACGCATACCGGGCGCTCAACCCCATGCGCACGCTGCCCACGCTGGAGTGGACGGAGGCGGACGGCACGGTGCGCCGCCTGTCCCAGTCCCTGCCGGTGCTGGAGTATCTGGAGGAGCGCTTCCCCACGCCCGCGCTGCTGCCCGCCGACGCATACCTGCGCGCCCGGGCCCGGATGCTGGCGGAGATGGTGAACTCCGGCATCCAGCCCCTGCAGAACCTGTCCGTGATGCAGCGCCTCAAGCAGGAGCTGAAGGCGGATGACAAGGCGTGGTCGGCCTATTGGAACGTGCGGGGCCTGGAGGCGCTGGAGGCGGCGGTGCAGCCCACGGTGGGGCGCTTCTGCATCGGGGACGCGGTGTCGCTCGCGGACGTGTGCCTGGTGCCGCAGCTCTATGGCGCGCGCCGCTTCGGCGTGGACCTGGCGCCGTACCCCACGCTGCTGCGCATCGAGCCGAGTGCCAGGCGCTGCCCGCCTTCCAGGCCGCCCAGCCCGACCGGCAGCCGGACGCGGTCCCCGCCTGAGTCGTGGGTGGCGGCCGCGCCTGTCCGGGCGTGGCCGCCGTCCGGCATGTCGGAGCATGGCCCATGTCCCTGACCCCCGCTTCGCGCCCGCGAGGCGAACTGCGGGAGCTGGCGGTGCTGTTCCTTCGCCTGGGAACGGTCGCCTTCGGCGGTCCGGCGGCCCACATCGCGATGATGGAGGACGAGGTCGTGCGTCGCCGCCGCTGGCTGTCGCGCGAGGAGTTCGTGGACCTGCTCGGCGCCACGAACCTGATTCCGGGGCCCAACTCCACCGAGCTGGCCATCCACATCGGTCACCGGCGCGCGGGCTGGCCTGGCCTCCTGGTGGCGGGGGCGTGCTTCATCCTCCCCGCCTTCTTCATGGTCGCCACCATCGCCTGGGCGTACACGCGCTTCGGCACCTTGCCGAAGGTGGACGCCGTGCTGCATGGCGTGAAGGCCGTCATCATCGCCGTGGTGGCCCAGGCGCTCTGGGGACTGCTGCGGACGGTGGTGCGCACACGGCTGTCCGCCGTCGTGGGCGTGGCGGCCGTGGCCGCTGCCTTCCTGGGAGTGAACGAGCTGCTCCTGCTGCTGTTGTCGGGCCTCGCGGTGCTCGCATGGCGCGCGGCGGTGCGACGAAGGTGGGAGGCGCCGCTCATGGGCATGGCGCCGCTGTGGCCGCTGTGGCCCATCGTCGGGGCGGCCACCTCCGCCGTGCCCTTCACCTTGCACGGGCTCTTCCTCTTCTTCGCCAAGGTGGGCTCGGTGCTGTACGGCAGTGGCTACGTGCTGCTGGCCTTCCTCCGCACCGGGCTGGTGGAACGATATGGCTGGCTCACCGAGGCGCAGTTGCTGGACGCGGTGGCGGTGGGGCAGGTGACGCCGGGACCGGTGTTCACCACCGCCACCTTCATCGGCTACGTGGTGGGCGGTGCCTCGGGCGCGGTGGTGGCGACGGCCGGCATCTTCCTCCCCGCCTTCGTCTTCGTGGCGCTCAGCGGGCCGCTGGTGCCCCGGCTGCGCCGCTCGTGGGTGGCCGGCGCGTTCCTGGATGGCGTCAACGTGGCGTCGCTCGCGCTGATGGCGGTGGTGACGTGGCAGTTGGGGCGGAGCGTGCTGGTGAGCCCGTTGCCCGTGGCGCTGGCGGCGTTCGCCGCCGTGCTGCTCATGCGCTACCGCGTCAACTCCGCCTGGCTGGTGCTGGGCGGCGGCGGCGTGGGGGCGCTGGCCGCCGGGGGCCTCAGCGCGGGGTGAGGACGGCCTCGCAGGTGCGGACCGGCTCGTTCACCAGGTCCGCCCTGCGGGCGGTGCACTTCAGCCGGAGGACCTCGCCTTCGCGGAGGACTTCGCAGCTGCGGTAGACGGAGGTCGTATGCCCGACGCCCCCGTCGTTGGGCTGCGTGCCGCCGTCCAGGCCCACGACGATGACGTCCGTATCCGTCAGGAACCAGTTGTTGCCCTGGCGGATGTCCACGGTGCCTTCGTAGACGTCTCCCGTCTCGGGAAGGCCCGTGCGTTCCTCCACCTCCACGTCGAGGCTGCACTCACGTTCGGGCGTGCTCACCCGGAGGATGCCCGGCTCTCCGCAGGTGTTGTGGCCCACGTCGAAGGTGACCTCCTGCGCGGCCTGGTGGCACTCCTTGACGCCTCCCGAGTCCGCGACGAGCAGCACGGCCGTGGTGGCGAGCGCGGCGGTGGCCGCGAGGTTCATCAGGATGACTTTCACGCGCTGACTCCAGTGGGGGGTGATGCGGGAAGGGATGACCGTTCACTCGAGGCGGCGCGGCTGTAGTGCACCGCGGCCCAGATGAGCGGCAACGTGACGAGGTCGGTGGGGTCGGCCCAGGCCCGGAAGCCGGTGATGCCGAGCAGCGCGCCCAGGGGGCGCAGCAGTTCACAGAAGAGGTCCGCGGCGGGCTGGGAGACCTTCAGCGCGGTGTAGAGGCACGCGGTGAAGCCCGCGCCCACGGCCACCCTGCGTGTCCGAGGCCAGCGCGTCACCAGCGCCAGCAGCGCGGACACGTAGAGCGGGAGGAAGAAGCAGATGGCCACGTCGGACAACTTGCCGGTGAGGGCGTTGTGGAAGGTGGGCTTGAGCCAGCGGTCGTTCACCGCCATCAGCGCCACCGCGCATAGCGGCAGCGGCGCGAGGAACTCGGGCATGGCGGGAAGGCGCTTCATGGGAGGCGCATCCCGTTCGACAGGGTCCGCAGGAGGATGGCGTCCGTGAGCAGCTCCACCGGGGCCTTGTCGTCCGTCAGGGGCTCGCCCGTGGGGACGGGTTTCAGCTCCGTGGCCACGCGCTCCGCCAGCGGGCGCAGCGAGGTGGGGAGCGACGGGGTGCGCGCCGCCAGCCGCTCCGCGAGTCCGGGGGCTCCGGCGAAGAGCAGCGTGTTGCTGTGGTTGAGCGCGTCGGCGGCCCGGACCTCCGGGAAGACGGTGGCCAGCGTGGCGCCCACGGCCTCCACCACCGCGCGCTCCTGCTGGTAGCGCCCCACGTTGAAGCAGGCCACGCCGCCGGGCTTCAGGCGCGCGGCCACGGCGGCGGCGAACTCGCGCGTCGTCAGGTGGAAGGGGACGTAGGGGAAGCGGAACGCGTCGACGAGGATGACGTCGTATTGGCGCGCGTCGCTTGCCAGGAATGCGCGCGCGTCGCCGACATGGACCTCGACCTCGGCGGGCAGGTCGAAGTGCTCGCGGCCCAGCCGCACCACCTCCGCGTCCAGCTCCACGCCCACCACCTCCACGCCCGGGTAGGTCTCCCGCAGGCCCCGCGCGCTGGTGCCCGCGCCCAGGCCCAGGACCAACACGCGCGGCGCCCGTGGCGCTGTCTGGGCCATGACGGGGGCCAGCAGGTAGTGCCCGAAGACCTCTCCGCGCACGGGCAGGCCGGGGCGGTGGAGGCTCTGCACCGCGTAGCCCTCATCGAAGACGAGCGAGCGGGTGCCGCGTGCGTCCTTCAGCACCTGGATGAAGGCGTAGGGCGACTCGGCCACGTCCACGGCCTCGGGGTGGCGAGGCAACGCATGGACGCCCAGGGCCAGCGCCGCCAGGGGCACGCCCACCGTGGGCAGCCGCCAGCGCCACCCCAGTCGCCAGGACGCCGTCAGCCCCAGCACCGCGGCGAAGAGCGCCATGGTGCGCGCGGTGCCCAGCAGGGGCAGCACGACGAAGGCAGCCAGCAGCGTCCCCGCGATGCTGCCCACGGTGGAGGCCGACGACAGCCGGCCCGCGTGCGCGCCCGCCGACGCCACGCCGGCCAGTCCCACGCGCAGCACGTAGGGACCCACCGCGCCCAGCACCAGCAGGGGCGGCAGCGCCACCAGGACGAGCAGGGCCACTCGGCCCAGTGCCTCCATGGGACGCCCGCCCATCAACGCGGCCGTGGCGCCGGGCAGCAGCGCCCGCGCGAGGAAGGGCAGCAGGGCCAGGGTGAGCGCGCAGAGGCAGAGCGCGCTCAGCAGGGGCCGCAGGCTCTCGGTCCGGTCCGCCGCGCGGCCGCCCAGGTGCGCGCCCAGGGCCATGCCTCCCAGCACCAGGGAGATGAGCGCGGCCCAGACGGGCGTGCTGCTGCCGAAGTAGGGCGCCACCAGCCGGGAGGCCGCCATCTCCGACGCCATGACCGTCGTGCCGGTGATGAAGGACAGCCCTGTCAGCGAAGCCGCGGGTCTCATGCTCGGACGCTTGCTTCAGCAAGGCCCGTTCCAGCGCGAAGCCCTTGGAATGACTGCCCCCGGGGACCGGGAGTGGCAGGGTGCCCGTGACAGGTGTGTCAGGGGACCCGCGTTATCTGGCCGCGGCCCCCCGGCGCTTCCGAGCGGCGGCGACGGTCAGCAGCAGCACCGCGAGCGGCACGCCCAGCACCGCCGGCCACAGCCAGAGCGGCTCGCCGCCGTGGATGACGGCGCGGAACTCGCGGCCCTCGGGGGGCGCGTCCATCAGCTCCGCCATGTTGAACTTCCACTCCACGGTGTCCTTCTGCTCGTTCACCGTGCCGTTCGTCTCGCCGATGCCGGGGCCGTGGATGCGCAGGGTGAGGCGGTTGTTGACGAGCATCGCCTTCGCCATGCCCTTCGCGAGCTCCTGTGCCGCCTGGTCCGTGGCCTCGTCCCCCGTGCCGACGGGCGGCACGGCGAAGGCCTTCTCCGGGTGGAAGCGCTGCGTGTAGACGTAGTCCCCGCCCTGGCGCTCGATGCGGAAGTCCCATGCCTCCTGCGGCGTCGTCTGCTGGCCCTGGGCGTGCTTCTCGGCGGCGCGGCGGTACATGTCCGGAAGGCGGGTGACGTCCTTCACCGTCACGTCATAGACGAGGTGGACCTGTCCCTCCTGCTCGTAGTCTCGGAGCATCACCTGGGTGACCTCCGGGTCCTCGCGCAGCGCCTTCTCGGCCTCGCGCGCCGTCGTGAGCAACTGCTCCTTGGCGTCCGTCGCGCCGCCCAGCCGCGCCAGGGCCGTCACCGACTTGGGCAGCCCCATGTCGACCACCAGCCGCGCAGAGCCCCTCGGCTCAATCCAGAGGTCCTGCTGCACGTCGAAGCAGCCCGTCGTCAGGAGGAGGGACAGCGTCGCGAGCAGCAGCGTGGAGCGGAGCAGGGAACCAGGGGAGCCCGTGGACATGGCCCCCCAGTATGCTGGGACTGTTTCACGCGGAGAAGGGGAGGGACGCCACCTTCACGGTGGCCGGCCCCGTCGCCACGGTCAGCTCGGTGCCCGGCTCCAGCGAGTCCCGGTGCACGTAGCCCAGCGCCACCCGCTGCCCGGCGATGGGCGACTGCACCACGCTGGTCAGCCAGCCCACCTTCTTCTCCCCGCGCCGCAGCTCGGTGCCGGGGGCCACGTCCACGTCGCCCAGCAAGAGGCCCGTCAGCTTGCGGTTCATGTGGCCGCGGAAGGTGGCTCGGGCGATGACCTCCTGCCCGATGTAGCAGCCCTTGTTGTAGGAGATGGCGTTCGCCAGGTTGGCCTCCAGCGGAATGGTGGTGTCCACCATGTCCTGGCCGTACCGGGGCACGCCGGCCTCCACGCGCAGCAGCTCCAGGGCCTCGTAGCCCAGGGGCTTCAGGCCGCGGGCGGCGCCGGCCTCGGTCAGGGCCTGCCAGACGGCCTCCAGCCCGGCGCGCGGCACCCACACATCCACCCCGTGGGCCTCCGTGGCGGTGTTCCCCAGGAGCCACACCTGCTGGCCGGCCAGCGTGGCCGTGCGGGCGGCATGGTGGGACAGCGGCGCATGGGGGCTGCCCAGGGCGGCGGACAGGACGTCCGCTGTCTGGGGTCCGAGCAGCCGGAGCAGGGCCAGCTCCCCCGTGGCCTCATGCAGCTCGGCGTCCTCGGAAATGAGGTATTTGTCCAGGAAGTCTCGGACCTTGGCGCCGGTGCCGGGCTCCAGGTCCAGCAGCAGGTCCGTCTCCCGCTTGAGGATGCGGGCATCCGCCACCATGGCCCCCTTGGCGGTAACCATGGCGGCATAGGCCGCGGTGCCCACGGGCAGGTTGTTCACCTCCTGGGTGACCATCCCGTGTAGGAAGGAGGTCCGGTCCTCCCCAGTGATTCGGAGGGTTTCGCGGTAGGAGGCATCATGGAGGACCACGGACGCCTTCGCCGCCCGGTACTCTCCGTCCACGTCTCCATACCCGGCCACGGTTTCCCGGCCGCCCACAGCGCCGAAGCGGGCGCCGCCTTCTCGTGAAGAAAATGCAGAGACAGCGGTTCCATGTCCGTCGCTATATAGAGGCGAAGGAGCGAATGCCACGATGGATGTGAAGCAGCTGTCGTCCTTCCAGGACTTCTCACCGGAGAAGCTCCTGAAGCACAACGTCTTCCAGTCCGGCCGTTTCTTCCTGGACGTGTACTGCCTCCAGCCGGGGCAGGCGCAGAAGCCCCACCGCCACGCCACGTCGGACAAGGTGTATGTCGTCCTGGACGGGCGCTGCCGCTTCCGCGTGGGCGCCGAAGAGGAAGTCCACGGCCCTGGCGCCGCCATTTATGCCCCCGCGGGCGCCGAGCACGGCGTCACCAATGACGGCCCCGATGCCGCCCGCCTCCTCGTTCTGATGACCCCGCCCCCGGAGCATGCATGAGCCCGAAGTCTTCCCCCTCGCCCACTCCCGTGGCGACGCGCGGCGCGTTGGCGCTGCTCGTCCTGGGCCTCGCGGAGAGTGGCCTGTCCATCTTCCAGTGGATGCAACTGCTCACCCTGCGCGGTGGCGGCTCCACCGTGTGCGGCGTCTCCGAGACGGTGAACTGCGAGACGGTGTGGAACTCCCCCTTCGCCAGCCGCGTGCATGAAATGCTGGGGCTGCCCGTGGCGGCGCTGGGCCTCGTGTGGGGCCTGGCCGCGGTGGGCCTGTCCGCGCTGTTCCTGGCGTGGGCGCGGTCGGGCAAGCCGGTGCGACCGGCGGCCAACGGGCTGCGGCTGGTGGCCGCCGCGGGCCTGGTGTCCGTGGCTGTGTTCGGCGTGGCCAGCGCGCAGTCGGGCGCGGTGTGCCCCACGTGCCTTGCGACCTACGCGCTGGTGGCGGTGTTCGCGGGCGTGGCCTGGAAGGGCCTGCCTGGACCGCTGCTGCCTGGCGCGGGTGAGTGGGGTGACACGCTGAAGTGGACGGTGGGCGTCACGGCCGCGGTCTTCCTGGCGACGCTGCTGCCGGGCCGGGCCACGCCCAAGGCGTCGGAGGCGTCCGGTGCCTCGCTGTTGCCTCCCGTGCCGCAGGTGGCCAGCACGCCGATGCCGGGGGTGACGCCGCAGGCGCCGCCGCCTCCTCCCGCTTCGCTGGAGGAGTTCCTTCGCTCGTTGCCGCCGCAGCATCAGCAGTTCATCGCCGATTCGCTGGCCGCCTACCGCAGTGAGACGCCGCAGCCCGCCGCGGCGCCCGCGCGGCACCGCTACGGGCCCGTGGATGCGCCGGTGAAGGTCGTCGAGTGGACGGACAGCAAGTGCCCCCACTGCAAGATGCTGGTGGAGGAGCTGTCCGCGCTGAAGAAGCGTGTCCCGGAAGGGAAGCTGTCGCTGGAGGCCCGCCAGTTCCCGCTGGACGGCGCGTGCAACCCGGCGATTCCGCGCCGCGGCCCGGATGCCCCCAGCGTGCGCTGCGTGGCGGCCCGCGCGCAGATCTGCCTGGAGGGCGCGCCGGACTACTGGGAGCTGCGGGAGAAGATGTTCGCCGCGCAGGCCGTGCTGGACACGGAGCGGGCGGTGGAGATTGCGTCGTCGGGCTCGGTGCCGCGCTCGCAGTTGGAGGTGTGCATGAACAGCCCGGCCACGACGGCGAAGCTTCAGGAGGACTCTCGCTATGCCATGCGCCACCACATCCAGGGGACGCCGCTGGTGTTGGTGAATGGCCGCGAGGTGATGCCCTCCGCGCCGTTCATCTACGCGCTGGTGATGGCGGACGGGAATCCGAGCGCCCCTGGCTTCGACGTGCTGCCGCCGCCGCGCCCGCGCCCGGCGGGTGGTCACGACGACCACGCGGGTCACAACCACTGAGGACGCGGTACCCGCACCATGGGCAAGCGCGACAAGAAGGGTGAGCCGCCAGCGGCACCGGCGGCTCCGTTCAACAATCCGTTCGCCGCGCTTTCGGCGCAGCGGGAGGTCTTGCCCCAGGCCCCCGCCGCGCCCGCGGCCCCCCCCACCTGTGAAGGCCGAACCCAAGGGCCCCGCGCGCGCGGTGGTGCGGATGGAGCGCAAGGGCCGCGGTGGCAAGGAAGTCACGGTGGTGGAGCACCTGGAGCTGCCCGCGGCACAGCGGGAGGTGTGGCTCAAGGCGCTCAAGAACTCGCTCGGCTGTGGCGGTGTGGTGGAGGACGACACGCTGGTGCTTCAGGGCGACCAGCGTGAGCGGCTTCCCGCGCTGCTGGAGGCGCGGGGCGTGCGCAAGGTCACGGTCGGCTGACGGGCTCCTCGGGTTTTTAACCCCGTTCGAGGTTGCTGCCACGTTCCCGACGTCGGCCATCCCATGCGCCGGGCGGCGTATGGCTGGCGGGCCCTGCGCCTGGGACTTGCCACATCATCGCTGGCATCTCGTGAGCGGCTCGAGCAGCGCGATGGTCCGCCTCTCAGGCGCGGTGTAGGAGGTTGGATGCTCCACACCCATCCTGTTACGTTGGTCAGGACATGCGAACGCACCTACCCATCCGGGCTGTCTTGCTTCTCGTTCTCGCAGCCTCGTCAGCAGTGCATGCCAGCGACGAGCGTGACAAGCCATCTGTGCGTCTCATCATGCTCTCCGAGCACCCGGCTGACGGCACTCGCCCCATCTATGTGAAGGGGCAGACGGTCACGACGCTGCGGTTCGAGCAGTTGGTAGATGCTGACAAGACGAAGATGAGCGATTGGGAGGGGCGGCTCGAACCGCTGGCGGTGGTCCGCAACAAGGTGCTCCTTGAGCCCATCCGGGACCTCAACAGGGACGAAGGAATCCCCTTGCTCGTGACGCTGGCGGATGGGACCGAAATCCCGTTCCTCGTGAGGCCACCTTGGCGCAAGCGGGAAGGGGGATGGCCTCCGATTCTGGACCAGCAGGTCGACGTGTTCAAAGACAGGGAGAGCTATGCGGCTATGCATGCGGCCCTGATGGATGCACTCAAGAAGAACGACACGCTTGCTGAAGAGATTGAGCGCTACCTCAAGGAAGAGAACTCCGTCGATCACGCCTACGCGACGCTCCTTGCGAACGGGCACGCGAAGAAGACGCCTTTTCGATTCGTAATGGCGGCACGCCCGAAGGACCCAGAAATGGAGATGCTTGTCGAGGTCTTCTCAGGGCCCGGCAAAGCGGCAGCGCTCATCACCCTCAAGAACACCAACCATGGCGACACCTGGGAGTTCGCGGGGGCCTATCTGACGCGCGACATGACGAGCTACACGAAGCAGCCCTTCGCGCTTCGGATGACACATTCCGCGATTGCCCCGGGGCGGTCAGGAACCATCGCGGTCGTGGCCGACAAGAGCGCCTTCGAAAAGGACGGGCAACTCGTGGACCTTGCCCTCCAGATTTTCCGAACGGACGGGAGCCAGCAGGTCGTGGTGAGGATGGATCGCACCCTGATTCGGCAGTAGAAGTGCCGGTCATGCGCACTACCGCACTGCTGAGCATTACTGCCGTCCTGCTCGCCACGACTTCCGGTTGTACCACGCCGGGAGGCGTTGCGCTGCGCCCGGACGGTACT
The DNA here is from genome assembly GCA_046520405.1 of Myxococcus sp. 1LA. GTDB lineage: Bacteria > Myxococcota > Myxococcia > Myxococcales > Myxococcaceae > Myxococcus. The sequence continues at coordinate 38,089 of JBKGHI010000028.1, forward strand.
CCGGGGCTGCAAGAGTGCTCGGAGGAGGCGCTGAAGACGATGCGAATCTTGCGGTTGCGTGTTGGCGATTCCTCGTTGGTGGAGCTCGACGCGAACCAGATGAGGTCTCGCCGCATCACCCTCTACGATGGCCCGGTCGAAAGCGTCCTCATGCGCGATATGGGCATCCTTGAGACGACGACCCGCTTGTACGGGCAGGTCTGGACGAGCGGTCCGCAGGTGGTCATCCGCTATTACGAGGCCTACCCGCCGGACGGCGACAAGGTGCCGATTTGCGCGGTGGCACGACTCAGTGAGGACCAACTGCGAAAGCTGCCTGAGTCGAAGCCGGGCACAGCCATTCTCGATGCCTCCATGGCGGCTGTTTCCATCGTCGATGCGTTCCGGTGACACGCTCGTTCGGCCGACCACGCCAGGGGTTGCTACCCGCGCCGCTACAGACTGCTGCTGAGCACGGTGGTTGAGCGATGGATGCTCAGGGTCGATCTCCCAAGTTGATGGACTCCTGGTGGGAAGCTCCGAAAATCCATCGCGGAGCTGGGCCACTGGAGGTCACGCTCGTGAGTGGACTCAACTCCTTGACGCGACAGCAGTTTCTGCGACAGGTGGAGCTGATTGCTCCCATCCTCCGGTTCACCAGCCGGGTCAGGGCTGCCCGAAGGACGCCGCTGAAGGCGGCCAAGTCCTTGATGTGACTGGGGAACCGTAGTCCCGGTGGCATCAACCATCCGACTCATCTGGCCATCAGCAAACATGTGCGGCAGCAGCAGTGGAACACGACCTGGATTGGGCTCGATTCTGCTCTGAGTGTGCAACGCTCACGTTCTGCTGAATCAACGCTGTCCTGCTGAAAGGTGAGGAGATGGGGCGACGACCAAACAAATCCCAACGCTCCAATCAACGCCGTCGTGAAAATTATAAGGGTACGACGGAGTTACCACCCGACGTCCACACCAGGCCGCGTGTGCCTCTATTGGGGTATGAGGATCGGTATGAGATAACGGACTCGGGATACGTCTATTCTTTAAGTCGAAATAGATTTATTCTGTGGAAATTCGGCTTGAGTGGTAGTCCATATGTTTCCATCCAAGTTGACGGCCAAAAGAACAGCCTCGGCAATCCTGCGGCGGTGGCTAAAAGAAGTTGGGCATTCGCCGATCCGGAGAGGGTGGAACAGGTATGGGCCAAGCATGAGGAGGAAATAGAGAGTCTCATTTATGCCCAGGCCGAAATGCAGGATACGGAGAGGGACGCGATTGTTAAGGCGCGCCGTGGCCAGGGACTCTTTCGGGAGAATGTCGCCAGCGTGGAGAAAGCTTGCCGCGTCACAGGGGTGAATATTCCCAGATTCCTCATCGCGAGCCACATAAAGCCCTGGCGATGCAGTTCAAACGAGGAACGGTTGGATGGAAACAATGGTCTGCTGCTGAGTCCCAGTATCGACTTTCTGTTTGATAGGGGGCTTATCTCATTCGGGGATAATGGTGACCTGCTGGTATCCCGCGAGGTCGATCCGGATATTATGCAGCGAATGGGGGTGGACCCGACCAAGAAGCCTAACGTGGGAACATTCAATCCAGAGCAGCAGAAATACCTGCGCTTCCACCGCGCCAGCCTGTTCCGCAGTAGCAAGGGCAAGTAAATGCACGAACTGGGTCAAGTCCCGAAGCCATAAACAGCCAACTTACCCGGCCATCAACAAACGTGCGCGGCACCAGCGGTAGAGCGCCAGGATGGGCTGCGGCTCTTTCTTCGCTACTTTCCCATGGGAGAGGTTTTGCAGTGAAGTGAGGCCAGGGCTCGTTGGGGCACGCTGAACACTTGCACTGTAATTCCGCTTCGCCCACCCTTGCGGAGCGTTGCCCTCGATGTCGTAGGGAGGGTTGGCAGTTACTCCGTGATTAGGTTCGGAAAAATGAGCAAGGTGCTGACGGTGTCAGGACTGGTCGCGCTTCTCCAAGGGTGCGCGGCACCTGCCTCCGCTTGGAAGGGTGAAGGCCTGTGGCCGGATGAACGCTCGGCCAGAACTGTCGTCGAGCCCATGGAGGCTGGCGCTGTGCTGGCTGCGGCAGGCGCGATCCGTGAGGTGGTGAGAACCAGTCCGTTTCCTGACCTCTTCGCGGGGTGTTCAAGCCCGGAGCAGGGCTTGGACGTCTCCGTCTTCGCGGGGCCGACGCCGGGATTGTACTTCGTTGCAGTGGACCAACGCTTTGATCGCTGCGGCGGTCCGAGTGGACGTGTCCTCGACTGGTGGGAGGTCTATGCGGTGACGGCCCAGGGCGAGGTGGTCGCGAAGGCCCCGGTTCCAACGAGCGAGGAGCCCGCCGCATCATCGCCGCCTTCCGTCGAGCCTGCTCCGGGCTCGGGCACCGCAATGCTTGGACAGGGAAGTCGCCACGAGTAGCACGTAGATCAACCAGCTCGTGACGCGTGGCACGTAACGGTTGGAATCGCATGACGCCGAGCCGCTTCTTCAGAATGGCCGAGAACGTCCAGGCCGGTCACTGGTACCTGGGAGACCCCGAGGATTCGCGAGGCCAGGAAGTCGAAGACCCTTGGGTGTTCAGGGCCGGGCGCCCCATTCAGGTCGCAGGCCCTCTCACCATCCCCATCGACGAGCCGGGCAGGGCACAGGACTTCTCCCTGGCGGGCGTGGGGCTTACGCCCATCGTCCACGTCAAGGTGGCGACCCTTCTCGTGGAATTGGCCCCAGACGACGTGCAGACCATTCCCGTGCGCATCAAGGGCCACCCGGACCAGTACCTCATCCTCGTGGCCACGAAGCGCATCCGGTGCATCGACGAGCGGGCGTCCAAAGTGCAGTTCTGGGAGCCGGAAGACGGACTGCCCGAGAAGGTGGGGCAGTACTACGCCGTGGACGACTTGCGCATCGACGCCACCAAGGTGGGCGAAGCCAAGGTGTTCCGCACGGAGGGGTGGACCCAGGCGCTCATCGTCTCCGAGGACATCAAACAGGCCCTTGAGCGCATGCGCGCCACTGGCGCGAAGTTCACGCAGGTGTAGCCCGGACACGAAAAAGCCCGGGCCGCCGTGATGGCGCCCGGGCTTCTGTGTGACGACAGTCTTCGCAGTACCGACTACAGCGCCGCGATGATGGCGTCGGTGAACTCGCGCGTCGTGGCCTTGCCACCGATGTCGCCGGTGCGGACCTCGCCGGCGCTGTACACCTTCCAGATGGCGTTCTCCATGCGGCGGGCTTCCTCGCCATGCTCCAGGTAGTCCAGCATCATCACCGCGGACATCATCAGCGCGGTGGGGTTCGCGATGCCCTTGCCCGCGATGTCCGGGGCGGTGCCGTGCACGGCCTCGAAGACGGCGGTGCGCTCACCGATGTTGGCGCCCGGCACCACGCCCAGGCCGCCGACCAGGCCCGCGCACAGGTCGCTGAGCACGTCGCCGTAGAAGTTCTCCGCCACCAGCACGTCGAAGCGGGTCGGGTCCTTCACCAACTGCATGCAGAGGTTGTCGATGATGACTTCCTCGTAGGTGACTTCCGGGAACTCACGGCCCACCTTGCGGCAGCAGTCCAGGAAGAGCCCGTCCGACAGCTTCATGATGTTCGCCTTGTGCACGGCCGTGACCTTCTTGCGGCCGTGCTTGCGGGCGTGCTCGAAGGCGAAGCGGGCAATCCGCGTCGACGCCTTCTCGGTGATGATCTTCAGCGACTCCACCACGCCCGGGACGATGATGTGCTCCAGGCCGGCGTAGAGGCTCTCCGTGTTCTCACGCACCACGACGAGGTCCACGTTCTCGTAGCGCGTCTTCACGTTCGGCACGCTCTTCACGGGCCGCAGCGACGAGTACAGGTCCAGCCGCTTGCGCAGGCCCACGTTGGCCGACGGAAGGCCGCCGCCCACCACCGTGCCCGTGGGGCCCTTGAGCGCGATGCCGCTGCGCAGCACCGCCTCCACCGTCTCGTGAGGCAGGTTGGTGCCGTACTTGGCCACCACCTCCGTGCCTGCGTCCTTGTACTCGAAATCGAGAGGGACCTTGAGCGCCTCGAGGACGCGCACGGTGGCCGCCATTACTTCGGGGCCGATGCCATCGCCGTTGATGATCGTGACAGTGCGGGTGTTCGCCATGGGTGCGGATTCACAGCACAATTTTCCTGGCGTCGGAAGAACGAAAACACCCGGCATTCAGCCGGAGGCATGGCGGCCATGAGGAAGGCGCACCCCTGGCCCCTCTGGCCGGTTTCCGGGTGGGGAGGCCTCCGCCCCAGGTGTCAGTGCTCGGACGAGGAGGACGGACGCGGGCGCCGGGTGGGCCTGCGCCGGGTGTGGATGGCGTAGGGCCGGTAGAAGGACTCCCACAGGGCCGCCCGGCGGCCTCGGGGCCGGGTCCGCAGCTCGCCCAGGGGCGCCCGGATGAAAAAGGACGACAGGAACAGGTAGGACGCCGTCAGGGTGAGCATCAGCAGGATGGCCGTCACCACCTCGCCCGGAATCCAGGCCACCCGGGCCCGCTCCAGGAACTCGTCGAAGTCCACGGGTGGCTTCGGGTGGCTGTAGACCTTCACGAACCACGTCATCATCAGGACCATCAGGATGGGCCCGTAGGCGCGGTTGAGCCGCGTGGAGATGGCGGAGAAGAGCGACAGCTGGATTTGCGGCCGCTCCAGTTCCAGGGCCAGCTCGCGCAAGGCATCCGGGTCCACGGGCTCGCGCCGGAGCATGGGCGCCCACCACCCGTCCTCCAGCAGGCGCACCCGACGGTTCCACAAGTCGTAGTACCGGTAGCGCCGCGCCTCGATGAGGAGGAACGACACCACCATCCAGATGCCCACCAGGAAGGTGACGTGTGAGCTCTGCGTGGAGGCGAAGCCGAAGGAGATGACGGCCGCCGTCGTCGTGAGCGCCCAGTTGGTGGTGGTGTCCAGGCGCGTGCGCCAGGTGTCGGAGCGGCTCAGCTCCCCCCGGAACAGTTGGGCCATCGCCTGCTGGGACAGCCAAGGCGATTCCAGCACATCGTTCTTGTCGCGTTCACGCACGGCCATCCTTCCCCGGAAGGTGGGCTGGGCAGTGGGCGTTTGCAATGCGGCACGGGTGCCGGCAGCAGGCAGGCGAGCGTGCGCCCGGGTGGCAATGGCGGGCAGGCGTGAGCAGCTTGCTGACTTGAACGTGCCCGACGTGAATCCCATCCAGGCCCTGTCCCACCTCCTCCAGGAGGAGCGCGAGCGCCTGACGCGCCTGTGGGCCAAGCGCTTGCGCGCGGAGACGTATGACGTGGAGGTCCCCGGCAGGGACTTGCGCGCCCCGCTGCGCCGGCTGCTGGACGAACTGGCCCGCCTGCTCAGGGACCGGCCGGAGGACGCCGTCCGGCTCTGGCCGGAGGTGGTCCGCCCGCACGGCGCCTTCCGGTACAGCCAGAACTTCGACCCGGAGGACCTGTCGCGCGAGTTCAAGTCCCTGGAAGAGGTGATGCTGCACGTCTACGCGCGCCGCAACGGCGGCTTCATCGAGCCCGAGGTCGCGGAGCTCATGGCGGAGCTGGTGTGGGAAGCGGACGCCGCGGCCCAGGCGTCCTACGCGCGCATCCTGAAGACGGAGGAGGTGCGCTTCCGCGAAGCCGCGGTGATGGAGTCGGTGCTCAACCAGGTGGACGTGGGCATCATGCTGGCGGAGGTGGACGGCACCGTCTCCTTCGCCACGCCGCCGGTGAGCCGCCTCATGGGCGTGCCCATGCGCGCGGTGGTGGGGGCGCGGGCGGCGAGCACCGTCACCCCCGTGCTGACGCAGGTGAACGCGCGCCACCTCACGGGCGAGCCCTTCAAGCTGGCCGACATGCCCTTCATCCGCGCCCTCAAGGAGAAGGGCCCGGTGCGCGGGGTGATGATGGTGGTGGAGCGCCCCGGCGGTGACACCGCCACGCTGGAGCTGAGCGCCACGCCCGTCTGGGAAGAGGAGGGCGAGCTGGCCGGCGCCATCCAGACCTTCACCGACCGCACGGAGGCGGTGAACAAGACGAAGGCGCTCCAGAGCGCGCACGGGGAGCTGCGCCGCTTGCAGGGACGGCTGCTCCAGCGCACCCGTCAGCAGGCGCTGGGGCAGCTCGCCAGCGGCGCGGCGCACGCGCTCAACAACTTCCTCAACGTGCTGCGGCTGCGCATCACCCTGCTGCAACGCGAGTTCAAGCCCGAGCACCTGGAGGCGCTCGACAAGACGGTGCAGCAGATTGGCGAGCTGGTGGCCCGGCTCCAGGAGTTCAACATCCAGCGCACCCAGGAGCAGCCCACGGACGTGCCGGTGGACCAGACGGTGCGCGAGGCGCTGGAGCTGGCGCGCGGCGAGCTGGAGCAGCGCGAGCACCCCGTGTACGTGGACCTGGACCTGGGCGAGGCGGGCAACGTGCGCGCGGACACGGGCTTCTTCCGCGAGCTGGTGGTGAACCTGCTGCTCGTCGCGCGTGACCGGATGGAGGCCGGAGGCCGGCTGCATGTCTCCACCCGCGCGGATGGGAACGCGTGGCTGACGCTGCGCATCGAGGACGAGGGCACGCCCTACGCGCCCGACGAGCTGGCGAGGCTGTTCGACCCGCTGCGCCGGGACGCGGGCGCGCCCCAACTCTCCTTGTTCCTGGCGGTGGCGCGGGCGCAGGTGGAGCGCTGGGGCGGTGAGCTGACGGCGGAGGTGCCAGCCTCCGGTTCGGGCACGGCCTTCGTGGTGCGGCTGCCGCGCGTGCATGACGGCGCCACCATGGCCCCGGCGTCTCATGCGGAGCCGGCGCGCACGGAGGTGATGCGGCCAGCGGGGCCCCGGCGCTTCCAGCAGACGCGCAGCGTGCTGGTGGTGGACGACGACCTGGACAACGCGCGGATGATGGCGGAGGTGCTGGGCGAGGAGGGCTACGAGGTGCAGGTCGCCCATAGTCCGGCGGTGGCGTTGGGGATGTGGGACCGGCGCCGCTACGACGCCGCGCTGCTGGACGCGGTGATGCCAGAGATGAGCGGCTGGGAGCTGGCCCGGGAGCTGCGCAAGAAGTCCCCACAGGCGCTGCTGGCCATCGTCACCGGCATGGACGTGCGCGGGCAGAACCGCTCCAACCTCGCGCTGGTGGATGCCGTGTTCCGCAAGCCCATCGACGTGGGCGCGCTGGATGACTTCCTGGGGCAATCCGACACCGGCACCCCTGAGAACGGACCCACCACCTCAGGGGCCGCGCCGCCCGCCTGAGCAACGCGGGCAGCATGTCGTGGCGCGTCGCTCGGGCCGGTAGCCCCAGGTGTTACACTTTCACTCAAAGTGTTGCCCCTCCGGTCACATGGCGGAGGCCGGCCCGGAGGTGACTCCGCGTCCGTCGAGGGAAGGGCTGCCTTCCCATTGCAATCTCCCTGTCTGACTAGAACTGGAAGTGTGGCTTGGCGCTTGCTCCAGCTCCGCCCGCCCGCCGGTGCCCGCGAGCCTGTTTCGGGCGTCCACCCCCGGTGGTTTGCCTCACCCCACGAGGTTCTGCGTGAGAGTCAATCTGAGAGGCCTGTTGCTGGCCGGAATGATGCTGGCAGGCGGCGGTGCCATGGCGGAAGAGAGCGCGGTCTGCGAGGGCCGCTCATCACAACCCTCCCTGCAGCGGGATGCGCAGGGGCGCGTGAAGGTTGGCGAGGACGTCATCGCCAGCTTCAAGTCGCGTCAACCCACGGCGCGCCCGGAGGGCGTCCGCGCGAAGGCGGAGCTGTCCTGGACGGACCGCATCAGCAGCCCGGGCGCCACGTACATCGCGCCGCACTTCAGCCAGTTCGCGCTGGCGCCGGGGGACTACGTCATCGTCCGCGCGCCGGACGGCTCGCGCGAGTACCGCTACGAGGGCTTCGGCAAGGGCGACGGCAAGGCGCCGGTGCGAGAGGGCTTCTGGAGCGGCCATATCTCCGGTGACGTCGCCATCGTCGAGCTGTGGAGCGTGGGCGGCCGCGTGAAGTCCGGCTACACCATTGACCGGTACGCGCGGGGCTTCGCCAACCTGGCGGCGCTGGGCGACGAGGACAAGGACAACAAGGCCATCTGTGGCCCGGACGACTCGCGCAACGCGCGCTGCTACCAGACGACGGACCCGCGTCAATACAAGCACTCGCGCGCGGTGGCCCGTCTGCTCATCAACGGCAGCGGGGCCTGTACGGGTTGGCTCGTGGGCAACCAGGGCCACGTGATGACCAACGAGCACTGCATCGCCAACGCCTCGGACGCGTCCAACACCGACTTCGAGTTCATGGCCGAGGGCGCCGCCTGTAGCTCCGCCTGCAACAGCTGGTTTGGCTGCCCGGGCACGGTGGTGGCCACGACGTCCACGCTCATCGCCGTGAACGCGCCTCGTGACTACGCCCTGGTGCGCCTGCCCACCAACCCCACGGCCACCTACGGCTACCTCCAGCTCCGCAACGCCACCGCGGTGGTGAACGAGCGCATCTACCTTCCCCAGCACCCCGCCGCGTGGGGCAAGCACATCGCGCGCAACTCCACGCACTCGACGGATGCCTCGGGTTTCGCGGAGATCTTCTCCCTCAACCAGCCCGCGTGCTCGTCGGGCGGTCCGCTGGACGTCGGCTACTACGCGGACACGCAGGGTGGTTCGTCGGGCTCGCCGGTCATCGCGAACTCGGACCACCGCGTCGTCGCGCTGCACCACTGCGCCAACTGTCCCAACCGCGGCGTGCCCATCACCTCCATCATCACGCACCTGGGCTCGCTGCTCCCGCAGTGCGCGTTGCGCAGCGCCGCCTGCCCGGACCCGTATGACGTCTGGATGCGCGACACCTGGTCCGACACCGGCCTGGAGCCGGACCCGGCCACCTCGGGCCAGGACATGTGGGCCAGCCCGTACATCTGGATTCGCCGGAGCCCGGATGGCGTCGCCAACCCGCACGTCCACCAGAACCCCGAGCTGGGCGACACCAACTACGTCTACGTGAAGCTGCACGGCGGGCCGCGGCCGGGCGCCTCGGGCCGGCTCAAGCTGTACTACGCGAACGCCTCCACCGGCCTGGACTGGAGCTCCGACTGGACCCAGTTCGGTGACGAGCCCGTCAACGGCTTCACCCCGGACACGCACATCGTCGAGGTCCCCTGGAGCAACCTGCCGGGTGAAGGGCACTACTGCCTGGTGGCGCGCTGGGAGTCGGCCACGGACCCCATGACCTTCCCGGAGGGGACGGACATCGGCACCAACGTGCGCCAGAACAACAACATCATCTGGCGCAACGTGAACATCGTGGACCTGGAGGAGGGCACGTCGGAGATTCACTTCATCGTCCGCAACGTGCACAAGGACGTCCGGGCGTTGCGCCTGGCGGTGCGGGTGCCGGAAGCGGAACGGGACCGGCCCTTCCCGGTGCAGGCGGGCCGCGTGTTGGTGCGGCTGCCGGAGGAGCTGTTCAAGCGCTGGATGGAGGCGGGCGGCAAGTCCGAGGGCCTGGAGCTGGTGAACGAGGAAGGCACCTTCGAGGTCACCTCTCCGGAAGGCGCCGTGTTCCACAACCTGCCGCTGGCGTTCCGCGAGGAGCACCAGGTGCGGGTGCTCTTCGAGCGCTCGGACAAGGCCACCGAGGAGCCCTACCGTCTGGAGTTCGTGCAGTTCGACCAGGACGCGCAGGACCGTGAGAGCCTGGGCGGCATCGGCTACGACATCTACGCCTTCGGTGAGCCGAAGCCGAAGGAGTAGCCGTCGCAGTGGCTGACACGGCCTCCTCGCGTGCCGTCCTGGCGCGGGCGAGGCCGTGACGTGTTTGCATCCAGTGCCCGGCGTGCTTTGACTGGCCTCCTCTGGAGCGGCGCTCTTCGCCGCATCCGTTTCATGGAGGCCGTTCGTGCGGGTGGATGACCTTTGCCTGGTGCTGGTGACCTCGCTGCTTCAGGAGGACCGCGCCGGGTGGCCGCGGAGGCTCGAGGCGCTGGATGCGGAGCTGGGCGAGGCCTGGAGCCTGCGGCGTCTCGCGGTGCCGAACGCATACTCCCTGGGTGTCCGGCTCCAGGATGGGAGGGACCTTCCGCTCACTGAGTGGCTCGACACGCTCTCCGCTGGCGGGCCGCTCTCCGCGCGGGTGGTGGACTTCGGCGCGGCTTCCTCGGAGGCACTCCCCGCGCACATCGCCGCCGCGTTCGCCAATTCGGGAGGGCTGGTGCTGGAGGTGTCCTCGGGCGGGGCGGTTTCACACTTCCTGTTGCGGATGCACTCCGGCAGCCCGCACCTGCTGACCCCGGGGCAGCTCGTGGACTTCGCCCGCGCGCAGCCGCATGCGGAGCGCGTCTTCGAGGTCTGGGCGGCGTCCATCTCCGAGAACAACGAACTCAACGGGCGGCCCGCGGTGGCGGCCTCGGAGGTGGCGGACTACCTGGCGTCGCCGGACGGCTACGTGCACTACGACTTGCGCGGCGGGGACCTGGTGGAGGAACTCCAGTCCGCCATGCGCCGTCAGGGCGCGGACGTGACGATTCCGGAGGCGCTCAAGGACTGCTTCTACACCCGTGACCCGGACGCGTTTCTGCGCGAGCTGATGCCCCCCGAGCAGCGGGCGGAGTTCATCCCCTCCGAGGAGCAACTGCTCCTCACCGACACCGCCACGCCCCAGCGGTTCGCGGATCTGGTGGCCGCGCAGCCCTTCGCCTCGGACGTGTGGGCGCGCATCGCCCGGAACCAGAACCAGTTCCTGGCGGAAGGGGAGACGCCGGTGACGGCGGAGGCCTTCGAGGCCCGCCTCCGGGCCATGGCGCCGGATGGGCTCCAGTCGCTGATGACCGGCAACCTGATGATGGCGTTGCAGCAGTCGGCCCGGGCCCATGGCGCGGAGCTGGTCATCCCCGAGCCCGTTCGCGAATGTGTCCGGCCCGTGTTCTCGCCGGACGACGACCCAGGACGGATTTCGCAGAAGGAGGCGCTGCGCCTCACGTCCAATCCCGTCGTGTACCAGATGTACCTGTTCCAGGAGTTGGGGACAGGGCTCGCGGCCGCATCCGAAGGGCCGTCCTGGGACGCGGCGCGGGGCGGTTTCGTGGCGGTGCTTCGGGAGGCCGGCGACTTCGCCACGGCGCAGGGCTCGGCCTTCGCGGATGCGTTCAAGCTGGCGGTGTTCGCGCTCGACGGGCAGGCGCCGCGTTACGGTGAGCTGTCACCGGAGCGGGTGCCGGAGTACCTGGAGGCGGCGAAGGCCGCGGGTTTCGACGAGCCGTCGGTGGAGGTCTTCGAGAGGAAGCTGGGCTCGCTGGGGTTGCTTCAGCCGCTGGAGCTGCCGGAGTCGAAGTTGCGTGGGCTGCTCGCCTACCTGCTGTCCGACGTGTTTGGCGGCATGGGCTCGTGGAACGACCAGTACTTCGAGACGCCCGAGGCGCAGCAGCAGTACGACGCGCTGTCGGCCCGGTTGTTCGAGGCGCGGAGCGCGTTCTTCGTGGCCACGCTCAACGCGCGCTGAGGTGGTGGTGGGCACGGCAGCCGGGCGTTGGCTGCCTGCCCCTCCCTTGTGGTGGTGGGCGGGGGTGTCCACCTGTGAGGCAGGAGGAGGCACCACCATGTCACGCAAGACGATGGACTGCCGGAAGGCGCCCAGTGACACCCACTGCACGCTGACGATTTCCGGCGAGGAGGACGAGGTCTTCAGCGCGGCCGTTTCGCACGCGGTCGCCGCGCACGGCCACGAGGACTCCGCCGAGCTGCGGGAGATGATTCGCGGCATGCTCGAGGATGAGGAACCCTCGGCCGGCATCGGGCGCACCATGCCCATGCAGGAGCCCCAGCAGCCGAGCAGGCACTGAGGGGCGTACTTCCTCAGCGTGTGGGCAGCTCCCGGAACGAGATGCCCTCCAGCTCCAAGCGGCGCACCGTTTCCACGAGCCGCTCGGAGCCGACAATCATCGTGGCGAAGTTGCCCACCCGGAACAGGTCCACGTCCGCTGGGAGCGAGGCCGCGTCGAGGATGGGCGCGTCGGGCCGACGGAACCCGAGGCGTCCACAGGTAGCGCACCGAGGTGGCAGTCCGGGGGGCATGCAGTCCGCGTGCAGTTGTCCACGTGGGTCGAGCTGGGGCTCCAGGAACACGGGGGCGTCCTTCTGTCGGAATCGCAGCTCCGTGCGAGCACCAATCAGCCCGCGGATGCCTTCCTCCTGCAGTCGCTCCAGCTCTTCGTGGCGAATCAGCAGCAGACTGCTGCCCAGCCACGCGAAGGGGCCGAACCGCCCCGAGGCCGTTCCCACCAAGGGCCCGAACGTCGTCCCTGGAGGAAGTAGGGCGCCTGAGGGCGCCAGGGGGCGCACCAGCTCCCGGAGCCGTGAGAACTCGTTGAATGGCTCGGACCTGGCTTTCAGGAACGCGCCCTCTTCGGGCAGGACGGACAAGTCAACAGCGGGGTACTGGTGCCCTGAGCTGGCCCAGGTCTCGCCGCAGCCTGGGCATCCCGCGAGGCCGGGCAGCCCCCATTTATGCGCGGCGTTGAGGCTGCCGTTGAGGCGGGGTTGCACCGTCGAGTCTTCGCGCAGCCAGAAGAAACGCGTCATTCGTCCTCATGCTCCGGGGCGTGAATAGTAGGGCTGAATAGGGCCGCCCATGAGCTCAAAGCGGTGAATGAGCTCGCCTGCGTGCCTGAATATCTCGGCCGGCGTCGCACCCTCGTTCGCGTCCTTGAACTCGCGCCAGGCTTGGTTCCACTCGCCGCCGCGCTCGCCGCCTCGGTGAATCCGTTGATGGACGTGGCGTGGAATCGGCATGGTGTAGTCGTGGATTTTCACGCCCTGCCGTTCGAACCAGCGGGCGAGGTCCTCCGCCTGCGGGAAGATGTGGTGTTTCTCCCAGCGTCCGGGCGTGAGTCGCGGTGGCGCTGAGAATGCGCGCTCAGGAGTTCCATTCCAGTTGGGGAACACCATGACGGCGCCCCGAGGAAGGTGCTGTCCTCCGCCCCAACGCCTCCGAGGACCTTGGCCGGGGGCCGCGGCCGCCGCGGGTGGACGCGCTGGCGGGAAGCGGACGAATTCGACCACTCCGCCCAGGTCCTGACACCTGTAGAAGCCGCAGGCGTCGCCCATACACAGGAGCGAGACGCACAGGTCCTCATCGGGCGTGGCGCACGCCTCCTCTGCGTTGCTCCCTCCTTGTTGAAAGGACGCCTTGGGCGCCGACGCGCAGCCTGCCCAGGTTGCCGTGAGCAGCAGGAGTAAGAATGACAGGAGCGGCCGCATTGCCTGGGAAGGCTACTGTCCAGCCAGCCTGTTGGAAGGATTGTCCTGCGTTCCATGCTTCACCTTCACTCGGCTGCCCGGAGGTCATTAGAGTCCCGCCGGTGAGTGCCCCCCTGACTTTGGAGCGCGTCCGCCGCAAGGTGGAGGCGGGTGAGATTCTGAGCGGCGCGGAGCTGGCCCTGCTCCGCGCCGAGGCACAGCGGGGCGTCGGTCCCGCCCTGCGGCTGGCTCTGGCGCACGCCCTCATCAACGCGAGCGCTGAACGCGAGGCGTTGCCCCTGTTGGAGGCACTGCGGCGCGACTTCCCGCGAGACCTGCCCGTGCGTCTGGGCCTGGCGCGGGCCCTGCTCGGACTGGAGCGCCATGGCGACGCGGAGCGGCTCCTGAACGACGTCCTGGCCCAGTCTCCGGACGACCCGGAGGTGCTCAAGGTCCTTGCCGTGCTGGGACTGCGGCGTGGCGAGACGGACAAGGCCCGCGCCTATGTCGCGGATGCGCTGGCCCGTGACCCCTTCGATGCCGAGGCCCGGCTGTTGAAGGAGGAACTGGAGTCCGTGGACCTGCCGCCCCCGACCGTGCCCCAGGAGCAGGTGCTGCGCCCGGAGTTCACCGCCGCGCTCACCGCCGCGCTGGGGCGCGCGCGGGTGGGGTTCCGGAGGCAGGGCAAGGACCTGCTCGTGAAGCTCGTCACGGGGGGCGTCGGGCGCGTGGATGTCGGCTCGTTGTATGCGGCGTACCTGGAGGCTCCAGGCTCGCAGGGGCTGACGGCCTACGCGGAAACACTGGCGGCACAGCTGGGCGGGTTGTCCTCGGGCCTGGGCGAGGAGGGCGCGTCGTTGGAGGCTCGCTTGCGTCCGGTGCTGCGTCCGTCGGGCTTCGAGGCGCGGGCCGTGGGCGCACTGCACCGGCCGGGGCCCGCGGGCCTGGAGATTTTCTACGTCCTGGAAGACGCCGAGTTCGTTCGCTACGTGCCGGAGTCCGCGTTGGCGCCAGCGGGACTCACCCCAGAGTCGGCGGACGCGGCGGCCTGGCGCAACCTGTCCTCGCATGTGGCCTCGGTGGGGTGCGTGCTCATCGACCAGGGGCAGATCCGGCCGTCAAAAGCCCTCACGGGCCTGTGGGCGGTGGCGAAAGGAGACGGTCATGATGCCGCGCGTCTGCTCCTGGCGCCGCAGCGGCAGGCGTTGGCGCAACTCGTGGGGGAAGGCCCCTACCTCGTGTCCCTGGCCCGAAGAGAGTGGGTGCTGGTCTGCCGCGAATCGGACGCCGCCGCTCGCGAGGCACTGGACCGACTGGTGCCCTCGCCGGATGGCATCCCAGGCCGGTTCCGTCTGACGGAAGAGGGGCTGTCCGCGGTGTGAGCCGGCTTCAGCCCGCGGTGCCCGCGGGCAGCGTGTCCACGAACAGCACTTCGCGGTAGCCCAGCGTCAGCAGCAGTGCCCTCAGCGAGCGCTCCGCCGACTCCTGCGCCCTTCGCTGGAGGCGACCGTCGGAGCGGACCTCGTGCTCGAAGGCGACACGGGCCTTCTCCAGCAACTGCGCCGTCTGCTCACTGTCCAGGTTGGAGTCGATGACCTCCGTCTCCCCGGGGCGCAGCTCCACCTTCACCTCCATGGGCGGCAGCACCACGTAGACGCGTGTCCCCGTTATCTGGAGATGCGAGCGGTCGAAGCGCTGGAAGTCGAAGCCCAGGTGCGCGTTCGCGAAGACGATGGCGCGGCCATGCGGGTTCTGGAGCGCATGACGCGCCCAGTTCAGCACGTCCTTCCAGAGCGCGTCCGTGGCCTGTGGCTCCGGCGTGAAGGTCACCTTCTTGTAGAGCGCGACCTCCAGCGTCTCCAGCCGAGCCACGTCCCGCATCTGCTGCACGACGGACGGCGTGTCCGGCAGTGAAGGCGACGCGGGCTTCAGCAACACCCACGCCCCCACTGCACCGAGCACGGCACCGAGGACGACGGTGAGGACTCGCGAGAGGTGCGCCATGGGCCCCAGTGTATCTCTCTCGGCCGGCCCCTCCTGCGCGCTCATATCGAAGGCGCCAGCAGGACGACCGAGTAACCCACGGCCGTCCGTGCTCCAGGATTCTCGTAGGAGTGCTTCTGGTCCCCGCGGAAGACGACCACGTCCCCGGGCTGGAGGAGGAAGCGCTCCCCGCTGGCCACGAGCACCAACTCCCCTGTCTCACACGCCAGGTACTCCCGGGTGCCGGGTGTGTGTGGGACGCCGGTGACGCGCACCTGCGGCGGCAGCTCCACCCGGTCGAACTCCATGCCGGGCAGCGGGTCTGGCAGCAGCTTGCGCAGCATGCCGCCACCGCGCACCCGGACGGGCAAGGTGGCGCGCGGGTAGTGCCGGGCGCTGGCGCGGGGCTTCGCGATCAGCTCCTCCAGCGACACCTGGAGCGCGGCGGCCACGCGGTGCAGCACGGACAGCGTCGGGTTCGCCGCTCCGGACTCCAGGTGGGCCCAGGTGGCGCGAGGCACCCCCGCCAGCCGGGATAGCTGCGCCTGCGTGGCGCCTCGCGTCTCGCGCAGGGAGCGGATGTTGCGGGCCAGCCTGCCGGGCAGGTCATCGTCGTTCATGGATTGGCAATCTGCCAAGCCCTTGGCCCAGGCGCCAATGGAATGGCGAGCGGCGTGTATCTCCAGAAGCAAGGAGGGAACACGAATGGTTCGCATCGACAAGAGCATCCTGATTACGGGCGCCAGCAGGGGGCTGGGCCTGGCGCTGATGAATGGCTTTGCCCGCCGGGGCGCGCGCGTGGTGGGCGTGGCGCGTCACGCCGCGGAGATGGAAGCCGTCGCGGAGGCGCTGCGCTGGGAGGGCCTGGACGCCCACGCCCTGGTCCATGACGTAGGAGACAAGGAGGCCATCTACCCGCTGGTGGGCGCCGCGACGGCGCTGGTGGGCCCGCTGGACGTGCTGGTCCACAACGCGAGCACGCTGGGCCCCACGCCGCTGCCGCTGCTGCTGGACACCGCCTGCGAGGACCTGCAGCGCGTGCTGGAGGTCAACGTGGTGGGCCCCTTCCGCCTCACCAAGGCCGTGGCGGGAAACATGGCGGTGCGGGGCAGGGGGCTGGTGCTGAACATCACCTCGGACGCGGCGGTGTCGGCCTATCCGCGCTGGGGCGCGTATGGCGTGTCGAAGGCGGCGCTGGAGCACCTGGGCCGCGTGTGGGCCGCGGAGCTGGAGGGCACCGGCGTGCGCTTCTTCTCGGTGGACCCGGGGGAGATGGATACGCGGATGTACCGGGACGCGGTGCCGGATGCGGACTACTCCCAGTTGAGCCGCCCGGAGGCGGTGGCGGCCCGGCTCGTGGACTGGGTGGCGTGGCAGGCGGAGGTCGTGCCCTCGGGAGCCCGCCTGGAGGCGGCGAAGCTGGAGGCCGCATGAAGCCCGCGCGCTGGCCGGCGGACCGCCCCGACGAAGGCCGTCTGCTCCAGGTGGAGCCCCGCGCCCGCCGCTTCCACGACGCGCGCGTGGCGGACCTCCCGTCGCTGCTGCGCGACGGAGACCTGCTGGTGGTGAACGACGCCGCCACCTTGCCCGCGTCCCTGCCGGGGCGGACGGCGTCGGGCGAGCGAATCGAGCTGCGCCTGCTGTCACGCGAGCCGGACGGCACCTGGACGGTGGTGCTGTTCGGCGCGGGGGACTGGCGGCGGCGCACGGAGGACCGGCCACCGCCGCCCTCGTTGTCCGAGGGCGCGGAGTTGGTCGTGGGAGGACTGAAGGCGCGGGTGGTGGCGGTGCTGCCGCCGTCTCCCCGCTTGCTGCGCGTGGCCTTCGACGCGACAGGCGCGGCGCTCTGGTCCGGGCTGTATCGGAGCGGGCGCCCGGTGCAGT
Source organism: Myxococcus sp. 1LA (assembly GCA_046520405.1). Taxonomy (GTDB): domain Bacteria; phylum Myxococcota; class Myxococcia; order Myxococcales; family Myxococcaceae; genus Myxococcus. Next base: position 55,105 of record JBKGHI010000028.1, read on the forward strand.
ACGCGTACACGGAGGCGCCGCTGGCGCTGTGGCACGTGCAGACGGCCTACGGCGCGCGGCCCTGGTCCGCGGAGGCGCCTCCGCGGGCCTGCCGCTCACCTGGAGCGTGCTGCTGGCGCTGCGCCGGAAGGGCGTCCGGTTGGCGTCGCTCACCCACGCGGCGGGGCTCTCCTCCACGGGCGACGCGGTGCTGGACGCGGCGTTGCCCCGGCCCGAGCGCTCCGACATCCCCGCCGCCACGGTGGAGGCCGTGCTGCACACGCGAGCCTCGGGCGGACGGGTGGTGGCGGTGGGCACCACCGTGGTGCGGGCCCTGGAGGGCCGCGCGGCGCAGCACGGCGGCTGGTTGGTGGCGGGCGAGGAGGTGACGGACCTGCTCCTGGGGCCGGGCTTCGTCCCGCGTCTGGTGCACGGGCTGCTCACCGGCGTGCACGAGCCGGGTAGCAGCCACCATGCGTTGCTCCAGGCCTTCGCGCCGCTGCCGCTGCTCCAGGAGGTGGCCGCGCACGCGGAGGCGCGCGGCTACCTGGGGCACGAGTTCGGTGACTCGTGCCTGCTGCTGGACGCGTGAGGCCTACTGGAGCTGCGTGGGCTCCAGCTCCACCTTCACCCAGCCGGGCTTGCGCATGTCGAAGTTGCGGTATGCGTCGATGGCGCTGCCCATGGGCTCCACGTGGGACAGGATGGCCGTGGGGTCCACCACGCCGGTGCGCACCAACTCCAGCAGCTTGGGGATGTACCTGCGGTGGTTGCAGTTGCCCATCTTCATCGTGAGGTTCTTGTTCATCGCCATGCCGATGGGGAACGTGCGCACCTGCTGCGGATAGACGCCGATGATGGACAGGGTGCCCGCCTTGGCCAGTCCCTCCACGGCCCACATCAGGGCCTGCGCGGGCGCGTCGCCGGGAACCCAGTTGTCGCCCTTGGGGTTCGTCTTGGGGGCGGCCTCCTTCACCTCGCGTTTGAATTCGGCCTTCTCTTCGTGGGCCTTCTTCGCCCCGGGACCGTGGTGCGGGTGCATGGCGTCCACGCCCACCGCGTCGATGGCGCGGTCCACGCCGATGCCGTTGGTGAGGCGCTTGAGCGTCTCGAGCGGGTCTTCCTCGTCGAAGTTGATGACCTCCGCGCCCTGGGCGCGCGCCAGTTCCAGGCGGTCCTCGTGGCAGTCGATGGCGAAGACGCGGCCGGCGCCCAGGAGCTTCGCGCTGACGATGGCGAAGAGGCCCACGGGGCCGCAGCCGAACACCGCCACGGTGTCACCGGGTTTGATTTCCGCCAGCTCCGCGCCCATGTAGCCGGTGGGGAAGATGTCGGAGATGAGGATGGCCTGCTCGTCGGAGACGCCCTCCGGAATCCGCACCAGGCCCACGTTGGCGAAGGGCACCCGCACCTTCTCCGCCTGCATGCCGTGGAAGGGCCCCGTCTCCTGGGGGCCTCCGAAGAAGGCCGTGCCCGCGTTGGGGCCGTTGGGGTTCGCGTCGTTGCACTGGGCGTGGTACCCGGCGCGGCAGTACGAGCAGTTGCCACAGGCGATGGTGGACGGGATGACCACCCGGTCGCCGATGTTGAGGTTGCGGACGTCGTCGCCCAGCGCCTCGATGACGCCCACGCCTTCGTGGCCCAGGATGGTGCCCGGCTTCATGCCCGGCATGGTGCCGCGAATCATGTGGAGGTCGGTGCCGCAGATGGCGCTCGCCGTCAGGCGGACGATGGCATCCGTCGGCTTCTCGATTCTGGGCTCCGCCACGTCGTCGAGCCGGATGTCCCCAATCCCATGGAAAACGACAGCCTTCATTGCGTGCGCTCCTGCCCCCTCGGGGCCCCAAGACGAAAAGGGCCTGCGCGGACGCAGACCCGCGTGACTTGGAGGCTGGGCATCGGCCCGGGTGAGGGCAAAGCGCGCGGCGCCCCCTTCTTCTGCCGAGCGGGCAGGAGAGCGGGGCCTAGAGCGCCGATCAGGTTACAGCGAGGGAGCAGGCAAGCGGCAGGGGAGCGACGCGGGCTGTCGTCGCGTGCATAGGTCACCCCTTCACGGAGGTGTCTCATGGAACGCTGGAAGCCGGCTGTGGAGCAGAGCGCACGGGAGCAGCGCCTGCTGAAGCTCGCGGGGAAGAGCAGGAAGCTCTTCGTCTTCCTGCGCGAGCATCGGCACGAGTTGTTCGATGAGGCCTTTCAGGACGAACTCGAGGCAATGTACCGACAGACGGGCCAGGGACAAGCGCCGCAGCCACCCGCGATGATGTGCATGGCGCTGCTGGTGCAGGCTTACACGCAGACGTCGGATGCCGAAGCCGTATGCCTCTCGGCCACCGACAGCCGGTGGCGAATGGTACTGGACCGGCTCGGCGCAGATGAGGACGAGCCCGCCTTCTCCCAGGGCGGGCTGCAGCAATTCCGGGAGCGCCTCATCGAGACCGAAATGGACCGCCGACTGCTGGAGCGCACCGTCGAGGTGGCGAAGCGGACGAAGGGGTTCGATTCGAAGA